>NZ_JASCQQ010000012.1:0-391567 GCF_030012485.1 Halomonas rhizosphaerae
CGGTGACGCTGAGCATCGCCGCGGACTCCACGCCGACCGTGACCGTGGCGGATGCCTCGGTCGACGAGACGGGCGGTCTCGAGTCCGATACCCAGGCGTTTACCACCACCTACGGCAGCGACAGTGCCGGCACGCTGGCCCTGAGTGCGGCGGGTGCCACCTGGGATGCCGCCACCAGCACCCTGGCGGCGGACAACGGTGACTGGCAGATCGTCGTCAATGATGACGGCACCTACACCGTGACCCAGCTGCAGGCGATGACGCATCCGGACGCCAGTGATCCGAACGACGCGGTCGTGGTCACCGTGACGGCGGACATCACCGACAACGAGGGGGATCCGGCGCAGGACACCTTCACGGTCACCTTCCTTGATGATGGTCCGGTGGCTGCCGATGACACCGTGACAGACGAGGTGGATGAGGACGGCAGCGTCGACATCGACGTCTTCGCCAATGACACCGCGGGCGCCGACGGCGTCGACTTGCAGAGCGGCGTCGCCGTGGCCACCGCGCCTACCCAAGGTACGGTGACCTACAACGGTGACGGCACCTTCACCTACACCGCCAATCCCGGCGCCGAGGGCAGCGACAGCTTCAGCTACACCCTCACCGACGCGGATGGCGACACCGCCACGGCCACGGTGACGCTGAGCATCGCCGCGGACTCCACGCCCGCGATGATCTCCGTGACCGATACGCTGGTGGATGAGGACAACCTGGAAGTGGGGCTCGCCGACGTGGCCAACGGTGACGATAGTCAGGTGCTGACTGGTACCTTCAGTTTCGACACCGGCTTCGACGCTCTGCAGGCCATTGCCCTGGCAAGCAGCACGGATGATCTGACCACCGTGGATGGGGACTCGGTAAGCTTCGCCTGGGACGCCACTACGGGAACCTTGTTCGGTTACACCGGTGACACGGCGCCGACCGAAGATGGTTACGACCCGTCCAACACGGTAGTGACGGTGACACTGGACGCGGTGCAGTATGCGACGGCCTTGGGCAGTACCGGCACTGGCAGCGTGGACTACACGGTGGAGCTTTTCCAGCCACTGGCCCATCCGGCCGTGGACGCCGCTGGTGAGCCGGTTGCCGCCTTTGAAAACAACCTGGCTTTCGAGGTTGATGTGACGCTGACTGACGCGGATGGGGACACCGCGCCGGCGAGCAGCTTCACCGTCGAGATCGACGACGATATGCCCGCTAGTTTCTACCCGCAATCGGGTCATGTGCTGCTGGCTGTGAACTCTGATGCTCCGACAGAACAAACCGTTACTCAGTCCCTGAACTTCCTTGCTGGAGCGGATGGTTTAGGGGATATCGTATTCAACCTTGACCTGGTGGATGGGCGGCAAGCCTTCCTTAGCGTTGATGGTGATCAGCTTTACTTGAACAACGAGCCTTTGTTCCTTAAATACACGAATGGCGACGATCAAAGCAGCATCCAGGCTGTCACTGAAAGTGGTGATGTCGGGTTCACAGCCACCATCGATGCCGAAGGAAACGTGACCTACACGGTATTCTCAGGATCGATCTTGACTGATAGCAAGATCACCTCTGTTACCGATTTGGGTGGTATCGGGGGGGGTAATGTACCCTTCAAGGGTCTGAACATCGGCACCAGCAATTCTCCTGACCCCGATGGCACAGATGATGTCCTGGTATCTTCGGAGATTCTTCCCCTTGCTGATGGCATTCAGAGCACCGTAAACAGCACAAGCAACATCCTTGGTGTTGGCAAGGGTGCTGAGGTGTCTGGCGGCGAGGTCTTGCGTTACGACTTGGTACGAAATCTTTCGATTGATGATACCAATAATCAGGAGTCATTCAGCTTCGACGGTTATCAACAAACGAATGTGTTTTCGCAGAATATTGTCGTATCTGGTGATGCTCAGAAAGAGGCTAGCTTCAATTTGCGGATCTACTCCATGGGTCTGGAGGATTCCGCTAGTGGTGAATCATCGTCACTCGTCTCGGGTCCCGGCGGTGAAGGGCAACTGATCTTGACCGCCGAAGAGGTCAAGATCTACGACGAGAACGGTGTTGAGCAGACGGGGCATGTCACCACCAACAGTGATGGCTCTGTCCTGGTCGAGGCGCTTCAGGATGGCTGGACCTTCGAGATCGTCAGTGTCGACGACAATCTTGACCCTGAAGCCTTCAATGCCGTTGAGATCGAGGGTGTCGAACTGGATGGCGGTGCTGATACCAGCTTCAAGCTTGGGGAGTTCAGCTATGGGGAAGAGCCGACCTTTGATCCGGTCACCTTCGAGCTGCCAGTCACTGGTTCGGATGCCGATGGCGATAGCCTCGATAGTCAGGTCGCCATCACCGTCTATCCTGATTCGGAAAGTATCGTGGGTGATGCTCAGGGTAATAACCTCTCGGGGACCAGCGGGGATGATAGCCTGTTCGGTCTCGAGGGTGACGATACCCTGACTGGCGGACAGGGCGATGATGTGCTGGCTGGTGGCCTGGGCGCCGACACCTTTGCCTGGAGCTTCGCTGACGACGGTGGTGACCAGGGAACAGCCGGTTCACCGGCCGTTGATCTGGTTACTGACTTCAACTTCAATGAGGTCAGCGAAGGGGATGTCCTGCAGCTGAGTGACCTGCTTCAGGGATCTGATACCGTATCGGACTTCGCGAACTACCTGCATGCCGAAGACGACGGCCAGGGCAATACCCTACTACACGTCAGCACCAGTGGCGCTTTCGGGGACGGCTTCAGTTCAGCTGAGTCGGATCAGATCATTGCCTTGAATGGTGTAAGCATGGAGGGGATTGATTCCAACGACTTCCTTGAATCCCTCATCGCCGAAGGCCAACTCAATATCGAGTAAAAGGCTATCCTCCAATCCCATCGTTCGGCCATGGCCGGGCGATGGTTTGTCACTTTCAACGCCGCCACTTTACGCTGCGGGGCACGACGTTCCAGGAGCTAGTCATGTACATCAAGCGCGACGGTGAAGGTCATATCGAGCTGGTCAGTCGCGAGGAGACGTCGGCGTGCAGCGAGTACCTGCCGGCGGACTCCCCGGAGCTGCTGGCCTTCCTGATGGATGGCGAGGTGGGCAAGGGCGCGGCGCGTTTCCAGGCCTCGGACCTGGCCTTCGTGCGGGTGCTCGAGGACGTGATCGAGGTGCTGATGGACAAGGGGGTGATCAGCTTCACCGACCTGCCTCCAGCCGCCCAGGAGAAGGTGATGGAGCGCCAGTCGTTGCGTCGCCGCCTGAATGGCCTGCAGCTGGTGTCCGGCAGCGACGAGGAGAGCGGGGTGATCTAGCTCGAGCAAGTCCCGTGGTGACCTGATGATGCGGGCCGGCATTCTCCTGAGTGTCGGCCCGTGTCGTGTCAGCTCGTGGGCTTGTCGTGCTGCCGGATGCCGGGGCCGGTGGCGCCGTCCAGGCCCAGCTCGAAGAGCATGAGCGCCTCCTCGCGGTTCTCGACTCCCTCGCCGATGGCCAGTATCCCCAGCGAATGGCAGAGCGTGGCCATGCCGCGCAGGATGGTCTGTTGCTCCGCAATCTTGTCGACCTCCTTGATCAGCGTCCTGTCAATCTTGAGGTAGGCGAGCCCCAGGTCCTGCAGGTCGGCGATGCGGGTGAATTCGGCGCCGACATGCTCCAGGCCGATCCGGCAGCCGAGCGGCTGCAGGGCGTGGCAGAGGCTGCGGAAGCTGGCCAGGTCATGGATCGCCAGGGATTCCGGGATCTCCAGCCAGAGCCGCTTGGCGACGTCAGGTCGGGCCCTGAGCCGTGCCTGGAGCTCCATGACGAAGCGGGCATCCTGTATGGAGGCGGCCGAGAGGTTGATGCCCAGCGGCTTGCCGCGCTGGGTGATGTCGCGCACGGCCTCGTCGATCACCGCCAGGTCGAGCTGGCTGTCGAGCTCGAGCCGCGAGATCCAGGGCATGAAGACCCCGGCGGGCTGCCACTCGCTGTTCAGACGCAGCCGCGAGGGACTCTCGAAGTGCAGGAGCTCGCCCTTGCCATCCAACACCGGATAGTGGGCCAGGTAGATGCCCTTGGCCATCGCCTCCTGGAGGGCGCGGCGCCAGGCGCCATGGCTGGTGAACAGGCTGCGGCGCTGGGGGCCTTGGGCGATGACCAGGCTCTGGTCACCGCGGGTCTCGGCGGCCGAGAGGGCGCCGTCGAGGCTGGCCAGCAGCACGCTGCGCTGGTCGCCCTGGGCGTAATCGACCAGCGCCGCGGGCAGGCCGAGGGGCACTCGGCTCTGATCTCTCAGGGAGGCGAGACGCTTGCCGAGCTCATGACGCAGCTGCTCCAGGTCATGGGCGCCGGGCAGCAGCAGGGCGAAGTCACTGCCGTTGAGGCGGCCCACGACACCCCCGCCGCGGACCTTGCCGAACTGGTCCAGGCCGTTGGCCAGCGCATGCAGCAGGGTATCGGTGTCGACATGACCGAGAAGTTCGTTGACCTCGGCCAGGCGGGCGAGGCGTACCAGGGCGAGCGTGCCGCTTGCCCGTGAATCCTGGCTCTCAAGGTGGATCTGCAACTGGGCGAGGAAGGCCTCGCGCTTCAGGACGCCGGTCACGCCGTCGTGCTGCAGTCGCCGGCGCAGGAGGTCGAGCTTCTGGCTCTCCTCGCCGAGCATGTCCCGGACGGCGGCGGAGAGCTGGTTCATGGCCACCACCACCTCGCGCAACTCCCGCGTGCGCGGGGCGGGAATGGTGGTGAAGCGCCGCTCGCCGATGTGCAGGGCCTGTTCGACCACGTTGCGCAGCGGGCGGCGGATGGTCCGCACGATCCACCAGGCCAGCATCAGGCTGAGGGCGGCGGCCAGGGCGAACCAGCCGACCAGTTCCAGGCTGCTGCGCCACAACGAGCGATAGGCAAAGCTGTGTTGGCTCTCGAGGGTAAGGGTGCCGAACTGTCGCCAGCCGTCCTGGACCACGGCCTGCCCCGGGGGCACCTCGAAGCGGACCAGCTCGACGAACCAGGCCGGTACGTCCTCGATGGCCTCGCCGGCGCGGCGCTGCTCGATGATCTCGCCCTGTGGGTCGCGCAGCTCTACCCGCCGGTAGTGGCCGGTATCGAACTGGGCGGCCACCAGCAGCTCCAGGGTCACCGGGTCCTTCTGCATCTGGCTCATGGTCAATGCCAGGGCGTTGGCGTTGTCGGCATTCTTGATACGGACTTCCTGCTCGATATAGGCCCGGCTGGAGCTGACCCCGATGAACAGGCTGCCGCCGAAGGCGAGCAGCAGCAGTACCACGATGGCCAGCCAGAGCTGCTTGATGAGCGACATCTCGTTACCCCCCTTGAATGAATCCCTGCTCCTGCATGCGGCCGATCACGCGTCGCCAGCGCGACAGTCGTGCCACCGGGTCTGCGCGCGACCGAGTGGAGCCGCCGGCCCAGAGGCCGCTGCTGTTGAAGCTGAACAGCGGGTCCAGGTCGTCGCGCAGGGAGCCACGGGTGATCGATGGCACCAGATTATCGAGCACCAGCGGGTCCGCCGCGGGGGTCTCGTAGTAGCCCAGCACCATATGCGCCTGTGTGATGCCGCTGCGACCGATGCGTGCACGGACATAGATCATGCGCAACTCGTCGCCGGGTACCCCCAGTTCCTTGAGGGTGATGTACTTGGCAATGGAGAAATCCTCGCAGTCCCCCTGGCCGCGGCCCAGGGTCTCCAGCGGCGTGGCCCAGTAGTCTTCCTGGCCCCAGATGTCGATATCGTCGAGCCAGCGGACCCGCCGGTTGAAGAAGGCGTTGACCTCGCGCAGGCGGGTCTCCAGGTCGGCAGGGCGCAGCCGGTCGAGCAGCGCGAACCACGCCTCGAGGCTCGCCATCCCGCGCTCGCCATACTGGGCCTGCATGCTCCGGCGCAGGCGTTCCGGCGAGAGGTTGGCCACCACCGAGGAGGGGCGCAGCCCCAGGCCGAGGACCAGCGACAGGCCGCCTAGCCCCGCCAGGAAACGGCGGCGCCCGGGCGATTCGAGTGTCCGGGAGGAGGGCGGCATGCAGCGGGCCTGAATGAGCGTTTGCTCAAGTCTAGGGGGCGTAGACCCTTAATGCGAGGGGGTGAGGAACGTGATGTCGAGCGACTCAGCCCTTGCCGGGGCCCAGCCAGATCCGCAGCCGGCCTACCCAGTCGAGCTCCCGTGCGGCCCGGCGCAGTTCACCGGCCGCATCCTCTAGGGTCTGGCCGTCAGGCAGCGCATTGATGTAGAGGGAGACATCCACCTGGTTGTCCAGGTAGTGGAGGTCCAGCGCGACCCGAGTATGCCAGATCGGCAGCCCGTGCCAGGCACCATCGAGGAGCTCCACCACGTCGCTGCGCAGCGGCAGGCCGGGGCGCAGGCTGTGCTCGAGTTCGCCGGAATCGTCCTCGGGGTCGATGTGGAAGGTCACGTCGGCGAGCTCCGGGAAGGCCTCGCGAAGGCGGCGACTCACCTCGTTGCCGATCTCGTGGGCCTCGGAGACGGTGACTCGCGGCGGCACCACGATGTGCAGGTCGAGGACCACATCGCTGCCCAGCTTGCGGGTCCGCAGGTCGTGCACCCCGTTGACGTGGGGGACGCGCTCGGCGATGTCCTGCATGCGGTCGCGCTGGGCGCGGGGCAGCGCCGTGTCGATCAGCTCCTGGCTGGACTCCCACAGCAGGCGTCCGCCGACCTGCCCGACCATCAGGCCTACCACGATGGCGGCCACGGCATCCATCCAGCCGACCCCGAATTGGGCCGCCACCAGGCCTACCAGTACCACCACCGTGGAAAGGGCATCGGAGCGGGAGTGCCAGGCGTTGGCCTCGAGCAGCCGCGAATTGACCCGCCTGGCCACGCGCAGGGTGTAGCGGAAGATCCACTCCTTGGCGAGCAGGGCCGCCACGGCGATGGCGATGGCCCACAGGCCCGGTGCGGGCACTGCCTCCCCCCCCACCAGCCGGGTGATGCTCGCCCAGGCGATGCCTCCGGCGACGAAGATCAGCACGCTGCCCAGCCACAGGGTGGCCAGGGTCTCGATGCGGCCGTGGCCGTAGGGGTGGTTGCTGTCGGGCTCCTGGCGGCCGAAGTGGGTGGCGGCGACGACGAACAGGTCCGTCAGGATGTCCGAGAAGGAGTGGATGCCGTCGGCCACCAGCGCCGCCGAGCCCACGACGAAGCCGGCGACCATCTTGGCCACGCCGACCACGAAGTCGATGACGGCGCCGATCAGCGTGACCTTGTGGGCCTCGCGGGTCTGGGCGGCGCGGTCTGCGGCCGCCCCCTGCCGGTTCGTCGCCTGACCGCTTACGCCGGGCGTCTCATGCATCATGCTTCGCCCCTCAACGGCAGCGCTCCGCCTTGTTGAGCACCGGGTTGGCGTACTGGGTCAGCCACCAGTGGCGAAGGTCGTCGGGCACTTCCTGCAGGCGCGCCTGGAAGCGGGCGCGATCGGCGTCGCTGACCTCGCTCAGGTCGAGCAGCTCCGGGGCCTCGCCCAGGGCCTCCAGGGCCAGGAAGTGGCTGGGGAAGAGGTGGTAGCCGGCGAGCACCTGGCGGTCGATCTCGGCGGCCACGGCTTCGGGGTCGTCGAACGCCGCCGTGAGCGGGGTGCCGAAGGTGAGCTGCACGCGGCCCTTGTGGCCGGTAATGCCGGCGACGATGGAGCTGATGTCCTCGAACTCGCTCTTCTCGTAGTTGCCGCTGGTCTGCATGGCGTGCAACTCCCTGGCCTTCTGCAGGTCGCAGGGGTCGTACTCGTAGCTGATCGACACCGGCACCAGGCGCAGCTCGGCAATGGCCTCGCCGATGCTCGCCTGGCGCTCACGGCCGCGCCGGGCCATGGTCAGCATCTTGACGATCGCCGGATCGGTTCGGTCGATGCCATTCTTGGCGCGTCCCTCGCGCTGGGCCATCCAGATGGAGTGGTTGTCCTCGAGGATGGAGTGGCGAATGTAGGCGGAGAGGTTCTGGTAGGCGGCCAGCATGGCGCGCTTGCCTCGGGCGCTGCGCGGCACGATGAAGCTCTTGTTGAGACGCATCAGGTCGTTGACGTAGGGCTTCTTGAGCAGGTTGTCGCCGATGGCGATGCGCACGGTGTCACGCCCGGCCAGGTAGAGGGCGTAGTTGACGAAGGCCGGGTCCAGTGAGATGTCGCGGTGGTTGCCGATGAACAGATACGCGGTGTCCGGGTCCAGCGACTCGAGGCCCTCCACCCGGAAGGTATCGGTGGAGGTCCGGATCATGCGCTGCATATAGCTGGCAATGCGCATCTGGAAGTCATTCACGCCGGTCACGCCGCGCACCTCGCGGCGGATGGCGACGCTGGCCAGGGCGCGCGAGAGACGCGGCATGAAGCGGCTGAGCCTCGGCAGTCGATAACGGGTCAGGGCATCGAGCAGCTCGGCATCATGGGCCAGGCGCTCGAGGACCTCGGCCACCTCGTCGTCCTGGTAGGGCCGGATCTCGGCCCAGGGATCGGATGCGGGGATGTCGTGAGTCTCGGTCATGTTTACCAGGCTGTGGTCGGAAGCGATCAGGCGCTGCGGGCGTCACCGGCGGTGCCGGCCTCGCCGCCCAGCCACTCGATCAGGCGCTCGATGTTCTCGGCCAGCGCCTGGGTCATCAGGATGAAGTCGGTCTCCAGGCGTACCAGGGCATCATCGCCATCGTCGGCCTGGGAGGCCTCGTCGATCAGGGCGTCGTCGAAGCGCAGCGCCTTGATCGCCAGGTCGTCATGCAGCACGAAGCTTAGCCGGCCCTCGATCGACAGTGCCAGCTTGCTGGCCTGGCGACCGCTCTCCAGCAGCTGCTGGATCTCGTCGCTGTCGAGGTCGACCTGGCGGGCACGCAGCACGCCGTCGTCGCCCTTCGCCTTGAGCTCCACCTGGTCGCCGAGCACCAGGTCGGCGGGCCGCGACCCCGGGTCGCCGAGCCAGGTGGTCATGGCCCGCATGGGTAGCGTCTGGCTGGCCAGCGGGGTCACCTTGAGGCTGCCCAGGGTCTCGCGCAGCAGGTCGAGGAGTTCCTCGGCACGCTTGCGGGAGCTGGCATTGACGGCGATCAGCTGGCGGCGACTGTCCCACCACAGGTCGACCTTCTGGCTGCGCACGAAGGCGCGGGGCAGGAGCTCCTCGTAGACCTGCTCCTTGATCGCCAGCTTCTCCTGGCGGCGCAGCTTGCGGCTCTCGCTGATCTCGATCGCCTCGCTGCGCTCCTCGACCTCCTCGCGGACCACCGAGGCGGGCAGGATGCGTTCCTGGCGCAGGGCGGTCATCAGGCGCTGGCCCTGCAGCTCGTGCAGCAGCTGCGTCCCGGCCCGGCCGGCCGGCGCGGACCAGCCCAGGCGACGCGCTTCGCTGCCCCCCAGGGGGCGGAAGGCCTGCTCGCCCAAGGCGGTTTCCAGGCTGGCGGCGTCCAGCTCAGGGGCGTCGTGCAGGCGGTAGAGGTGCAAGTGCTTGAACCACATGGAGCATTTCCCGAGAGAAAAGGGGCACATTATGGCCAAAGGGAGTCGCCGGTGCCAGCGCATGCGTGAGTGGCGTGATATGCTGATGTTCAAACGATGGTTTGAATATCGGCCGCCGCCCTGACTAGAATCGAGGCTTTGCCCGCCCAGGAGGCCGTCAGCATGGATCCCCGCATCTCCCGCACCGCCCTGCGTGTCAGAGGCTATCACCTGGATGGTTATGGCCATGTGAACAATGCCCGCTACCTGGAATTCCTGGAGGAGGGGCGCTGGGCGTACTTCGACGACCGCCCCGGGCTGGCCGCCTTCCTGCAGAAGGGCGACGTGGCCTTCGTCGCGGTCAACCTCAACATCGACTACCGTCGTGCCGCGGTCGCCGGCGATGACCTCGAGGTGCTGACCCGGCTCGCCGAGCTCGGTTCGCGGCGTGCCCGCATGCATCAGGAGGTTCGCCGGGTGCGTGACGGCAAGCCGGTGGCCAGTGCCGACATCACCTTCGTACTGCTCGACGTGGCGACCCATCGGGCCATCGAGATCGGCGGCGAGATCCGCGAGGCCATGGCAGCACTGGTCCTGCCATAGCCCCCTTGCATAGCTCCCTTTGCACCGTCCGGGATGGTATGATGCCAGGCTGATATTGCGCGCCATGTCACGGCCACGTGACGCGCCAACCTGTTGCAGTGCAAAGGATTCGACGACCCATGGGTGACATCGCCAGAGAGATTCTGCCAGTCAACATCGAGGACGAGCTCAAGCAGTCGTACCTCGATTACGCGATGAGCGTGATCATCGGCCGTGCGCTGCCCGACGTGCGCGATGGCCTCAAGCCGGTGCACCGGCGCGTGCTGTTCGCCATGCACGAGCTCGGCAACGACTGGAACAAGCCGTACAAGAAGTCCGCCCGTGTGGTGGGCGATGTCATCGGTAAGTACCACCCCCATGGGGACAGCGCCGTCTACGACACCATCGTGCGCATGGCCCAGGACTTCTCGATGCGCCACGTGCTGGTCGACGGCCAGGGCAACTTCGGCTCCATCGACGGCGACAACGCCGCTGCCATGCGTTACACCGAGGTGCGCATGGCCCGGCTGGCCCACGAGCTGCTGGCCGACCTGGAGAAGGACACCGTCGACTGGGTCGACAACTACGACGGTACCGAGCGCATCCCCGAGGTGCTGCCCACCAAGGTTCCCAACCTGCTGATCAATGGCTCGTCGGGCATCGCCGTGGGCATGGCGACCAACATACCGCCCCACAACATGGGCGAGATCATCAACGCCTGTCTGGCGCTGATCGACGACTACACCCTCACCGTCGACGACCTGATGGAACATGTGCCCGGCCCGGACTTTCCCACCGGCGGCATCATCAACGGTCGCGCCGGTATTCTCGAGGCCTATCGCACCGGTCGCGGGCGCATCTACGTGCGGGCCTGCCACACCATCGAGCATGACGACAAGACCGGCCGCGACCACATCATCGTCAACGAGCTTCCCTACCAGGTGAACAAGGCGCGGCTGATCGAGAAGATCGCCGAGCTGGTCAAGGAGAAGAAGATCGAGGGCATCGCCGAACTGCGCGACGAGTCCGACAAGGATGGCCTGCGGGTGGTGATCGAGGTCAAGCGCGGCGAGTCCGGCGAGGTGGTGGTCAACAACCTCTTCGCCCAGACCCAGCTGCAGACCGTGTTCGGCATCAACATGGTGGCCATAGACAATGGCCAGCCGAAGATCCTCAATCTCAAGGAGATCCTCGAGGCCTTCATCCGCCACCGGCGTGAGGTGGTCACCCGCCGCACCCTCTTCGAGCTGAAGAAGGCCCGCGAACGCGGTCACATCCTCGAGGGCCTGGCCGTCGCCATCTCCAACATCGACGAGGTGATCGAGCTGATCAAGGCCTCGCCGAACGCGGCAGAGGCCAAGGAGAAGCTGCTGGCAAAGTCCTGGCAGCCGGGGCAGGTCACCGGCATGCTCGAACGCGCCGGGGCCACCTCCTGCAAGCCCGAGGAGCTGGAGGAGGGCTTCGGCCTCAGTCAGGCCGGCAGCGAGTATCGCCTGTCGCCGGCCCAGGCCCAGGCCATCCTCGAGCTGCGCCTGCATCGCCTGACCGGGCTCGAGACCGAGAAGCTCCTCGACGAGTACCTCTCGATCCTCGAGAAGATCGCCGAGCTCACCGCCATTCTGGCCTCCGCCGAGCGGCTGCTCGAGGTGATCCGCGAGGAGCTGATCGCCGTGCGTGATCAGTTCGGCAACCCGCGCAAGACCGAGATCCAGGCCAGTCACCTGGACCTGCGCCTCGAGGACCTGATCGCCGAGGAGGACATGGTGGTCACCGTGTCGCGCACCGGCTACGCCAAGACCCAGCCGCTCTCCGATTACCAGGCCCAGCGCCGAGGTGGACGCGGCAAGTCGGCCACGGCGATGAAGGACGAGGACGTCATCGAGCACCTGCTGGTGGCCTCGACCCACGATACCGTGCTGCTGTTCTCCAATCGCGGCAAGGTCTATTGGCTCAAGGTCTACGAGATGCCCGTCGCCAGCCGCGGCTCGCGGGGCAAGCCGCTGGTCAACCTGCTGCCGCTGGACGAGGGTGAGGCGATCAACGCCATCCTGCCGGTGCGCGACTACGACCCGGAGAGCTACATCTTCTTCGCCACCGAGCGCGGCACCGTCAAGCGTACCAGCCTCGAGCAGTTCTCGCGGCCGCGCAGCGTGGGCCTGATCGCCATCGACCTCGAGGAGGGCGACCGCCTGGTGGGTGCGGCCATCACCACGGGCAGCGATCACGTCATGCTGCTCTCCTCCAACGGCAAGGCGATCCGCTTCGAGGAGTCCAACGTGCGCGCCATGGGCCGCACCGCCCGCGGCGTGCGCGGCATGCGCCTGCTGGGTGATGCCGAGGTGATCAGCCTGATCATTCCGCAGAGCCAGCAGATCGATGCCGAGGCCGACGTCGAGGCCGAGGCCGAGGAGGGTGCGAGCATCGAGAACGGCAACGGCGGCCAGATCTATATCCTCACCGCCAGCGAGAACGGCTTCGGCAAGCGCACCCGCCTCGAGGAGTTCCCGCTGCGTGGGCGCGGCGGCCAGGGGGTGATCGCCATGCAGACCAGCGAGCGCAACGGCGCGCTGGTGGCCGCCATGCAGGTCTACTCGACCGACGAGATGATGCTGATCACCGATCGCGGCACCCTGGTGCGGACCCGGGTCGACGAGGTCTCGATCACCTCGCGCAACACCCAGGGCGTGATGTTGATCCGCCTGGGCAACGACGAGAAGCTGGTCAAGACCGTGCGGATCGACGAGCCCGAGGACGCCGTGGAGGCGGCTCATGACGAGTCAGAAGAGACTGGACACGAGACCGGCGAGATGTCATCCGACGATGAGACGCCGGCGGCCGGTGCGGAAGATGCCGGCGGTGAGCCAGACCAGGAATAAGGACACGCAACGCTGATGACACGTCACTACAACTTCTGTGCCGGCCCGGCCGCGCTGCCCACGGCCGTGCTGGAGCGAGCCCGGGACGAACTGCTGGACTACCACGGCCGTGGCCTCTCGGTGATGGAGATGAGCCATCGCGGCGAGGACTTCGTGGCCATCGCCGACCAGGCCGAGGCGGACCTGCGCGAGCTGCTGGCCATTCCCGACAACTACCGGGTGCTGTTCACCCAGGGCGGGGCCAGCCTGCAGTTCGCCGCGCTGCCCTACAACCTGCTGGGCGCCGGCGGGCGGGCCAACTTCCTGCATACCGGCATCTGGGGCAAGAAGGCGATCAGTGAGGCGCGCCACCTGTTCGGCGACGTCCATGTGGCCGCCAGCAGCGAGGAGAACGGCCACAGTGCCGTGCCGCGCCAGGAGGATATCCTCCTCTCCGACGACGCCGCCTACCTGCACTACACCGCCAACGAGACCATCGGCGGGCTTGCCTTCGACTACATTCCCGAGGCCCGACGGCCGGATGGCAGCGAGGTGCCGCTGGTCTGCGACATGTCCTCATCCATCCTCTCCGGCCCCCTGGATGTCTCGCGGTTCGGCGTGATCTATGCCGGTGCCCAGAAGAACATCGGGCCCGCCGGCCTGGTGGTGGTGATCGTGCGCGATGACCTGCTGGACCAGGCCCGTGGCGACATGCCGACCCTCTTCGGCTACCGGGCGCTCAGCGAGGCGGGCTCGATGGTCAACACCCCGGCGACCTACAGCTGGTACCTGGCGGGGCTGGTCTTCGATTGGCTGAAGGGCGATATCGGCGGGCTGGCGGCCATGGACGCCATCAACCGTCGCAAGGCGGCCCGGCTCTATGCGGCCATCGACGGCAGCGGCCTCTATGCCAACCCGATCACGCTGCGCAACCGCTCGCGGATGAACGTGCCCTTCGTGCTCGCCGACCCGCGCCTGGACCGCCTGTTCCTGGAGGAGGCCGAGACGGCGGGGCTGCTCAACCTCAAGGGGCACCGCAGCGTGGGGGGCATGCGGGCCAGCCTCTACAACGCCGTGCCCGAAGCCGCCGTCGAGGCACTGATCGACTTCATGGCCGATTTCGAGAACCGCAGGGGATAATCCATGACCGAGCCTACCGTCAGCCTCGAGGCGCTCCGCCAGCGCATCGACGCCCTGGACAACGACATCCTGCGTCTGATCAGCGAGCGGGCGGCCTGCGCCCAGCAGGTGGCCGAGATCAAGGCCGAGCATGAGCCCGGGGCGGTCTTCTATCGGCCCGAGCGCGAGGCCCAGGTGCTGCGCCGGATCATGGAGCTCAACCAGGGCCCCCTGGACAGCGAGGAGATGGCGCGGCTGTTCCGCGAGATCATGTCGGCCTGCCTGGCCCTGGAGCAGCCGGTCAAGGTCGCTTACCTGGGGCCGGAAGGCACCTTCACCCAGCAGGCCGCCATCAAGCACTTCGGCGAGAGTGCGATCAGCCTGCCGATGGCCGCCATCGACGAGGTGTTCCGCGAGGTGGAGGCCGGCGCCGTCAACTATGGCGTGGTGCCGGTCGAGAACTCCACCGAGGGCGTGATCAATCACACCCTCGACTCCTTCATGGATTCCGGGCTTCGCATCTGCGGCGAGGTGGTGCTGCGCATCCACCATCACCTGCTGGTGGCCGAGACGACCCGTCGCGACAAGGTCTCGCGGATCTACTCCCACCCGCAGTCCTTCGCTCAGTGCCGCAAGTGGCTCGATGCCCACTTTCCCCAGGCCGAGCGGGTGCCGGTCTCCTCCAATGCCGAGGCCGCCCGCCTGGTCAAGACCGAGTGGCACAGCGCGGCCATCGCCGGCGACATGGCCGCCAAGCTCTACGGGCTGGCCAAGCTGGCCGAGAAGATCGAGGACCGCCCGGACAACTCCACGCGTTTCCTGATCATCGGCAACCAGGACGTGCCCATCTCCGGCGAGGACAAGACCTCGCTGGTGGTCGCGATGCGCAACCAGCCGGGGGCCCTGCACGACCTGCTCGAGCCCTTCCATCGCCACCAGATCGACATGACGCGCCTCGAGACCCGCCCGTCGCGCACCGGCGTGTGGAACTACGTGTTCTTCATCGACTTCAAGGGGCACCGCGAGGAGCCGCGTGTCGCGGCCATGCTGGAGGAGGTTCAGCTGCGCGCCGCCGAGGTGAAGGTGCTGGGCTCCTACCCGGTGGGCGTCCTCTAGGCATGGCAGTGGAGCTGCGTGAGTCGCGCATCCTGATCGTTGGCCTGGGGCTGATCGGCGGGTCGCTTGCCGCCGCCCTGCGCGCGGCCGGTGTCGTTCGGTGCGACAGCGGTGACGCCGGTGAGAGCAGGTCGTTGGAGCGCACCGAGATCGTCGCCTGCGACCCCGATGCGGGCGAGATCGCCCGCGGTATCGAGATGGGCCTGATCGATCGCGGCGACCCCCGTCTTGAGGCGGTGATCGAGGGCGCGTCGCTGGTCGTGCTGGCAGTGCCCGTGCTGGCCATGGCCGGCGTGATGAAGGCCCTGGCTGCCTGCCTCGATCGCGCTGCCCCGCATGTCGTCGTCACCGATGTGGGTAGCACCAAGGCAGCGATCCGCGAGGCGGCCATGACCGCCTTCGGTCGCATGCCGGCTAACCTGGTGCTCGGCCACCCCATTGCCGGCTCGGAGAAGAGCGGGGTCGCTGCCGCCGATGCCTGGCTCTATGCCCGCCACAAGGTGATCCTCACGCCCGAACCCGATACCCACCCGGCCGCGACGGCCAGGGTGCGCGCGCTCTGGGAGGCCACCGGGGCCGAGGTGCTGGAGATGGACGTGGCCCGCCACGACCAGGTGCTGGCGCGGACCAGCCACCTGCCGCACCTGCTGGCCTTCTCGCTGGTGGACACCCTGGCCCGCCAGGACGAGCGCCTGGAGATCTTTCGCTATGCCGCCGGCGGGTTTCGCGACTTCACCCGCATCGCCGGCAGCGACCCGGTGATGTGGCGCGACATCTTCATCGCCAACCGCGATGCCGTGCTCGCCTCCCTGGACGACTTCGAGGCCGGGGTGGCCCGACTGCGACGCGCGGTGGAGCGCGGTGACGGCGATGCCATGCTGGCCACCTTCGACCGGGCCAGTCACGCCCGGCACTATTTCGAATCCCTGCTCAACCAGACCAGTTATCAGGCGGAGTACCAGATGCAACAACACGGCAAGCTGCGCTATCGGGTCAGCCCTGGCGGTGGCGTCACCGGGCGGATCCGCGTGCCCGGCGACAAGTCGATCTCCCACCGCTCCATCATGCTCGGGGCGCTGGCCGAAGGCGTCACCGAGGTGAAGGGCTTCCTCGAGGGCGAGGACAGCCTGGCCACCCTGCAGGCCTTCCGCGAGATGGGCGTGGCCATCGAGGGGCCCCACCAGGGGCGGGTCACCGTCCACGGTGTCGGCATGCACGGCCTCAAGGCGCCCTCCGGCCCCCTCTACGTGGGCAATGCGGGCACCGCCATGCGCCTGTTCGCCGGGTTGCTGGCCGGCCAGGCCTTCGATACCGAGTTGACCGGCGACGCCTCGCTCACCAAGCGGCCCATGGGACGGGTGGCCGATCCGTTGCGCGCGATGGGCGCCGAGATCGATACCGCCGAGGGCGGGCGTCCGCCGCTGCATATCCACGGTGGCAAGGCGCTCAAGGGCATCACCTACGACATGCCCATGGCCAGCGCCCAGGTGAAGTCCTGCCTGCTGCTGGCCGGGCTCTACGCCGAGGGCGAGACCCGCGTGCGCGAGCCGGCGCCGACCCGTGACCACACCGAGCGCATGCTCCAGGGCTTCGGCTACGAGGTGCACCGTGAGGGCGACACCTGCTGGCTCAAGGGTGGGGGCAGGCTCACCGCGGCCCCCATCGACGTGCCCAGCGACATCTCGTCGGCGACCTTCTTCCTGGTGGCGGCGGCGATCACGCCCGGTTCCGACCTGGTGCTGGAGCATGTCGGCATTAACCCGACCCGCATCGGCGTGATCAACATCCTCCAGCTGATGGGTGCCGACCTGCGCCTGGAGAACCAGCACGAGGTGGGCGGCGAACCGGTGGCCGACCTGCATATCCGCTACGCATCGCTCAGGGGCATCGATATCCCGGTGGAGCAGGTGCCGCTGGCGATCGACGAGTTCCCGGCGCTGTTCATCGCCGCGGCGAATGCCGAGGGCACCACCCGGCTGCGGGGCGCCGAGGAGCTGCGCGTCAAGGAGTCCGACCGGCTTCAGGCCATGGCGAACGGTCTGGCCACCCTCGGCGTCGAGCATGTCCTTCACGAGGACGGCATCGACATCGTCGGCCGTCTTGAAGGACGGGGCGGCGAGGGGGCCAGCTATGGCGGCGGGCACATCGATAGCCTGGGCGACCACCGCATCGCCATGGCCTTCGCCATCGCCGCGCTGCGCGCCGGCGGCGAGATCGTCATCGACGACTGTGCCAACGTGGCCACCTCCTTCCCCGGCTTCATCGACCTGGCGCGCCGGGTGGGGCTGACCCTCGAGGAACAGCAGGAGGCGTCATGAGTGATTCGGCACCGGTACTGACCATCGATGGCCCGGGCGGGGCAGGCAAGGGCACCATCAGTCGCCTGGTCGCCGCACGTCTGGGCTGGCACCTGCTCGACAGCGGTGCGCTCTATCGCCTGACCGCACTGGCTGCCGTGAAGCACGAGGTGCCCCTGGACGACGAGCCAGCGCTGGCCCGGATTGCCGCCTCGCTGGATGTGGTCTTCCTCGCCGAGGGCGAGTCCGCCACCGTGCTGCTGGAAGGGCAGGACGCCACCACCGCGATCCGCACCGAGCAGGTGGGCGATGCGGCCTCCCGGGTCGCCGCGCTGCCCGCGGTGCGCCAGGCGCTGCTGCAGCGTCAGCGCGATTTCCGAAAGGCCCCGGGCCTGGTGGCCGACGGGCGCGACATGGGCACCGTGGTGTTCACGGATGCGCCGCTCAAGATCTTCCTTACCGCCAGCGCCGAGGAACGGGCGAGGCGGCGCCACCTCCAGTTGCGAGAGGCCGGGGTGGATGCTAGTCTATCGAGTCTTCTAAAGGAGATTCAGGCGCGCGATGCCCGCGACATGCAGCGCAGCGTGGCCCCGCTCAAGCCGGCCATCGATGCCATCACGCTTGACACCACGCGCCTGACGATACCGGAAGTGGTGGATCGGCTGACGGAGCTGCTGACCGAACGAGGTCTGGCATCCGCCACCTGACACTCCCTTGCGGCGCCTCCGGCAGGATGTGATGACGTGGTCCGGCACTTCGATTCGCCGTGAGCCGGGCCAGGTCGAACCAGCGCCAACATCCCCGGGGGCTTGGTAAATAAGGCCCGCACTCGCTGGTGGTGCGGAGAAGGCGGCAACGCCGTACTCAACGTTGATCACGTAGGAACATCATGAGCGAAAGCTTTGCTGAACTGTTTGAACAGTCTCTCCAGGACATCAACATGGAGCCGGGCGCCATCGTACCGGCTACCATCGTCGACATCGACGGCGACTGGGTCACCGTCAATGCCGGCCTGAAGTCAGAAGGTCAGATCCCCGCGGCCCAGTTCCGCGACGAGAATGGCGAACTGAGCATCGCCGTCGGTGACGAGGTGCACGTCGCCCTGGAAGCCGTCGAGGACGGGTTCGGCGAGACACGCCTGTCCCGCGAGAAGGCCAAGCGCGCCGAAGCGTGGAAGGTGCTGGAAGCTGCCTTCGAGAAGGAAGAGATCGTCAAGGGCGTGATCAACGGCAAGGTCAAGGGCGGCTTCACCGTCGATGTCGACTCCATCCGTGCCTTCCTGCCGGGTTCCCTGGTGGATGTCCGTCCCGTGCGCGACACCACCCACCTCGAGAACAAGGAACTCGACTTCAAGGTCATCAAGCTCGACGCCAAGCGCAACAACGTCGTCGTGTCCCGTCGCGCCGTGCTCGAGGCCGAGAACAGCGCCGAGCGTGAAGCCCTCCTGGCAACCCTGCAGGAAGGCCAGCAGATCATCGGTATCGTCAAGAACCTCACCGACTACGGCGCCTTCGTCGACCTGGGTGGCGTCGATGGCCTGCTGCACATAACCGACATGGCCTGGAAGCGCATCAAGCACCCGAGCGAGATCGTGGCCGTGGGCGACGAGATCACCGTCAAGGTGCTCAAGTTCGACCGCGAGCGCAACCGCGTCTCCCTGGGCCTGAAGCAGCTGGGCGAGGATCCGTGGGTCAACATCAAGGATCGCTACCCGGAAGGCACCAAGGTTCACGCCAAGGTCACCAACCTCACCGACTACGGCTGCTTCGCCGAGCTGGAAGAGGGTGTCGAGGGCCTGGTCCACGTGTCCGAGATGGACTGGACCAACAAGAACATCCACCCGTCCAAGGTCGTGCAGGTCGGCGACGACGTGGACGTCATGGTGCTGGACATCGACGAGGAGCGTCGCCGTATCTCCCTGGGCATCAAGCAGTGCACCACCAATCCCTGGGAAGACTTCAACGCGCGCTACAACAAGGGTGACCGCGTCACCGGCACCATCAAGTCGATCACCGACTTCGGCATCTTCATCGGCCTGGAAGGCGGTATCGACGGCCTGGTGCACCTGTCCGACATCTCCTGGACCGACACCGGCGAGGAAGCCGTTCGCCAGTTCAAGAAGGGCGACGAGGCGGAAGCCGTCATCCTCTCGATCGATCCGGAGCGTGAGCGTATCTCGCTGGGCATCAAGCAACTCGATACCGATCCGGTGTCCGAGTTCCTGGCCGTCAACGACAAGGGCTCCATCGTCACCGGTCGCGTGATCGAGGTCGATGCCAAGGAAGCCCAGGTCGAGCTGGCCACCGATGTCGTCGCCGTGCTGAAGGCCTCCGAGATCAGCCCCGACCGCGTCGAGGATGCCCGCAACGTGCTGAGCGAAGGCGACAGCGTCGAGGCCCGCATCATCGGTGTCGACCGCAAGAACCGCCAGATCGCCCTGTCCATCAAGGCCAAGGATCAGGACGACACTCGCCAGAACCTCAAGAAGCTGCGTGAGGAGTCTCCCGAGAGCGGTGGTCCGACCACCATCGGCGATCTCATCAAGCAGCAGATGGGTCAGGACTGATAGCGGCAGGGACCCTGTCCCTCATCGCCTGCCAAGGCGCCGCCCCTCGGGGTGGCGCCTTTTTCATGGGTCGGTATGTTTCACGGCTCGAGAATAATCTCTCCAGATGGACTGAGGTTGTTCGGTATTCCACTAGTTTTCCGCGACGAGTTATTTGCAAAGAGTGCCGCTAAACGTCACGGTTGTTGTTTGCCGAAGTTTGGATCCATGCTCATACTGTTGCCAAGGAAGTTTCAAAAGGCAATAATGTCGCTGCATCCTGTAATCCCCGAGAAGGAACTATTACATGTCATCACTGCTCAGCAACTACATGCAGATGGAACAGCAGCTCAAGCAACTTCAGTCGGAGCTGGACAAGCTGCAGAACGACGACCGTCTCAAGGCCGAACTCGAGTTCAAGGAAAAGCTCGAGTCGCTGATGCGCGAGTTCGACAAGAGTGCCGCCGATGTCATTGCGCTGCTCGACCCCAAGCCGGCCTCGGCCTCTCGCGGCAGTGCCGCCGCCCCGGCGACCGGCGGTGCCCGCCGCAAGCGCAAGTTGAAGATCTATAAGAACCCCAACACCGGGGAAGTCGTGGAAACCCGCGGCGGCAACCAGAAGACCCTCAAGGCCTGGAAGGACGAGCACGGCTCCGACACTGTCGAGTCCTGGCTGGTCCGCGTCGAGGAGTGAGTCCCGGCGCGTGAAGGCATGACGCCGCCCCTCGGGGCGGCGTCGTCGTTAGTGTTGTACCCTGCCCGCGTCAAACGGAAACGCTGACGGGAAGGTGATTCGCCGGTGCGTTGCCCGTATAATCAGCCTCATTACCGAGTACCGGCGTTGGCCTGTTCATCCCTCTTCACGCCACGGCCTTCGCCTCGACACCATTGGAATCGAATGAAAACACACAATCCCCGACAGCCCATGGACGAACGAGAGAAGTTGCGCAAGTTCCGCGAACTCGATGATGCCTTCGCCGATGCACTGCGCGAACTCGAGAGTCCCGACAGCGAACTCGATATTCCCACCGGTCCGCCGGTCCGTTCACTGGAGCGCCTGGAGCAGGAGGCGGGAGCCGAGCCGCAGGACGAGCAGGCCCTCCAGCGCGCCTTCGAGCAGCGCCTCAAGGCCCTGATGGCCGAGTACGCCCAGCCGGCCGAGAGCGTCAGTCGCCTGCTGCAGACCCTCAGGTCCCTCGGGCGGATCGCCTGACCTCCGCCGCCTGTCCTTCACACTCGGTGTGCGTCACCGGTAGCGATAGACGCGCAGGCTCGGCAGGAAGACCGTGTCCTCCAGTCGCTCGTCGCGTCGTCGGGCGCGGGTGCGGGTAGCAGGCGGTCGAGGGGGGGGCAGGTTGTGGTCGGGCAATCGACCGTCAGGGCTGGGCACGAACAGCGGCAGGGCGATGTTCATGGCGCGCCGACTCCGGCCATCCTCCAGCGGTTCGCGGTAAAAGAGGTTGGCGCGCATCAGCGGCGCCTGGCTCTGCACCTGGGCCAGCGGCTCGCCACCGGGAATGCCGGCCAGGTGGCGCAGCTGGATGCGCACGTGGGGGGCCTCGCTGTCCAGGGCCAGCAGTTTCTGCTCGGCCTCGCGCACCGTCAGTCGCTTGATCGAGCGCCCGCTGGCATACCAGGCCAGGCGGACGCGGGCCACCGGGGCCTCGGCCAGGGGGATCGCCCGCCAGCACTGCTTGAGGTGCAGCCTGGCAAGCCCCGTGCCGCGCAGGTGATCGTGCAGGGCCGGATGCCGAAAGGGCAGGACCGCCTTGATCTCCGGGATCAGTGACGGAACCTCGCTGCGGATCTCCGCCAGCAGCGCGGCGAAGGCCTTCTTGGTGGCATTCACCCGGGCGACGGCTTCCATCACCGGCTCGTCGCCGGCCACCAGGCCCACATGGCTGCGGGTGGCGCGGCCGTCCTGGCCATCCTGGTACCAGACGTCGAGCAGGGCATGGCGCAGCCAGGCGGCATCGGCCGTGTCGTGCTCGAAGGACCAGGCCGAGGCGCCCGAGGCCAGCCAGGTCGCCACCAGGGCATCGGTTTCCTCCACCAGGCGATCGAAGAGGGCCTCCAGTTCGGCCAGCAGGCGGTATTCCGGGCGCTGCCCGTGACCGCTCACGACGGCTCGCCATCCCGGTCCGCTCGCGCCAGCAGGGCGTCGAGGTCGGTCTCGTCCATGGCGGGCTCGCCGGCGATGCGATGCGACTCGTCGGCCCAGGCACCCAGGTCGAGCAGGCGGCAGCGCTTGCTGCAGAAGGGGCGATAGGGGTTGGCCTCGCTCCACAGCACCTTCTTGCGGCACTGCGGGCAGGCGACTTCCAGGGGACGCGTGGTGTCTTGCGTGTTCATGCGATGTCGTCTTCGGCAGGGTGTCGGGGAAGGATGACGAATCAGGGCCCGGGAGGCAAACCGACGGCTTGCCGGTACTGGCGGTCGAGCTCTGCCACCTGCGCGGCCAGGCCCGCCTCGTCGGCGGAGTTGTCGATGACGTCATCGGCGCGCGCCAGCCGCTCGGCCCTTTGCATCTGGGCCGCGACGATGGCCCGGGCCTGGGCCTCGTCCACCCCGTCGCGCGCCGCCGTGCGGGCAATCTGGGTCGCCTCGGGGACATCGATGACCAGGCAGCGGTCGACCATCGTATCCTGGCCGGATTCGAACAGCAGCGGGGAGACCAGCAGCACATAGGGGGCCCCCTGGCCCTGGAGCCGCTCGAGGTGGGCCTCCAGGCGCTGACGTATCCGCGGGTGGGTGATCCTCTCCAGCCGCTGTCGCGCCTCGGCATCGGCGAAGACGATCTCGCGCAGCGCTCGCCTGTCCAGGGCGCCGTCGGGCGCCAGGACCTCGCGGCCGAAGTGCTCGGCGATCTCGGCGAGTGCCGGCTCCCCCGGTGCCACGACCTCCCGCGCCACCTCATCGGCATCCACCCAGGGGATGCCCCGCGCGGCGAAGGCCCGCGCCACCGTCGACTTGCCCGAGGCGATGCCGCCCGTCACGCCGATGATCATCATTGCCTCCCTGTTTGGTCCATTGTTGACGCCATGCTCATCTCAATACAGCAGCCCGGTATAGAGCGCCATCAGCGGCTCGCCGGCCAGCAGGGCGATCCAGCCGGCCATCACCAGCCAGGGCCCGAAGGGCAGGGGAGCGCCGCGCAGGCGCGGGATGGCCAGCTGGATGAGGATGCCCACCACCGCCCCCGCCCCGGCGGACAGGATCAGCACCAGCGGCAGGTATTGCCAGCCGAGCCAGGCGCCGAGGGCGGCCAGCAGCTTGAAGTCGCCGTAGCCCATGCCCTCCTTGCCGGTGACCAGCTTGAACAGCCAGTAGAAGCTCCACAGCACCAGGTAGCCGGCCATGGCACCAATGACGGCCGAGGGCAGCAGCAACGGCTGGAACAGCAGCTGGTAGAGCAGCCCGGCCCACAGCAGCGGCAGGGTGAGCAGGTCCGGCAGCAGTTGGGTGCGCAGGTCGATCACTGCCATGGCCAGCAGGGCCAGGCAGGCCCCGAGGATGAACAGTGCCTCCAGGGTCGGCCCGAAGAGTGCCAGTACCGCCACGGCCAGCACGCCCCCGGCGAGCTCCACCAGGGGATACTGGGGGCTGATAGGCGTCTGGCAGCTGGCACAGCGTCCGCGACGCTTGAACCAGCCCAGCAGCGGGATGTTGTCGTGCCAGGCGATGGGGGCCTCGCAGCGCGGACACAGCGAGCGGGGCGTCACCAGGTTGAAGGGGGGGGGTTCTTCCGGCGCCAGCTCCAGGGCCTCGCGGGCCTCGGCGCGCCAGCCGCGCATCAGCATCACCGGCAGGCGGGTAATCACCACGTTGAGGAAGCTGCCCAGGCACAGGCCCAGGACGACCGCCAGGGGCCAGAGCAGGAAGGGAGGGAGGTCGGCGAGCAAGGGGTGACTCCTGTCAGGTCGGATCCGGTCCACTATTGTATCGGGGGATGGCGCCGATTGCCCGGATACTCCCGTGCCGCTCGCGGGCTGTCCTGCGCTGCGGCTTTGGTCTAGAATCGGCTCCCTTTCATCTTCCAGGGGCACGATCATGACCCAGATGCTCGGACCGGTGATGCTTGATCTGGAGGGCCAGAGCCTGACCCCCGAGGAGCGCGAACTGCTGGTGCGTCCCGAGGTCGGGGGCGTGATCCTCTTCGCCCGCAATATTGCCTCGGCCGACCAGGTCCGTACCCTGTGCGACGAGGTCCGTCGCCTACGCCCCGACCTGCTGCTGGCGGTCGACCAGGAAGGGGGGCGGGTCCAGCGGTTGCGCGAGGGCGTCACCCGCCTGCCGGCCATGGGACGCCTGGGGCGCGACTTCGCCCTGCAGCCCGAGGTGACGGTGCGTCTCTGCCAGGATGCCGGCTGGCTGCTGGGCATGGAGATGGCGGCCTGCGGCCTCGACCTCTCCTTCGCCCCGGTACTGGACGTGGACGGTGGCACTTCCAGCGTGATCGGTGATCGCAGCTTCTCCGCGGACCCGCGGGCGGTGGCCCGCCTGGGGCGCGCCTTCCTCGATGGCCTGCACGAGGCGGGCATGGTGGCCGTGGGCAAGCACTTTCCGGGCCACGGTGGCGTGGCGGCCGACTCCCACCATGAGTTGCCGGTGGATGAGCGCCCCCTGGACGAACTGCGTCGCCATGATCTCCTGCCCTTCGCCGAGCTGGCGCCCCGGCTCGATGCGGTGATGCCCGCACATGTCGTCTATCCCGACTTCGACCCGCGTCCGGCGGGCTTCTCGCCGGCCTGGCTGGGCATGCTGCGCGAAAGCCTGGGTTTCAAGGGCGTGATCTTCTCCGACGACCTGAGCATGGCCGGTGCGGCTGCCGCCGGGACGCCCGCGGAACGGGCCCGGCTGGCGCTGGCCGCGGGGTGCGACATGCTGTTGGTCTGCAACGACCGCGGCGCGGCCCGCGAGGTGCTCGACGCCTGCCAGGGGCGCCAGGCGCGTCGTGCCACGCGGCTGCGCTACGCCAGGGCCCGACCCGACCTCAAGGCGCTGGGAGCCCTGTCGCGCTGGCGCCGCGTCCATGCGCGGCTCGAGGCGATGGCCGCCGACTGAACCGCCTTTCTTTCTCTGATTCCCATCAAGAGCCGACCGACGATGTCCCGACTCGATGCCGATTCCCTGCCGTCCCTGACCGACATGCGCGACGTCATGGACAATGCCGACTGCCTCATCTCGCAGCCCGAGGTCGAACGTGCGCTGGACCGCATGGCCGACGAGATCACCCGTGACCTGGGTGACCGCCTGCCGGTCTTCTACTGCGTGATGAACGGCGGCCTGATCACCACCGGCCACCTGCTGACCCGGTTGGGCTTCCCCCTGGAGGTCGACTACCTCCACGCCACCCGCTATCGGGGTGGCCTGCGGGGCGGCGAGCTGTTCTGGCGGGTCTCCCCGGAGGTGCCCATGGCCGGGCGCCACGTGGTGATCGTCGATGACATCCTCGACGAGGGCGCCACCCTGGCCGCCATCCTCGACTACTGTCGTCAGGCGGGGGCGGCGAGCATCTCCACCGCGGTGCTGGTCGACAAGCAACACGAGCGCAAGGCGGTCCCCGGTCTCAGGGCTGATTACTGCAGCCTGGAAGTCGCCGACCGCTATGTCTTCGGCTTCGGCATGGACTACAAGGGCTACTGGCGCAATGCCCCGGGGATCTACGCGCCGAAGGGGCTGTAAGCGCCAAGCAGCCAAGCAGCCAAGCAGCCAAGCAGCCAAGCAGCCAAGCAGCCAAGAAAAACCTCCAGCAGAGTCGCCTGCTGGAGGTTTTGCGTTGTTGCCATTGACGCGGGCGAACACCAGCCTGCTCGGCGCTCGGCGCTCGGCGCTCGGCGCTTACGCCAGCCCCAGCTCGTGGGTGGCTTCCTCGCGCATCTTGAACTTCTGGATCTTGCCGGTGACGGTCATCGGGAAGTCGTCGACGAACTTCACGTAGCGCGGCACCTTGTAGTGGGCGATCTGGCCCTTGCAGAAGGCCTTGAGCTCCTCGTCGGTGAGCGACTCGCCCTCGCTCAGCTTGACCCAGGCCATCACCTCCTCGCCGTACTTCTCGTCGGGCACGCCGATCACCTGCACATCCGAGATGGCCGGGTGGGTGTAGAGGAAGTCCTCGATCTCGCGCGGATAGATGTTCTCGCCGCCGCGAATGATCATGTCCTTGATGCGCCCGACGATCGCCACATAGCCTTCGTCGTCCATGGTGGCGAGGTCGCCGGTGTGCATCCAGCCCGCCTTGTCGATGGCCTTGTCGGTCGCCTCCGGGTTGTTCCAGTAGCCGAGCATCACGCTGTAGCCGCGGGTGCAGAGCTCGCCGGTCTCGCCGCGGGCCACCACGGCGCCGGTCTCGGGGCTCACCAGCTTGACTTCCAGGTGGGGGTGGATGGTGCCCACGGTGGTGACGCGCTTCTCCAGCGGGGCGTCGGTCTGGGTCTGGGTGCTCACCGGGCTGGTCTCGGTCATGCCGTAGCAGATGGTGACATCCTGCATGTTCATGCGGTCGATCACCTTGCGCATCACCTCGATCGGGCAGATGGAGCCGGCCATGATCCCGGTGCGCAGGCTGGAGAGGTCGAAGGTCTCGAACTCCGGATGCTCCAGTTCGGCGATGAACATGGTCGGCACCCCATAGAGGGTGGTGGCCTTCTCCTCGGAGACGGCGCGCAGCGTCGCCTCCGGCTCGAAGCCGTCGCCGGGGTAGATCATGGTGGCGCCGTGGGTCACACAGCCCAGGTTGCCCATCACCATGCCGAAGCAGTGGTAGAGCGGGACCGGGATCACCATGCGGTCGGCTTCGCTGAGGTTCATGGTGCGGGCCACGAAGAAGCCGTTGTTGAGGATGTTGTGGTGGGAAAGGGTGGCCCCCTTGGGCGCGCCCGTGGTTCCCGAGGTGTACTGGATGTTGATCGGGTCGTCGAACTGCAGGCTGGCCTGGACATCGGCCAGGTGCTCGGCGGAGACCTCGTCGGCATGGGCCAACATCTGCGGCCAGGTCAGCATGCCGGTCAGGGCACGCTGCTCGTCGAGGCAGACCACCCGCTTGAGCTCGGGCAGGCGTTGGCAGGAGAAGGTCCCGGGTGCGCCGTCGCGCAGCTCCGGGGCCAGCTCGGCCAGGGTGGCGACGTAGTCGGAGGTCTTGAAGGCGCCCTGCAGGACCAGCGTCGAGGCGCCGGACTGCTTGAGGGCGTACTCGAGCTCGTGGGTGCGATAGCTGGGGTTGATGTTGACCAGTATGGCGCCGATCTTCGCCGTGGCGAACTGGGTGATGGTCCATTCGGCACAGTTGGGTGACCAGATGCCGACCCGGTCCCCCTTGTCCACCCCCAGGGCGAGCAGGGCGCGGGCCGCCTCGTCCACGGCCTGCTGCAGCGCCTTCCAGCTGTAGCGCAGCCCCTGGTGGCGGCTGATCAGGGCGTCGCGCTCGGCGAAGCGCGCCACGGTATCGTCGAAACAGTCACCGATGGTCTGGCCCTTGAGGGGGGTGTCGCTGATGCCGCTGACGTAGCTGATCGATCGATGTTGGCGTGTCATGGTGTTTCTCGTCTTGTTGTTGCCTGTGGCGGTGTGCGTGAAACGGGTAATGACGTCGTGGTTCGCGTGCGCAGGGGCGTCAGCCCATCGTTCAGGCCTCGTGGCCGAGGCTGCGCAGTACCTCCCGGGCACGGTGGTCCACGTCGTCGATCTCCATGCGCATCAGGCGGATGTCCTCCAGCTGACGCTCGAGGTTGTCGCGCTTGTCGGCCAGTATCTCCAGCAGACGCCAGAGCTGGCGCGCATTGCCGTCGGGCATGGCGTCGTACATCGTCACCACCTCGCGGATCTCGGCCAGCGAGAACCCCAGCCGCTTGCCGCGCAGGGTCAGCTTCAGGCGCACCCGGTCCTTCTCGCGGTAGATGCGCTTCTGTCCCTCTCGGCGCGGCGCCAGCAGGCCTTCCTGCTCGTAGAAGCGGATGGTGCGCGGCGTGACCTCGAACATCCTCGCCAGTTCACCGATGGTGTAGTGTCGGTGCTGGCGGGGCAGGGCCTCCTGGCTGGCCTCGTCGGCCGGGGCGGTTGGCTGTGTCATGACGTCGATCCTGTGACCGGGTGGTGAACCGGCGGTTTCCCACCTCGTCTGGCAACACTAGACGAGGTTTACGTTAACGTAAAGTGCTTGTTCGACCATGGGGTGATATGGGATAAACCTAGCAAGTGCTAGGTTGGTGTCCAGCCGGGCGAGGCGACAATGCCGCCTGGGTATCCCCGCGACCCGTCCCGGGTCAGCAGCGGCCCGGACAACAACCACAATGATGTCACCCACCCATTGCTGAACAAGAGGGATTCCCCATGGACTTCTCCCTGACCGATGACCAGAAGGCGCTGGCCGCTGCGGCCGCCGACTTCGCGAGGGCCGAGCTGGCCGAGCATGCCGCCGACTGGGACGCGCGTTCCCACTTCCCGGTGGACGTGATCCGCCGGGCGGGCGAGGCGGGGTTCCTCGGCATCTATACCCCGGAAGAACACGGCGGCCTGGGCCTGTCGCGCCTCGAGGCCTCGCTGATCTTCGAGCAGCTCGCCCAGGGCTGCATCGCCACCACCGCCTACCTGACCATCCACAACATGGTGACCTGGATGATCGCCAGTTGGGGCGACGATGCCCTGCGCGAGGCCTGGGTGCCTGCCATGGTAGCCGGTGAGGCGCTCGGCTCCTACTGCCTCACCGAGCCCGGTGCCGGCTCCGATGCCGCCAGCCTGCGCACCCGGGCGGTGCGTGACGGTGATGACTATGTGATCAATGGCTCCAAGATGTTTATCTCCGGCGCCGGGGCCACCGAGGTGCTGGTGGTGATGGCCCGCACCGGCGCGCCCGACAGCGGGGCCGGCGGCATCTCGGCGATCGTGGTGCCGGCCGATGCCGCGGGGATCGAGTATGGCAAGAACGAGGAGAAGATGGGCTGGAAGAGCCAGCCGACGCGCCTGGTCAGCTTCGACGGCGTGCGGGTGCCGGTCACCAACCGCCTGGGCGCGGAAGGAGAGGGCTTCAAGTTCGCCATGAAGGGCCTCGACGGCGGGCGCCTGAACATCGCCAGCTGCTCGCTCGGGGCCGCCCAGCAGGCGCTGACCCTGTCGCGGGACTACCTCGCCGAGCGCAAGCAGTTCGGCCGCGAGCTGTCGCAGTTCCAGGCCCTGCAGTTCAAGCTCGCCGACATGGCCAGCGAGTTGACCGCCGCGCGGCTGATGGTGCGTCACGCCGCCTGGCGCCTCGACCAGGGCGACCCCGAGGCCGCGGCCCACTGCGCCATGGCCAAGCGCTTCGCCACCGACATGGGCTTTACTGTCTGCAACGAGGCCCTGCAGCTGCATGGCGGCTATGGTTACATCCGTGAGTATCCCCTGGAGCGTCTGGTCCGTGATACACGGGTGCATCAGATCCTTGAGGGTACCAACGAGATCATGCGCTTGATCGTTGCCCGTCGCCTGCTGGCCGACGGCGTCATCGAGTCGCTCCAGTAACCCCGTTTCCTTCACCAGACCCAGGAGATCCCGGGATGTCGGACCTTGCAGTGCTCTTCGACGAGCTGCCCACCCGCAATGGCGGCCGCATCGGCGTGGCCACCCTCAACGCCCCGAAGTCGCTCAACGCCCTGTCGCTGGAGATGATCCGCCAGCTCGAGGCCAAGCTCGAAGCCTGGGCGGTGGATCGCAGCGTGGTGGCGGTATGGCTCGAGGGCAGCGGCGACAAGGCCTTCTGCGCCGGCGGTGACGTGGTGGCCCTCTACCGGTCGCTGACCGAGGAGGGCGAGAACCGTGGTGCCGGCCGCGACGGCCTCTTCGCCGAGACCTACTTCACCGCGGAGTATCGCCTCGACTACCGCATCCACACCTATCCCAAGCCGCTGATGGTCTGGGGCGACGGCATCGTGATGGGCGGTGGCCTCGGGCTGCTAGCCGGCGGCTTTCAGCGCCTGGTCACCGAGACCACGCGCATCGCCATGCCGGAGATCACCATCGGCCTCTATCCCGATATCGGCGCGAGCTGGTTCCTGGGCCGCATGCCCCCCGGAGTGGGGGCCTACCTGGGCCTGACCGGGGCCCAGCTCAATGCCCATGACGCCCTGGACCTGGGGCTGGCCGACCGCTTCATCCCGCGTGAACGCCGCGAGGCGCTGCTCGGCGCCCTGGAAGAGGCCGACTACGGCGACCGCAGCCTGCCGGCCCTGCGTGCCGGGGTTCAGGCGGTGCTCGATGACCACGAAGACCGCCGCGCCGAGCCGGATGGCCAGGTGTGGCCGCATCTCGACCATATCCAGGCGCTGGTGGGCCGGGTGGATGCCGCCACGGCCGTCAAGCGCATCCTGCGCGACACCACCGACGACGGCTGGCTCGCCGCCAACCGCACGCGTCTCGAGGCCGGCTGCCCGATGAGTGCCCAGCTGGTGTGGCGCATGCTCGAGCGTCACGCCCACACCAGCCTTGCCGACGCCTTCCGTGACGAACTCGGCCTGTCGGTGCAGTGCTGTCGCCAGGGGGACTTCGTCGAGGGGGTGCGCGCGCTGCTGGTCGACAAGGACAAGTCGCCACGCTGGCAGCATGCCAGCGTGGCCGGGGTGCCCCAGGCCGACATCCAGGCCCTGATGACCCCGCTCTGGTCCAGCGAGTCACACCCCCTGCGCGACCTCGGCGTCGGCCATCGGGTCGGATAGGGGTGGAACAGCCTCGCGCACTGCCGCCATAGCCTTCACGAGATCAACAACAAGGAGCACAACCTATGAACATCGCCTTTATCGGCCTCGGCAACATGGGCGCGCCCATGGCCATCAACCTGGTCAAGGCCGGCCATGACGTCACCGTGTTCGACCTGGTCGAGAGCGCCATCCAGACCCTGGAAGCCGAGGGCGCAAGGCGCGCCGCCAGCGCCGAGGCGGCCGCCGCCGGCGCGGACGTGGTCGTCTCCATGCTGCCGGCCGGAGCGCACGTCAGGGGGCTCTATCTGGGCCGCGACGGCGCGCCGGGGCTGCTCGATGCCCTCGACGGCAAGCCGCTGCTCGTCGACTCCTCGACCATCGCGCCGGATGACGCCCGCCTGGTGGCCGCCGCCGCCGCCGAACGCGGCTTCACCTATCTGGATGCGCCGGTCTCCGGCGGGGTGGGCGGCGCCAAGGCCGGCACCCTGACCTTCATCGTCGGCGGCGAGGCGGCTGGTTTCGAACAGGCGAAGCCGCTGCTCGAGGCCATGGGCAAGAATATCTTCCACGCCGGCGAGGCGGGCGCCGGTCAGGTGGCCAAGATCTGCAACAACATGCTGCTGGGCATCCTGATGTCGGGGACGGCCGAGGCCCTGGCGCTGGGCGTGAAGAACGGCATGGACCCGGCCGTGCTCTCGGAAATCATGAAACAGAGCAGCGGCGGCAACTGGGCGCTCAACGTCTACAATCCCTGGCCCGGGGTGATGGAGGGCTCCGCCGCCTCCCGGGACTATCAGGGCGGCTTCCTGACCGACCTGATGGCCAAGGACCTGGGACTGGCCTGGGAACTGGCGCTGGGCTCGAAGTCCACCGTGCCCATGGGCTCCCAGGCCCGTAACCTCTTCGCCCTGCACAGTGCCCAGGGCAGTGGCCAGCTTGACTTCTCGAGCATTCAGATCCTCTACCGCGAGGGCGAGGACAAGTAAGCACCGAGCGCAAGCAGCCGCTCGGCCAGGAAAAACCTCCGCAGAGTCGCCTGCTGGAGGTTTTTGCCTTGTTGCCATGGTGGCGCGCGAGCATCATCCTGCTCGGCGCTCGGTGAGCTTTGCCCTCCGTGCGGAGAGGCGGCACAATCCAGTGCCCGTTATCCGTCGAGACCCTGCATGAGCGCACCCGCCTCCCCGTCCTCACCCCCCGCGTCCCGCTCCCGTCCCGCCCGCAGCGAGCTGCTCGAGGGGCCCATCGGACTGACCCTGCTGCGCAAGAGCCTGCCGGTGGTCGGCGGCATGATCGCCATGATGAGCTTCAACCTGGTGGATACCTGGTTCATCTCGCGCCTCGGCACCGAGGAGCTCGCGGCGGTGGCCTTCACCTTCCCGGTGGTGTTCACGGTGATCAGTCTGGCCATCGGTCTGGGCATCGGGACCTCCGCGGTGGTGGCCCGCCGGCTGGGGCAGGGCGACCTCGGCACGGTGCGACGGCGAGCCACCGATGCGGCCCTGCTGGCGGTGGTGGTGGGGCTGTGCATGACGCTGCTGGGACTGGCCACCCTGGAACCGCTGTTCCGCCTGATGGGTGCCGATGACCTGCTGATGCCGCATATCCGCGACTACATGGGCATCTGGTACCTGGGGGCGGCGGCGGTGATCGTGCCGAGGGTCCTCAACAGCATCCTGCGTGCCCACGGCAATACCGCCACCCAGGGGCTGATGATGGTGTTGGCCGCCGGGACCAACGTGCTGCTGGACTGGTGGCTGATCTTCGGAATCGGGCCCTTTCCGGCCCTGGGCGTTTCCGGCGCGGCGCTCGCCACGGTGTTGAGCTGGGGCCTCATGGCCGGGGTGCTGGTCTTCCAGCGCGAACTGCGCGAGCTGTTCGACCTGGCCGGCCTGAGCTGGCGAGGCCTCGCCGGCTCCTGGCGGGAGCTCGGTCGCATCGCCGGGCCGGCGGCCCTCACCAGTGTCTTCACCCCAATCGCCCTGGGGCTGGTGACTCGCATCATGGCCGGCCACGGCCACGATGCGGTGGCGGGCTACGGTGTGGGCACGCGCATCGAGGCCATCTCGCAGATCGCCGTGCTGGCACTCTCCATGACCCTCTCGCCACTGGTCAGCCAGAATGCCGGCGCGGGCCAGCATGACCGGGTGCGCCGGGCGATCCTGGGCTGCTTCGTCTTCGTGCTGGCCTGGCAGCTGCTGGTCTGGGGCGTGCTGCAGCTGCTGGCACCCTGGCTGGTGGCCGGCTATGCCCAGCGCGAGGCGGTCGGGGGGGTGCTACGCAGCTTTCTGTGGCTGGTGCCCCTGGGGCTCGGTGCCCAGGGCGTGGTGATCCTGGCGGTCTCTTCCTTCAACGCCCTTCACCGTCCCGCCCGCGCCATGCGACTGTCGGTGGTCCGGCTCTTCGCGCTGACCGTGCCGCTGGCCTGGCTGGGCGGGCGGCTGGCCGGTAGCACCGGCGTGTTCGCCGGGATGCTCGCCGCCAACCTGCTGGTCGCGCTGCTCGCCTGGCGACAGGTCCGCGCCGAGCTTAGGCGTCAGGGAGCGCGCTGAAAGACGAGCGAGCAGGCGACGTCGTACTTGGCAGATGAGTCGGCTTGGTCTACATTTATTGAAAATGTAGAAATTGTCAGCACGCCAACCGAGGACACCCCATGAGCCAGATCACTCCCGTCACCTGGGACGATCCCTTCCGCCTCGTCGACCAGCTCTCCGAGGATGAGCGCATGGTCCTCCAGACCGCCCACGACTATTGCCAGGAGAAACTACTGCCGCGGGTACTGGAGGCCAACCGTCACGAGCACTTCGATCGCGAGATCATGAACGAGATGGGCGAGCTGGGGCTACTCGGCGCGACCATCGACGGCTACGGCTGCGCCGGGCTGAACTATGTCAGCTATGGCCTGATCGCCCGTGAGGTGGAGCGCGTCGACTCCGGCTACCGCAGTGCCATGAGCGTGCAGTCGAGCCTGGTGATGTACCCGATCCATGCCTTCGGCAGCGAGGCCCAGCGCGACAAGTATCTGCCCAAACTGGCCAGCGGCGAGTGGGTGGGGGCCTTCGGCCTCACCGAGCCGGACCACGGCTCCGACCCCGGCGGCATGAGCACCCGTGCCACCCGCACCGACGGTGGATGGCGGCTGAACGGCACCAAGACCTGGATTACCAACTCGCCCATCGCCGACGTCTTCGTGGTCTGGGCCCGGGACGACGAGGGAGTCGTCAACGGCTTCATCCTCGAGAAGGGCATGAAGGGGCTCTCGGCCCCCAAGATCGAGGGCAAGTTCAGCCTGCGCGCCTCCATCACCGGCCAGATCGCCATGCAGGACGTGGAGGTGTCCGACGAGCAGCGTCTGCCGAACGTCACCGGCCTGAAGGGGCCGTTCTCCTGCCTCAACCGCGCCCGCTATGGCATCGCCTGGGGCACCATGGGGGCCGCCGAGGCCTGCTGGCATGCGGCCCGCGACTATACCCTGGAGCGCAAGCAGTTCGGCCGCCCCCTGGCCGCCAACCAGCTGATCCAGAAGAAGCTCGCCGACATGCAGACCGAGATCACCCTGGGCCTGCAGGCCGCGCTGCGGGTCGGGCGCATGATCGATGACGGCCAACTGGTGCCCGAGGCGATCTCGCTGATCAAGCGCAATAACTGCGGCAAGGCGCTGGACATCGCCCGGGTGGCCCGTGACATGCACGGCGGCAACGGCATCAGCGACGAGTACCATGTGATCCGCCACGTGATGAACCTCGAGGCGGTGAATACCTACGAGGGCACCCACGACGTCCATGCCCTGATCCTCGGGCGCGCCCAGACCGGCATCCAGGCCTTTACCGGCTGATCTGTCAGGACCATTAAGCTGGCGGAAACGAGGGGCGCCGGGGACAAGTCGAAGAAAGTGGGGCTTGTCGCCGGATCTGCCCCGAGTGATGCAGCTATCTGCGCACTCTATCAAGGAGTCAACATGAGCGGACCGCTGGACGGCATCACGGTGCTGGATCTGTCGCGGGTGCTGGCCGGGCCCTGGGCCGGCCAGCTGCTCGCCGATCTCGGGGCGCGGGTGATCAAGGTCGAGCACCCCTCGCGCGGCGATGACACTCGTGGCTGGGGGCCGCCCTGGCTGGCCGAGCAGGATGATGCCGAACGGGTAGCGGCCTACTTCCTGTGCGCCAACCGCGGCAAGCAGTCGCTGGCCGTGGACATCGCCACCGAGGGCGGACAGGACCTGGTCAGGGCGCTGGCGAAGGGCGCCGATATCCTGCTCGAGAACTTCAAGGTCGGTGGCCTGGCCAGGTACGGGCTCGACTACCCCAGCCTGCGGGCGATCAATCCGCGCCTGATCGGTTGTTCGGTCACCGGCTTCGGCCAGGACGGTCCCTATGCCCATCGGGCCGGTTATGACTTCATGATCCAGGCGATGGGTGGACTGATGAGCCTCTCCGGCGACCCCGGAGGCATGCCCATGAAGACCGGCGTGGCCATCACCGACGTGATGACCGGTCTCTATGCCACGGTGGGCGTGCTGGCCGCCCTGCAGCAGCGCGCGCGTACCGGCCAGGGACAGCATATCGACCTGGCCCTGCTCGACGTCCAGGTGGCCACCCTGGCCAACCAGGCGCTCAACGCCCTGGTCGAAGGCCGTTCACCCGAGCGCCATGGCAACGCCCACCCCAACATCGTGCCCTATCAGGCCTTTGCCTGCGCCGACGGGCACCTGGTGCTCACCGTGGGCAACGATGCCCAGTTCGCGCGCTTCGCCGACATGCTGGGCCATCCCGAGTGGGCCGAGGATCCTGCCTACGCCACCAATGCGGCCCGGGTCGGCAACCGGGAGGTGCTGGTCTCGCTCATCCGGCCGATCCTGCTCGAGCGCGACCGCGATGACTGGCTGACCGAGATGGAGGCGCGTGGAATCCCCGCGGGACCCATCAACACCCTGACCGAGGTCTTCGACGACCCCCAGGTGCGCCATCGCGGCCTGCACAGGACCTTGCACCGTGACGATCTCGAGGTGCCCCAGGTCGCCAACCCGCTGCGTTTCGACGGCGAGCCTGCCACCAGTGAGATCGCGCCACCCCGGCTCGGCCAGGACAGCGATGCGATACTCGCCGAGATGGGCCTGACGCCGGAGGATATCGCCAGGCTCAGGCGGGCGGGCGTGGTGAGATAGCCTCAAGCAGCCAAGCAGCCAAGAAAAACCTCCAGCAGTGTCGCCTGCTGGAGGCTTTCCTGTGTTGCCATAGTGGCGCTCGGCGCTTATCGCGGCGAAAACCGCCGTGTCAGGCCGGTCTCGGCGATCATTCGGGTGGAGATCTCCTCCACGGAGAAGCGGGTGGTGTCGATATAGGGGATATGCAACTGGCGATAGAGCCCCTCGGCCTGCTCGACCTCCTGGACGCACTGGTCCATGGAGCTGTAGCGGCTGTTGGGCCGGCGCTCGTGGCGGATGGCCGCCAGCCGTCGCGGGTCGATGGTCAGCCCGAACAGCTTGTGGCGATGCGGGACCAGGGCCTTCGGTAGCTTCAGGGTGCCGTTCTCGTCCTGGTCGTCCTCGGTGAGCGGGTAGTTTGCGGCGCGGATACCGAACTGCAGAGCCAGGTAGAGCGAGGTGGGGGTCTTGCCGCAGCGGGAGACCCCGACGAGGATGATGTCGGCCTTGTCGTACTGGTGGGTGCGGGCCCCGTCGTCGTTGTCCAGGGCGAAGTGCACCGAGTGGATGCGGTCCATGTAGACGTCGTCGCGGCCGATGGCATGGGTGCGACCGACGCTGTAGGAGGAGTGGGCTTCCAGTTCCTCCTCCAGTGGCTTGAGGAAGGTAGAGAAGATGTCGACCTTGAAGCCCGGGGCCTGGCGGATCACCTCGCGTATCTGCTCGTCGACGATGGTGTCGATGATGATCGGCTGCTCGCCGTCGCGCACCGCCGTGGCCTCGATGATCGCCACCAGGGTCCGTGCCTTCTCGAGGGAGTCGATGTACGGCTTGGTGAGCATGCGGATCTCGACGCTCTCGAACTGGGCGAGCAGGCTGCGTCCCAGGCTCTCCGCGGTGATGCCGGTGCCGTCGGAGATGAAGAAGGCGGTGCGCGTCATGGCGGGTCGCTGTGCTCCGATGTGTAGGTGAGGCCCATTGTCGGTGCTGGTCGGGGCCGGGACAAGAGGCGGGTTTGCTGTCACCACTGCCCTGGCCACTACAGATACCTGGCGATTCGGCCGAGTGTTGTAAAAATCCTCCAGTGACTTCGATGTTAGACTAATGGCGAATATGGAAGGCCGCTGGTAGAGTCGCCAGCATCCCTTCATGCCCGAGTCCCCTGCGGTCCGCCGGCATGATGCATCCGTCGTCGAAATCCTGGGAGGTCTCATGGACGATTATATTCAGTGGTTCGATCAATTGGGCATGGACGATGTCGAACGGGTCGGCGGCAAGAACGCCTCTCTCGGCGAGATGATCTCCAACTTGTCCGGCGCGGGTGTCACCGTCCCCGGCGGGTTTGCCACCACGGCCCACGCCTACCGCGAATTTCTCTCCCACGAAGGGCTCAACGAGCGCATCAACAGCCGGCTCGCTACCCTGGACGTCGATGACGTGGCCGAATTGGCGAGGGCCGGCGCCGAGATCCGCCAGTGGGTCATCGATACCCCGCTGCCGCCGACCTTCGAGCGCTACCTGCGCGAGAGCTACGAGACGCTCTCGGCGATGCATCCCAGCCTCAAGGTCGCCGTGCGCAGCTCGGCCACCGCCGAGGACCTGCCGGACGCCTCCTTTGCCGGCCAGCAGGAGACCTTCCTCAACATCGAGGGTTTCGACAACATCAAGCGCGCCGTGCATGAGGTCTTCGCCTCGCTGTTCAACGACCGCGCCATCTCCTATCGTGTCCATCGCGGCTATGCCCACGAGAACGTGGCGCTCTCCGCCGGCATCCAGAAAATGGTGCGCTCCGAGACCGGCGCCTCGGGCGTGATGTTCACCCTGGACACCGAGTCCGGCTACCGCGACGCCGTCTTCGTCACCGCCTCCTGGGGGCTGGGCGAGACCGTGGTTCAGGGGGCGGTGAACCCCGACGAGTTCTATGTCCACAAGCCGACCCTGGCGGCGGGCCGCCCGGCGGTGCTTCGCCGCAATCTCGGCTCCAAGCTGATCAAGATGGTCTACACCGACGACACCAGCGCCGGCAAGTCGGTCGCCACCGTGGACGTGCCGCTGGCCGACCGCACCCGCTTCTGCATCGATGACGAGCAGATCATGGCGCTGGCCCGCCAGGCGGTGACCATCGAGGAGCACTACGGTCGCCCCATGGACATCGAGTGGGCGCTGGACGGGGACGATGGCGAGCTCTACATCGTCCAGGCCCGCCCCGAGACCGTGGTCTCCCAGCAGGAGGGCGGTAAGCTCGAGCGCTTCCAGCTCAAGGAGAAGGGGCGCACCCTGGTGGCCGGCCGAGCCATCGGCCAGCGCATCGGCCGTGGCGCGGTCAAGGTGGTGTTCTCCCCGGAAGACATGGAGAAGGTCAACCCCGGCGATGTCCTGGTCACCGACATGACCGACCCGGACTGGGAGCCGATCATGAAGCGCGCCTCGGCCATCGTCACCAACCGTGGCGGCCGCACCTGCCACGCGGCGATCATCGCCCGCGAGCTGGGCATTCCCGCCGTGGTCGGCTGCGGTGATGCCACCGAGACGCTGGACGACGGGCGCGACGTCACCGTCTCCTGCGCCGAAGGGGACACCGGGCACGTCTACGAGGGGCTGCTGGAGTTCGACCGTCGCGTGACCAGCGTCGATGCCATGCCCGAGATCCCCTTCAAGATCATGATGAACGTCGGCAATCCGGATCGCGCCTTCAGCTTCGCCAGCCTGCCCAATGCCGGGGTCGGCCTGGCACGCCTCGAGTTCATCATCAACCGCATGATCGGCGTGCACCCCAAGGCACTGCTCGAGTACGACACCCTGCCCGCCGACCTGCAGCAGACCATCGACCTGCGGACCGCCGGCTACAGCGACCCGGTGGAGTTCTATGTCGACAAGCTGGTCGAGGGCATCTCCACCCTGGCAGCCGCCTTCTACCCGCAGCGGGTCATCGTGCGCCTGTCGGACTTCAAGTCCAACGAGTACGAGAACCTGATTGGCGGCAAGCTCTACGAGCCGGGCGAGGAGAACCCCATGCTCGGCTTCCGGGGCGCTTCGCGCTACATCTCGGAGTCGTTCCGTCCCTGCTTCGAGCTGGAGTGCCGGGCGCTCAAGCGGGTCCGCGAGGTGATGGGGCTCGACAACGTCGAGATCATGGTGCCTTTCGTGCGCACCACCGAGGAGGCCCGTGAGGTGGTCGACCTGCTGGCCGCCAACGGCCTGGCCCGGGGAGAGAACGGCCTCAAGGTGATCATGATGTGCGAGCTGCCGGCCAACGCCCTGCTGGCCGAGGAGTTCCTCGAGTACTTCGATGGCTTCTCCATCGGCTCCAACGACCTGACCCAGCTGACCCTGGGCCTGGACCGCGACTCCGGCATCGTCGCCCACCTGTTCGACGAGCGGAACCCGGCCGTGAAGAAGCTGCTGGCCATGGCCATCCAGGCCTGTCACGCCCAAGGCAAGTACATCGGCATCTGTGGCCAGGGCCCCTCGGATCATCCGGACCTGGCCAAGTGGCTGATGGAGCAGGGCATCGACTCCGTGTCGCTGAATCCCGATGCGGTACTGGAGACCTGGTTCATGCTGGCCGGCGAGACCCTGGGCTGACGCCCGCTCCTGCCAGCAGTGATCGACGACACCCGGGCTTGCCCGGGTGTCTTGCTTTGTGCACGGCCCTTGCACGATGCCGGGCTAGACTGAGCGTACATGCCCCGACGAGGAGATCTGCATGAAGACCCGTTTCCCTCTTTATCCCCTGGTGGTGGCCGGTGCCCTCGGCCTGGCCCTCGCCGCCTCCCCGCTGCTGGCTCAGCCCGGCAACGGCCAGGGCAATGCCCAAGGGGCGGCGCCCTGGAAGGAGGAGGGCCAGCAGCAGCGTGGCCAGAAGAACGAGAGCCAGCGTGCCCGGGAGTCGCGTGGCCAGGGACAGGGCCAGGCGCGAGGCGAGCGGGACCGTCAGGAGTACCGTGACCGGGAGCGCGACGAGTATCGTGACCGGGAGCGCGACGAGTATCGTGACCGGGAACGTGATGAGTATCGCGATCGGGAACGTGATGAGTACCGTGATCGGGAAGGCTATCGCGACGAGGCAAGGCGGCCGATGATCGACGAGCGCGAGGTTCGCGAGATCTTTCGCAGTCGGCGTGAGTATCTCCAGCATGAAGACCGCGACAGCCTGCCGCCCGGCATCCGCATGAACCTGGAACGCGGCAAGCCCCTGCCTCCCGGCATTGCCAGGAACTTCGACGAGCGCGTGAGGCGAGACCTGCCCTACTACGAGGGCTATGAATGGCGCCGTGTAGGCACCGATGCCGTGCTGGTCGACCTCACCGACGACATCATCCACGAGGTGATCCAGGACATCCTGCGATGATCGCCCCCGGCGGGCACGCCGTTGCTCGCCGACGCTCCTGCGCCCGCTCTCCTTGATCTCCATCAGGCACGACCCGTCGCCTTGTCTCATACTGCCCGTGTCTGCAAAGGAGAACTGCCATGGTGGAACCCCTTGGGGTGGCACAGGTGTACCGGACCTGTCCGACCGATGCCTTCGATTTCGAGGTTACCAGTGAGCTCGAGTCGCTGGACCTGCTCGTCGGCCACGAGCGTGCACGGGATGCATTGAGCTTCGGCACCGCGATTCGCAGCGACGGCTTCAACCTCTTCGTGCTGGGCCAGCCCGGGCACGACCGACACAGCCTGGTGGGCAGCTTCCTCGCCGAGAAGGCCCGGGGCGCCTCGCCCCCCCGTGACTGGTGCTATCGCTACAACTTCGACGATCCGGCCGTGCCGCTGGCCCTCTCGCTGCCGCCCGGCCTGGGGCGTCAGCTGCGCACGGACCTGGAGGCCCTGGTCGAGGAGCTGCGCAGCGCCATCCCCGCCGTGTTCGAGAGCGAGGAGTACCAGAACCGTCTTCACGAGCTCAAGCAGGCCATGGGCGAGCGCCAGCGTGACGCCGTCGAGGCCGTGCGACGCGAGGCCCGCGAGCACGATATCCTGCTGCTCTCCACCCCCAACGGCTTCACTTTCGCGCCGGCCGAGGGCGACAAGATGATGGCGCCGGAGGCCTTCGAGAAGCTGCCGAAGGACGAGCGCGAGCGCATCGAGGCCACGGTCGAGATCCTGCAGCGCAAGCTGACGCAGGCGATCCGTCAGATGCCTCGCCTGGCCAAGGCGCTGCGCGACCAGGCCAATGCCCTCAACGCCGAGATGCTCGAGTCCGCCATCGGCGCCCCCCTGGACGAGCTCAAGGAGCGCTATGCCGAGCACGCGGGAATCCTGACCCACCTCGATGCCATCCGCGAAGCGATCCTGTTCAATGTCGACTCCTTCATCGCCGATGAGCCCGACATCCCGGCGGAGGCGGTGTTCAGCCGCTTCCAGGTCAACCTGTTGGTGGACAATGCCGAGGCGCAAGGGGCGCCGGTGATCTACCAGGACCTGCCCACCCATCAGCACCTGGTGGGTCGCATCGAGCACCATGTGCACAACGGCACCCTGCTGACCGACTTCTCGCTGATCCGGGCCGGTGCCCTGCATCGCGCCAACGGCGGCTACCTGGTGCTGGACGTGCGCGGCGTGCTCACCCAGCCGGGGGCCTGGGAGACCCTCAAGCGGGTGCTGAGAGCCGGCGAGATCCGTACCGAGTCGCTGGAGCAGGCCTATGGGCTGATCAGTACCGTGACCCTCGAGCCGGAGCCGGTCCCGCTGGACGTCAAGATCGTGCTGCTGGGCGAGCGCCTGCTCTACTACCTGCTCTGCGAGCACGACCCCGAGTTCCTGGAGCTGTTCAAGGTACAGGCCGACCTCGAGGACGAGCTCGACCGTGACCCCGAGCACGAGGCCTTCTATGCCCAGGTGGTGGCGACCCTGGCCCGCGAGGCGGCCCTGCGCCCGCTGGACCGCAGCGGCGTGGCCGCGGTGATCGAGCGGGCCAGCCGCCTGGCCGACGACCAGCGCAAGCTGACCGCGCGTCACCGCGACCTGCATGACCTGGTGCTGGAGGCCGACCACTGGGCCGGGGAGGAGACGGCCACGGTGATCGCCAGGCGCCATGTCGAGAAGGCGGTCAGCCAGCAGCTCTGGCGGGCGGGTCGCATCCGCGAGCGCAGCCACGAGATGATCACTCGCGGCACCATGCTGGTCGCCACCGAGGGGCGCGTGGTCGGCCAGGTCAACGGCCTCTCCGTGCTGCAGCTGGGCGAGTATGCCTTCGGCCAGCCGTCGCGCATCACCGCCACGGCGCGTCCCGGCAGCGGCCAGGTGGTGGACATCGAGCGCGAGGCGCGCATGGGCGGGCGTATCCACTCCAAGGCGGTGATGATCCTGTCGCGCTACCTGGCCACGCGCTACGCGGGCGAGGAGCCGCTCTCGCTCTCCGCGAGCCTGGCCTTTGAACAGTCCTATGGCGGCGTCGAGGGCGACAGTGCCTCGGTGGCCGAGGTGTGCGCCCTGGTCTCGGCCATCGCCCGGGTGCCGCTCGACCAGGCCTTCGCCGTCACCGGCTCCATCGACCAGCATGGACGGGTCCAGGCGGTGGGCGGCGTTAACGAGAAGATCGAAGGGTTCTTCGATGTCTGTGCCGCCCGTGGCGACCTCGTGGGACAGGCGGTGATCCTGCCGGCGACCAACGTCGAACACCTGATGCTCAAGGCCGAGGTTCGCGAGGCGATCGAGCAGGGGCGCTTCCGCGTCTTCGCCGTGTCACGGGTGGACGAGGCACTGGAGCTTCTCACCGGCCTGCCCATCGGTGAGGCCGATGCCCAGGGGCACTTCCCCGAGGGTAGCCTGGATGCCCGCGTGGCCGAACGGCTGGTGCATTTCCGCGAGGTGGTGAAGCACGCTCGCCAGGAGGAACAGGGCGGCGATGGGAACGGACACGAGGAGCAGGACGATGAACGCTGACGAGTCCCGGCCAGACCCGGGGGGGCAGACGCGGGATGACGAGATCCCGGTGGTGCGGGTGCTGGCGCTGCTCGATGCATCCCGACACAGCCTGGCGGCACTGGCCGCCGCCGTGGACCTCGCGGTGACGCGCCACGCCGAGCTGGTGGCGCTTTACGTCGAGGACCAGGACCTCCTGGGGAGCGCCGGCTTCCCCTTTTCCCGGGAGATCGGCGCCGTCTCGGGGCGGGTGCGCCGACTGTCGAGGACCGATCTCGAGGCCGGCATGGCGCGTCAGACCCGGCGCGTGACCGAGGCCCTGGATGCCGCGGTGGCCGGCCGGGAGCTGCGGCACCAGTTGCGGGTCAGTCGCGGCCGGGTGATCAGCGAGGCGTTGTCGCTGGCCGGCCCGGGGGACCTGCTGGTGCTCGGCAAGGCCGGGCTCTCGGGCCACTGGGGCGTGCGGCTGGGCTCCACCAGCCGGGCCCTTATCCTTGAGGCGCCCTGCACGGTGATCATCTGGGACGAGCGCCTGTCGCTGGCCCGCGGCCCCCTGCGCACCCTGGACGGTCCCGGTGCGGGGGGCGAGTTCCCGCCCGTTCCCGAGGCGCTGACTCGCCTGTTCGACGGCAGGGAGACCCTGCAGGCGAACGATGCCCGGCAATTGGAGCGGCAGCTGGCCCACGTGGACAACGGCGCCCTGCTGCTCCATCGCCCCCAACTCGCCCACCTGGCCGACCAGGATGCCGACCTGCTGGCCCGCTTGCCGATCCCGGTCATCGTGGTGCCCTAGGGAATCAGAACGATCCTGGCCCACGAGGCGGCGAGAATTTGGCAAGATAGCACCTCCAACGAGCCGAAGAGGGATCTGCCGGGATGGCATACTTGCTGGTGATGGGGGGCCTGGCGCTGTCCGTCTGCTTCACCCTGGGGTGGGGCCTGGTCTGCGCCACGCGCTGGCTGGCGGGCCGGCTGCCGGGCGCGGGCCGCCAGCCATCGCGGCGCGCGGCGCGCCGTGTGCCCAACAGGCCCAGGGCCGCTGCGCGGACCAGCGCCCGGAAGACCGCGCCCGCCAAGACGCCGACGGAGCCATGGCGCCTGACCCGCTGGCTGGCCCAGTGGCGTTCTCCGCTGCCGCTGGGCCTGCTGGCCCTGCTGCTCTACGGGGGCAGCCGCCTGGCCGAATACGGCATGGCCTTCCGGCCGCAGGCCGCCCCCGGCGAGTTCCATGGCCTGGTCAGCTCTCTGGGCTGGGCCGCCGCCGCCCTGCTGATCCTCGCCTGTCTGAACCTGCTGGCTCTCTGGCGCTGCCGCCGGTAAGGGTGGCGACGACCGGGCCGGACTCACCTATGCTGTCATGACCCCGAATCGAGACAAGGAGTCATGATCATGGCCATCCCCAACGCTTGCCGTCGCTCGGCATCCCTGCTGTTACTCCTCTCCCCGCTGCTGCTGTCCCCGGCGGCCCTGGGCGAGGTGGACTTCCAGTACGAACGCCCGGAGATCGCGCCGGAGACGGCGTCCGGTAGCGAGGAGAAGCCCGGCTGGGCCACCGAGACGTTCGCCGTGGCCGCGGCCAACCCCCTGGCCACCGATGCCGGCTACCAGATCCTCAAGGCGGGAGGCTCGGCCATCGACGCCGCCATCGCGGTGCAGATGGTGCTCACCCTGGTCGAGCCCCAGTCCAGCGGCATCGGCGGCGGTTCCTTCCTGATGTACCACGACGGCGAGGAGGTCAGGGCCTACGACGGCCGCGAGACCGCGCCGTCCTCGGTGGAGGAGGGGCTCTTCCTCGACGCGGATGGAGAGCCCCTGGCGTTCATGAAGGCGGTGGCCAGCGGTCGCTCGGTCGGCGTGCCGGGAACCCTGCGCATGCTGGAGATGGCCCACGATGCCCATGGTCGCCTGCCCTGGGCAGAGCTCTTCGAGCCGGCCATCACCCTGGCCGATGAGGGATTTCCCGTCAGCCCCCGGCTGCATCGTAGCCTGGCCGGCACCGAGGCCCTGCGCGAAGACGACAGGGCATCGGCCTTCTACTTCACCGAGGAGGGGGAGCCGCTGCCGGAAGGGCACATGCTCAAGAATCCGGCCCTGGCCGTGATCTTCGAGCGGATCGCCAAGGATGACAGCTCGGCGCTGCACACCGGGGAGATCGCCGAGGACATCGTGGCGCGGGTGCAGAACCACCCCGGGATTACCGGCACGCTGAGCCTCGAGGACCTGGCCACTTACTCCGCGAAGGAGCGTGAGCCGCTCTGCACCGACTGGCAGGACTACCGGGTATGCGGCTTTCCGCCGCCTTCGTCGGGCCACCTGACGGTGATGCAGATCCTCGGCACCCTGGAGCAGCTCCCTCCCATCGAGGTCGGCCTGGAGGACGACCTGCCCGGCGTCGACTGGCTGCACCGCTTCCTCGAGGCCTCGCGGCTGGCCTTCGCCGACCGCGGGCGCTATATCGCCGACCCGGACTTCGTCGAGGCGCCCGGCGGGGACTGGTCGCTGATGCTCGACCCGGACTACCTGGAAGAGCGTGCCGACCTGATCGAGGAGGGACAGAGCATGGGCAGTGGCGGTGCGAGCCCGGGCAACCCCGGTGCCCTGGCCACTGCCTGGGCCGTGCAGCCCATGCAGCCGGAATACGGCACCAGCCACATCAGCATCGTCGACGAGCACGGCAACGCCCTGGCCATGACCAGTTCCATCGAGCAGGCCTTCGGCGCGCGCATCCTCTCCGATGGGGGCACCGGCATGCCGGGGGGCTTTCTGCTCAACAACGAGCTGACCGACTTCTCCTTCACCCCGACGGATGACGAGGGCACCCCCATTGCCAATCGGGTGGAGCCCGGCAAGCGCCCCCGCTCCAGCATGAGCCCGACGCTGGTCTTCGACCGGGACAGTGACGAGTTGGTGGCGAGTCTCGGTTCGCCGGGGGGCGCGGCCATCATCCACTACACCGCCCGCTCGCTGGTGGCGATGCTCGACTGGGGCCTGGATGCCCAGCGCTCGCTGGACCTGCCCCATGCCATCACCCTGGGCGGGCCGGTCTACCTGGAGGCGGGACGCTTCCCGCCGGCCACTCAGGAGGCCCTTCGCGAGCGCGGCCACAAGGTGGAGGAGCGTGAGCTGACGAGCGGTCTGCAGGCGATCCAGCGGACCGAGGAGGGCTTCTTCGGTGGCGCCGATCCGCGCCGTGAAGGGGTCGTGATGGGGGATTGAGCACGCCTAGCCCCGCAGCCAGTTACGCAGCTTGACCAGCAGCAGGGCGCCGTCGCCCAGGTGGCGGCGCTCGGCGATCAGCGCGGCCAGCATGGCCGGCCGGTCGGTGATGATGCCGTCCACTCCCAGGTCGATCAGCTGGGACATCCGGGTGCGATCGTTGATGGTCCAGGCGTGCAGTTCATAGCCGTAGTACCCGGCGAGGCGGACCTCCTCCTCATCGATGCGGTTGTGGCGAAGGGCCAGGGCATCGAAGCCCCGGCGCTCCAGTGTGCCCGACATCACCAGCTGGGCCAGCAGGGTGGTGCGCAGGCGGGGCGCGCGCAGCGTGACCTCGCGCAGCAGCCAGGGCGACATGGCGGCCACGCGCATCTCGCCCATGACATCCGGATCGCCACAGGCCAGGGCGGTCACCCGGTCCTCGGCGCGGTGACGGCACGCGCGGCGAAGTTCCCTCTCTCTCTCCAGGGCGTCGATGACTGCGTCGACCAGCTCGAGTTCGCTGCCGGGGTCGGGCTTGAGCTCGATCATCAGGCTGGAGCGTCCGCGCACCGCCGCCAGCACCTCGTCCAGCCCCGGGATGCGCTCGCCGATGAAGGGGTCACCGAACCAGCTGCCCACATCCACCTCGGCGAGGTCAGATCGCGGCAGGGCTCGGACACTGCGGTCGTCTCCGGCCAGTCGTCTGAGGCTCTCGTCATGGTAGAGGACTACCTCGCCGTCACCGGTGAGGCGCACGTCGATCTCGATGCCATCGGCCCGGTCCCGAATGGCCTGTTCCACCGCGGCCAGGGTATTTTCCGGCGCCTTCAGCGAGCTGCCGCGGTGGGCGATGATGGCGACCTCGTCGCGGATCTCGAACCGGTTGACGATCAGCCAGGCCTGCCCGATGGCGAACAGCACGACGGCGAGCTCGACGGCCCAGGCCAGGCGCCCGGGGTGGGTGCCGGGTGGGGGTGGCTTGGGCTTCGGCTCGCGATGGGCCAGGCGAAGGTAGAGGCAGGTGGCCTGCAGGGCGTTGGCGGCGATGCCGCCGAAGGTGATGGCCAGGGCGATCAGCAGGTAGGCGGTGAGGTAGGCGAGCATGGCCGGGACCAGCACCGCGTTGCGCTCGGGGAGCCACCACAGCAGCGGCGTGACGACCCGGTCGAACAGCGCCGTGGCCAGCAGCGGCAGCATGACGATGCCCAGCAGCAGCAGGACCACCGCCGCGGCGATGTGGCGGCCCCGGCCTCGGGTCAGCTGCATGCTGCGCGCCAGGGCCGCCGGCGGCGAGAGTTCCTCCAGGGTCAGCACCGGCAGGGCCAGGTGCCAGCGGACATAGAGGCTGCCGGCGAGCAGGAGCCAGACCAGAACCGGCACCAGACCGGTGCCGAGAAAGGCCCAGAAGGCGGGGGGACGCACGCTCTGCACGAAGTAGGGATCCAGCCCCCCCAGGAAGAGCCCATGGAGCCAGGCGAGGCTCAGGGCCAGCGGGACCAGCAACAGCAGCTGGGCCCCCACCTGCAGCACCACCAGGCCGCTGATGGCCGGCAGCCGCCGCAGGGTGGCCCAGAGGGCCTCGAAGGCCAGGCGGACATGGTGGTCCCGGGGCCGGACCGCCACCAGGATCATGCCGGATTGCTGCAGGTAGAGCACCAGGAAGGTCAGGCCGACGGCGGCCAGCAGCCAGAACAGGCCCCCGGGGCTCATCAGCAGGGTGATCAGCTCGTTGTTGGTGATCACCGGTCGGCCGAACTGGGCGAGCAGTCCCGAGAGGGTCCAGCCCACGGCCGGAAGCAGCAGGCTCGAGGCCAGCAGGGTAAAGAAGAGGTGATAGGCAATCAGCGGACGCAGATGCTCGCGCAGCGTGCGCAGCACGTCGCCGCTCAACCGTGACATAGGCAGCATGGACAGGCGCGTGACGGGAATCAGGCGTCAGGGTGACACCGCTAGCCCGTCACGGGCAAGTGCCTGTTACCGAAAGCCTCGTCGCACTTCAGCGCTCCAGGTCCAGCTGCTCGTCGGCGACCAGGATGCCGTTGTTGTCGGCATAGAGCCATTGGCCTGGCGACAGGGTGACGCCGGCGAAGCTGACCGGGAGGTCGCGCTGTCCTTCGCCGCGCTTCTCGCTCTTGCGCGGATGGGCCCCCAGGGCCTGGATGCCCAGTTCGGTCTCGGCCAGCACGTCGACGTCACGCACGCAGCCGTACATCACCACACCGGCCCAGCCGTGGCCGGCGGCCTGTTCGGCCAACATGTCGCCCAGCATGGCGCAGCGCGTGGAGCCGCCGGCATCGACGACCAGCACGGCGCCGTCGCCGGGCTCGGCGACCGCCTGCTTGACCAGGGAGTTGTCCTCGAAGCACTTGACGGTGCGGATCGGGCCGGCGAAGGTCTCGTGCCCGCCGAAGTTGACGAAGGTCGGCTCGAGCACCTGCACCTCGGGGTAGGCGTCGCAAATGTCCGGCGTGACGATATGGCTCACGGTGAGGCTCCTCGTGACGTGGGTGATCACCCGATGATGCCACGGCTCGTGCAGAACGAAAGTCCCCTTTGGTGGGACGGGTGGGGGGTAGGGGTACCGGAATGGCGGGGCGGGATCAGAAAAAAAGCGCCCCGGATGGGGCGCTTCGTTCATCGGCTCCGGCCGCCGCGGGCGGCGGCCTTCGATGTTGCGAGCATCGGAGTCGAACCTGAGACTATCACAACACCGGGTATCAGGCTTCCTGCGCGACCGGAATCACGTTGGAGGCGGCGTTCTGATACTCCTCGATCTCGTGGAAGTTCATGTAGCGGTAGATCTCGCCGGCCATGGCGTCGAACTCGCCCATGTAACGGCGGTATTCGTCGACGGTGGGCAGGCGGCCTTCCACGGCGGCCACGGCGGCCAGTTCCGCGGAGGCGAGGTAGACGTTGGCACCATCACCCAGGCGGTTGGGGAAGTTGCGGGTCGAGGTGGAGACCACGGTGCTCTTGGCGGCGACGCGGGCTTGGTTCCCCATGCACAGCGAGCAGCCCGGCATCTCCATGCGCGCGCCGGCGCGGCCGTAGATGCCGTAGTAGCCTTCCTCGGTCAGCTGGTGCTGGTCCATCTTGGTCGGCGGGGCCAGCCACAGGCGGGTCTTCAGGCTGCCGGCCGGCTGCTTCTCGAGCAGCTTGCCCGCGGCGCGGAAGTGACCGATGTTGGTCATGCACGAGCCGATGAAGACCTCGTCGATCTTCTCGCCGGCCACGTCGGAGAGCAGGCGGGCGTCGTCCGGATCGTTCGGGGCGCACAGCACCGGCTCCCGGAGTTCCTCGAGGTCGATCTCGATGACCTCGGCGTACTCGGCGTCCTTGTCGGCGCGCATCAGGCTCGGGTTGGCCAGCCACTCCTCCATGCCCTGGATGCGGCGCTCGATGGTACGGCGGTCGCCGTAGCCGTTGGCGATCATCCACTTGAGCAGGGTGATGTTGGACTTGAGGTACTCGGTCACGCTGTCCTCGGACAGGGTGATGGTGCAGCCCGCGGCGGAGCGCTCGGCGGAGGCGTCGGAGAGCTCGAAGGCCTGCTCGACGGTGAGGTCCTCGAGGCCCTCGATCTCCAGCACGCGACCGGAGAAGGCGTTCTTCTTGCCGGACTTCTCGACGGTCAGCAGGCCCTGCTGGATGGCGTAGTAGGGGATGGCATGGACCAGGTCACGCAGGGTGACGCCCGGCTGACGCTGGCCCTTGAAGCGCACCAGCACCGATTCCGGCATGTCCAGCGGCATCACGCCGGTGGCGGCGGCGAAGGCGACCAGTCCCGAGCCTGCCGGGAAGGAGATGCCCAGCGGGAAGCGGGTGTGGGAATCGCCACCGGTGCCGACGGTGTCGGGCAGCAGCATGCGGTTCAGCCAGCTGTGGATGATGCCGTCGCCCGGACGCAGCGAGACACCGCCGCGGTTCATGATGAAGTCAGGAAGGGTGTGGTGGGTGTCCACGTCGACCGGCTTCGGGTAGGCGGCGGTGTGGCAGAAGGACTGCATCACCAGGTCGGCCTGGAAGCCGAGGCAGGCGAGGTCCTTGAGCTCGTCGCGGGTCATCGGCCCGGTGGTGTCCTGGGAGCCCACGGTGGCCATCTTCGGCTCGCAGTACATGCCCGGGCGCACGCCGTTCAGGCCGCAGGCCTTGCCGACCATCTTCTGGGCCAGGGTGAAGCCCTTGCCGGTGTCGGCCGGCTGCTCGGGCAGACGGAAGACGTCGGAGGCGGGCAGGCCCAGGGACTCGCGCGCCTTGGTGGTCAGGCCGCGACCGATGATCAGCGGGATACGGCCGCCGGCACGCACCTCGTCGAGGATCAGCTGGGTCTTGAGCTCGAAGGTGGTGAGCACCTCGTCGGTGCCGTGCTTGCACACCTTGCCCTCGTAGGGGTAGACGTCGATGACGTCGCCCATCTCGAGCCTGGAGACGTCCATCTCCACGGGCAGGGCGCCGGAATCTTCCATGGTGTTGAAGAAGATCGGGGCGATCTTGCCGCCGAAGCAGAAGCCGCCGGCGCGCTTGTTGGGCACATTGGGGATGTCGTCGCCGAAGAACCACAGCACGGAGTTGGTGGCCGACTTGCGCGAGGAGCCGGTGCCGACCACGTCGCCCACGTAGGCGACCGGGAAGCCCTTGGCCTTCACGTCCTCGATCTGCTTGAGGGGACCCTTGACCCCAGGCTCTTCCGGCTCGATGCCGTCACGCTCGTTCTTGAGCATGGCGTTGGCATGCACCGGGATATCGGGGCGTGACCAGGCGTCCGGGGCGGGGGAGAGGTCGTCGGTGTTGGTCTCACCGGGCACCTTGAACACGCTGAGGGTGATCTTCTCCTCGAGGGCCGGCCTGGAGAGGAACCACTCGGCGTCGGCCCAGGACTGGATGACGTCCTTGGCCACGGCGTTGCCGGACTTGGCGCGCTCTTCCACGTCGTGGAAGGCGTCGAACATCAGCAGGGTATGCTTGAGCTGCTCGCCCACTTCCTTGGCCAGGTCGGCGTCGTCGAGCAACTCGACCAGGGAGACGATGTTGTAGCCGCCCTGCATGGTGCCCAGCAGCTTCACTGCGTGCACCCTGTCGATCAGCGGGGACTCGGCCTCACCCTTGGCGATGGCGGTGAGGAAGCCGGCCTTGACGTAGGCCGCCTCGTCGACACCGGGCGGAACGCGATTGGTGAGCAGGTCGAGGATGAACTCTTCTTCGCCGGCGGGCGGGTTCTTCAGCAGCTCGACCAGTGCGGCGACCTGCTCGGCGTTCAGCGGCTTCGGCGGCACGCCGTCGGCGGCGCGCTCCTCGACATGTTGGCGATAGGCTTCAAGCACGTTAGGGCCCTCATCGGTGGTGGTGGCCGAAGCCGGCAGACCTTGTCGAGCTTCGACGAAAGGCACGCTTCGGCGCGGGAAAACGTCTGGCAGACCCTTCCTGTTACCAGGATGTCAGCGGTGCCGCGATCATAGAGGAAACTGTCGACAATGTTAAGTTGGGCCCGCGGTGGCGGCCTTGAACTTTGGTCGGCGGCAACTTCGGGCTGCCAGCACGGCGTCCCCCGCGTTACCATGACGTTCTGTCAACGTACGTTAACGTCAACGGGAGGGGACATGGGAGAGCGCATCACCTCGCCGTGCGTCGGCCTCTGCTCGACCACTCTGGGCGACCGGGTGTGCCGTGGCTGTCAGCGCGTCGACAGCGAGATCCGCGACTGGCCGGCCCTGTCCGGCGAGCAACGACGGCGGCGAATGGCCGAGCTGGACCGGCTGCGGGCCGAGGTCGCCGGGCGCTTCCTGGTGGTCATGGATCCTGCGAGCCTGGAGGCGCAGCTGCGCCGTCACCGGATCCGCTTCCGGAACGAGCAGCCGCCGCTGTCCCGCGCCGTGGAACTGCTGCGGGTGGGCCGTGGCCGCATTCGCGACCTGTCGCGCTACGGGCTGGCCGGTCGCGACGGCGAGGACGTCGCCACGCTCCATGAACGCATCACCGCCGACCTGCGGGTTGCCGCCGAGCGGCGACAGGCGCTGCTCCCCGACCTCCTTGACCTGCCGACACTGGACCCATGATGCCCCCGATGCCGACCCTAGAGACGACCGATTGCCGGGACCTGCTGCCTGTGGAGCTGCTGGCGTTCCTGCCCTGCGCCACGCCGGATGCCTGGGTGGATTGGGCCCTGACCAACCCCGAGCTGTTGCTGATCGACCACGCCCAGTGCGAGAAGAAGGCGGCTTCCACGGCCATGAGCCTGCTCTACCGCTATGTGGACCAGCCGCTGCTGCTCACCAAGATGTCGCAGCTGGCCCGGGAGGAGTTGCTGCACTTCGAGCAGGTCGTCAAGCTGATGGAGGCGCGGGGGATCGTCTATCGCCAGATCAGTGCCTCGCGCTATGCCGAGGGGCTGCGTCGCCACGTCCGAGGTCAGGAACCGGAACGCCTGGTGGACATCCTGATTATCGGGGCATTGATCGAGGCACGCAGCTGCGAGCGCTTTGCCCGCCTGATTCCGCATCTGGACGATGAACTTGCCAAGTTCTATCGCAGTCTGGTTAAGTCGGAAGGTCGCCATTTCGAGGATTACCTGATGCTGGCGCGCCGCCTGGCCCCGGCGCCCATCGACGCGCGTATCGCCTTCTTCTCCGATCGCGAGGCCGAGCTGGTCACCATGCCGGACACGGTCTTTCGTTTTCACAGCGGCGTGCCGGCCTGAGGCCATCACTTCCGCCACGCAGGAATGATCACCATGCGGGATGCTGCCGACGACGTACACGACAATGACCGGGACCACCTGGCACTCTTCGGCCACTTTTCACTGAGTCTGGGCGACGATGTCCTGACCCAGTTCAGTTACGACAAGGTCAAGGCTCTGCTGGTCTACCTGCTCCTCCACGACCAGCCGGTCAGCCGCGCCACCCTGGCCGAACTGCTGTGGCCCGACCAGGGGCTGTCGTCGGGACGCACCAACCTGCGCCATGCCCTGCACTGCCTGCGTCAGTCCCTGGGCGACGAGGCCGAGCGGGTGCTGTCGGTGTCCCGCCAGACCATTGCCTTCCGGCTGCCGGAGCGCTGGCACTTCGACATGCACCGGCTGCAGGCGTTGCTCGAGGGGCCCGTCGACGTGACCACGCTCGAGGCGGTGCTGGCCTGCTACCGAGGCGATCTCGCCGAGGAGCTGCACCTCTCCAGCTGTGCCGAGTACCAGCGCTGGCTGGTACAGGTGCGCAACGAGTGGCGTCAGCGGGTGATCCGCTTTGCCGAGAGCGTCCTGGAGCGTCAGGAGCCGCTGCCGGATGGCGTGCTGGAGTCACTGGTCAGCCGCTTTTCCGGCTACGGACCCTTCCATGAGCGCCTGGTGCGCCAGCTGGCCGAGCAGGGCCAGCTGGCCGCCGCCCACGAGCAGTACAACGCCTACCTGCAGCTGCTGGCGCTTTCCGGCCAGCAGCCTGAGCCGACCTTCCTGCAGCTGGCCCGCTACTGGTCCGATGTCCAGGCCGAGGGGGCGCACCTCGGCCCCAGCGGGGCCTTCTCGCGCACCCTGGCCATGGACAGCGCCCCCCTGCGCGAGGACGAGATCGAGCAGCGCCAGCTCTCGGTGATGGCCATTCGCCTGCGGCTCAAGGCCGACCTCTCGGCCCGCGCCGATGCCCGCGCCTGCCTGGCGCTGCAGGTCGAACTGATGCGCTGGCTCGAGCAGCAGTGTCATCACCTCGGTGGCTTCTGGCTGCCCGGGGCGACCGGTGGCCTGGGCCTGGCCTGCTTCGGTACCCATGGCCCGGCGCACCAGCTGGCCGAACTGGTGGCGCTCTATGAGCACTGTCGGCGCGTGCTGCCCGACGAGACCCAGCGCCACTGGAGCGGCGAGGGTGAGCCGCCCCGCATCGAGCTGGCCGCCGGCCTGGACAGTGGCCGCGTGGTCTACCTGCCCGAGCGGCACCTGGTCGATCCGCTCGGCCAGGTGACCCAGGGCTCCCTCGACCTGATGAGCGCCGCCGAGGGCAGCGAACTGGTCATCTCCCAGGACGCCAGCCAGCACATGCCGCCGGCCCTCGACCTTCAGCCGCGGCTCTCCACGCGGCTGGTGGCCAGCGACGGCCGGGTGCGCCTGCGGGCGCTCGTCCTCGGTTCGAACGAGGGCGGGCGCGAGGCGCCTCCGCCCAGCCTGGTGGGACGAGAGGGCTCCCTGCGCACCCTGCGCGATGCCCTGGCCCGGGCCGGGATCGGTCTGAGGCAGAGCGTGCTGGTGCGGGGTCCCTCGGGGCTCGGCAAGTCGGCGCTGCTGGTCGGCTTTCGCCAGCTCGAGCAGAGCCGCGAGGCGGCGATCTGCTGGCAGCCCACCACCCGACTCTCCGTCCAGGAGCCCTATGGGGTGGCCCGTCAGCTGCTGCGCTGGCACCTGGGAGGGTGCATCGATGCCGAGGCGCTGTCGCGACTGCTGGCCGGCGATGATGCCCTGGCCCCCGATGCCGACCACCGCCTGCTGCTGGAGGAGGCCCTCGGCGTGCGGGAGCCCCGCGAGATGGCGGTGCTGGCCCAGAGCGGGGAAGCCGTCGACCTGGTCGTGGGGCTGGTCCATCGCCTGATCCGCGAGCTGTCCCGCGAGCGCACCCTGGTGTTGATGATCGACGACCTGCAGTGGCTCGACGAGCCCTCCTTCAAGGTGCTGGCAGGCCTCCAGGCGCGGCTGCCGATCAACAGCCCCTTCCTGCTGGTGGCCAGCCACCATGGCCGGGAGGCGCTGCCGGCGAAGCTGCACTGGGACCAGCAGATCACCCTGGGGCGGCTGGACGCCATGCAGTCCTCCCGGCTGCTCTCCCAGCTGGCGCGCCGCTACCGCATCCACCTCAGCCCGCGGCTGCGCGGCCAGATCATCGAGCGCTGCGATGGCGTTCCGCTCTACCTCCAGGAGATCTGCCGCCGGGTGGACATGGATCGTCGTGAAGGTCGCAGCGTGCAGCTCGACGAGCTGCCTCGTGGCCTGCTCGGGCTGCTGGCCAGCCGCATCGACCAGCTCGACACCGACCGCGAGGTGGCCCATGTGGCGGCGGTGCTCGGGCGCCGCTTCCGCCTCGATTTCCTGGCCGAATGCAGCGGCTGGGAAATGAGCCGCCTTGCACCGGCCCTGGAGCAGATGCGCCGTCTGGAGATCATCGAGCCGGCCGAGGGCGAGGAGGGCGAGCGCGAATACCAGTTCACCCACCAGCTGCTGCAGGAAGCCGCCTATCTCTCCTGCCCCCGGGACGTGCGGGTGAGCATCCATCGTCAGGTGGTCAGCCTGATCGAGGAGCACTTCCCCATGTGGATCAGCCGCCATCCCGGCGACTTCGCCACCCACCTGCGGCGCAGCGGCCACTATGCCCGCGGCGCCCGCTACTTCGAGCTGGCCGCCCGGGAGGCCCTCAAGGTCAGCGCCAACCGCACGGCCCTGAAGATGGCCGACTTCGGCCTGGCCAGCCTGCGCCATGTCGAGGGGCAGGCCGAGCGCGAGATCAGCCTGCTCACCGTACGTGGTCAGGCCGCCTTCGCCCTGGAGGGGCACGGCTCGCCCACCGCCCACGAGAGCTTCGTGCGGGCCCGGGAGCTACTCGCCCAGGAGGAGGCCGGCCTGGACGACGGCGGGGACCTGGAGCCGGCCTTCCTGGTCCAGTGGGGGCTATGGGTGGGCTGCAGTCAGCGCCATGCCCATGCCGATGCCTTCTCCCTGGCCTCGCGCCTGGCCGGTCTCGCCGACCGTCTCGAGGATCCGCGCTACCGGCGCCTGGCCGACTTCGCCCGAGCCAGCTGCGAGTACTGGGCCGGGCGCATCTCCCAGGCGTACGACCATCTGGAGGAGATCGACCCGCTCAATGCCCCGATGATGATCGAGTGGCTGCCGTTCTCCGACCATCCCCAGGTCGCGGCCGCCTGCTTCCAGGGTTGGACCCTCTGCCTGCGCGGCGACTACCAGCGTGCCGAGCGGCAGGTGGAATCGGCCATCCGGCTGGCCGAGCGGATCGGCCACCCCGGGAGCCTGGCCATGGCGCTGATGTATGCCGCGGCCCTCTATCGCCAGCTGGGGCATGTGCACCTGGCCACCATGCGGGCGGAGCGGGCCTTCGAGCTGACCGGCACCCCCGATTTGCACCTCTGGCAGGTGGCCTCGCGCAGCGTGCTGGGCTGGCAGCGGGCCCTGGCCGGCGACCGCGATGGTCTGGCCCAGATCGAGTCGGCCCAGGAGGAGCTGGCCGAGGTCACCGGGCGCGACCCCTACCAGCGACCGGCGCTGTGGTACGTGGATGCCTGCCTGGCCCTGGGGGAGCTGTCCCGGGCCGAGGACTACCTCGACCAGTGCCTGATGATTGCCCGCGAGCGCACCACCCTGTTCGTCCCCGAGTTGGCCGTGCATCTGGCGCGCGTCCGCCATCGCCTCGGACACTCCCGCGAGGAGGTCAAGAGCCTCGCCGAGCAGGCCCTGGCGCAGGCCCGGGAGGACGGCAATCTCCACCAGCAGCTCGCTGCCCTGGAGCTCTGGCTGACCCTGATCGATCCCCGCGACGAGGCCTCCCGGGGGGAGTTCCGCGCCTTGCTGGGCGAGGTGAGCCACAGCGATGCACCGGTCCTGATGCGCTGGCGCACCCTGCTCGACCGGCGCCTGCCCCATGCCGCGGACCTCTCCTCCTGACGCGTCGATTCGCGATCCGCAGGGGACAACCGCGCCCTTGGCGGGCGCCGTTGTCGTTGGGAGGGCAGGGCGTCAGGTGGCCAGTTCCAGGGCCTCGATGCGCCTGAGCGCCTCGTCGCGTCGCTCGCCGCACAGCTCGGGGTCGTAGTCGAAGCGCGCGCACACCGCAGGGCGACGCGGGTCACCGAACAGCCGACAGAGGTTGGTGTCATCGAGCTGCACGCAGCGCACCCCCGCCGCCTTGCCGTCGGGCATGCCGGGAATCGGCGAGCTGATCGAAGGTGCGATGCAGCAGGCACCGCAACCCGGGCGGCACGCGCTGGCGGGGGCCGCGGACGTGCCGGTCATGGCCGGGCCTCGGCGATGGCGCCCTTGTCGATGCCCTCGAAGGCCTGGACCCGTGTGGCCTGGCCGCTCTCCCGGGCGATGGCCCCGGCCAGCCAGGCGGCGATGTGTTCCACCGTGGTCGGCGTCGGCAGCACCGCGCAGCGGCTGCGTGGGAGCCGGATGAAGAAGTGCCCCTGCTCGGCGCGGTAACGGCAGGTGAGCAGGTCGCGAAAGCCGGGCAGGTCATCGTCGACGACATCCGCCGCGTCCAGCAGGTAGCGGTCGGCCAGCCAGTCGGCCCACTGCTGCTCGAGGACCGGAGCGCGTTGCCCCTGCTGCCACACTTGCAGGCGCGAGCGATGGCCATGGGCGATGCGCTGGCAGTTGCCGGCATGGTGCTTCAGGCCATGGCTGTAGGTGTAGGCGGCTCCCTCGATGGCCTCCTCGCGCAGGCGCAGGCGGATGTCGGTGACCCGTGACGGTGGGCGGCGCATCAGCTCGGCGGCCAGGTGGTCGGCGAGGCGTTCTGGGGTGATCTCGCGCCAGGGCAGCAGGGTCAGTGCCTGGCGCGGGGCACGCACGTCCAGCGGATAGGGCCGTTCGCTGCGTACGCTGAGCCCTTCCCGGCAGTCGTGGAGCTCCACGCCCGGTGCCCGGGTGGGGACCAGCAGGGTGTGGTCGAGGCCGCCATCGAGCCGCGACTTGATCCAGGGCTTTACCTCGCCGAAGTCGAACAGCATGCCGTCCTCGCCGAGCTCGCCGTCGAGCTCCACGTCGACCTGCCAGCTGGCGCCGACCAGGCCCCGCTGCGGGCACCAGAACGAGACGTCGAGGTGGGTGAGGCGGTTGACGAAGAGTGTCATCAGTCGATCCCCGCGATCTTGTGGGTCTGCAGCGACAGCCGCCACTGGGGATGGGCCAGGCAGTAGGTCACGGTCTCGGCCATGCCGTCGCCCCGAAGGCCCGCGGGGGCAGCGTCCATGGGCTGCAGGAAGAAGTGGGCGAACGCCAGCCCCGCGAAGTGCTCGGGCGGGGCGTCGGCCTGGGGGTGGACCAGCTTCAGCTCGTCGCCCTGGGTGATCGCCAGCCGATTCTCTCCCTTGGGACTGACGCAGAGCCAGTCGATGCCGGCGGGAGCGGGCAGGGTACCGTTGGTCTCGACCGCGACCTCGAAGCCGCGGGCGTGCATCTCGTGGATCAGGCGCTCGTCGAGTTGCAGCAGCGGTTCGCCCCCGGTAAAGACCACATAGGGCGTGGCTCCTCTCACATCCTGCCCTTGCTGGTCCGGCCAGAGCGCGGTCAGGTGCTCGGCCAGCGCCTCGGCCGAAGAGAAGCGGCCGCCGTGCTGGCCAGCGGTGCCGATGAAGTCGGTATCGCAGAAGCGACAGGCCGCCGCGGCGCGGTCCTGCTCGCGGCCGGACCAGAGGTTGCAGCCCGAGAAGCGGCAGAAGACGCTGGCGCGACCCGCCTGGCCGCCCTCGCCCTGCAGGGTGTAGAAGGCCTCCTTGACGTGGTACATCAACGGCCCCCTGGCGTGTAGGCGATGGGGTCCGTCGTGTCGTTGGCGGCGAAGGCGTCCAGGCGCTCGCGACAGCTGCCGCAGCGCCCGCAGGCAAGCGCCTCGCCCCGGTAGCAGGTCCAGGTGTCGGCGTAGTCGAGCCCCATGGCCAGTCCCTCGGCGAGGATCTCCGCCTTGCTGGCACGCAGGTAGGGCGTATGGATCTCGACGGCCTCGAAGTTGGCGATGCCTGCCACGGCATTCATCGCCTCGACGAACGCCGGACGGCAATCCGGGTAGAGCAGGTGGTCACCGCCGTGGGCGCCGTAGTCGACTCGTCCGGCGCCGATATTCACCGCCTTGGCGATGGCCAGCGAGAGAAGGATCATGTTGCGGTTCGGTACCACGGTGGCCGTGAGATTGTCTTCCGCGTAGTCGCCCTCGGGCATCTCGCGGCGGGCGTCGGTCAGCGCCGAGTCGTCGATCAGCCCATGGATGGCGCGGATGTCCACCACCTGGTGGGGAATGCCCAGCTCACGGCAGACGCGCGTGGCCACCTCGAGCTCGCGGGCGTGACGCTGGCCGTAGTCGAAGGAGAGGGCGTGGACCTCACGCCCCTCGCGCAAGGCGCGGTGGAGCACGGTGTAGGAGTCCATGCCGCCGGAGTAGATCACCACGGTGGCAGGTGTAGAGGAGTCGTTCATGGCGGGAGCTCTGGTCGGAGAATTTGTCGGGCCGCTTGCGCGGCGGTCCGGGGTCCGGTCCGGAAACGGCGCCAGTCTACTTGACCTGCCTTCCTCGGGGAACTCCCAACTGCCCCGCTCGGTGTTCGGCGCTCGGCCGATGGCCCTCTGTCCTGCTATAATCCTGCCCCCTTCACACCCTGCGCCGTCGTGCGCCATCGTCCTGACAACGGTGACCTCCTATGCAAGCCCCCGAACTGCTCTCCCCCGCGGGAACGTTCAAGAACATGCGCTACGCCTTCGCCTATGGCGCGGATGCGGTCTATGCCGGCCAGCCGCGCTACTCGCTGCGCGTGCGCAACAACGACTTCAAGATCGACAACCTGCACAAGGGCATCGCCTATGCCCACGCGCGTGGCAAGCAGTTCTACGTGGCCTCGAACATCGCGCCGCACAACAGCAAGCTGAAGACCTACCTGCGCGACATGGAGCCGGTGATCGAGGCCGGCCCGGACGCGCTGATCATGTCCGACCCCGGCCTGATCATGATGATCCGCGAGCGCTGGCCGGATCAGGTCATCCACCTGTCGGTGCAGTCCAACGTGGTCAACTGGGCGGCGGCCCGGTTCTGGCAGCAGCAGGGCATCAGCCGCATCATCCTGTCGCGTGAGCTGTCCCTCGCCGAGATCGCCGAGATCCGCGCCGAGTGCCCGACCCTGGAGATCGAGACCTTCGTCCACGGCGCGCTGTGCATCGCCTACTCCGGACGCTGCCTCCTCTCGGGCTACTTCAACCACCGCGACCCCAATCAGGGGACCTGCACCAACGCCTGTCGCTGGAAGTACAATACCGTGGCCGCCGCCCATGACGAGACCGGCGACCTGGTGCCGGCCAACTCGGCTCGCGCCCATTCAGGCAGCGGCATCTGGACACCCGGGGACGGGGGACAGCAGGGCGGCGGGCTGATCGCTTCCGGCGGCGGCAGTGCCCAGCAGGTCGAGGAGGTGGCAAGCACCGCCACCGCGGGTGGCGTGGAGGGCCAGGACGAGCTCTCGGCACTGATCGAGGACCGTACCCGCCCCGGCGAGCTGATGCCGGTGTTCGAGGACGAGCACGGCACCTACATCATGAACTCCAAGGACCTGCGCGCCGTGCAGCACGTGCCGCGCCTCACCGAGATGGGCGTCACCTCGCTGAAGATCGAGGGGCGTACCAAGTCCCACTATTACGTGGCGCGCACCGCCCAGGTCTACCGACGCGCCATCGACGACGCCGTGGCCGGCCGGCCCTTCGACATGCGCCTGATGGACGAGCTCGACAACCTGGCCAACCGCGGCTACACGGAGGGCTTCTACCGCCGCCACGTCCACGACGAGTACCAGAACTACGAGCAGGGCAACTCGGTGGGGGTCCACCAGCAGTTCGTCGGCGAGGTCACCGGCTACGACCCGGACCGTGGCGTGCTGGAGGTCGACGTCAAGAACCGCTTCGAGGTGGGGGATGGCATGGAGCTGATGCTGCCCGGCGGCAACCGCCGTTTCGTGCTCGCGCATATCGAGAACCGGCGCGGCGAATCCGTGGGCGCCGCCCCGGGGTCGGGTCATGTGGTGCGCATCCCGGTGCCGGGCGAGGCCATCGCGCCGGAACGGATCGAGTTCGCGCTGCTGATGCGCGATCTCTGACCCGGGCGGCGGCTGGACATCCACGGCCGCCGGCGACATTGTGGGCATCGATTGTTCGTCGAACAGGGAGCGGCATGGCCACCATCGAACACAGCGCGATTCTCAAGGCCTCCCCCGAGCGGGTCTTTGCCCTGCTCGAGCGGGTCGAGGACTTTGCCGACTACTCCGACCTGATCCAGGCCATCGAGCCGCTGGGCGAGGACCGCTATCGCTGGCATGTCCACGCGGTGGGCATGGACTGGACCTTCGACGTGGCGATCACCGAGGCACGATCCCCGGAGGTGCTGGCCTGGGAATCGCTGGACGGGGTCCACAACCGGGGCTGCTATCGCCTCACGCCCGTGGCCGGGGGCACCGAGGTGTCCCTGACCCTGACCTATGCCATCCGCAATCGCCTGCTGGAGAAGGCCGTCAACCGGGCGGCCCGGCCGCTGGTCGGCAAGGTCAGCCGGCAGATCCTGGAGCGGGTCGAGGCGCGGCTATGAATCCGGCGTCAGTGATCGATAAAGACAATCAGCGGCCTAGCTTACTGCCGCCCTGGGGCAGCGCTATGATGGGGTAAACAGGCCGTCGGCCTGTGCGAGGATCATCCCATGATCACTGGCCTTCTCTGGTGTCTTGCCGTCCTGGCGGGCCAACTCTGGCTGCTGCACCTGGTGGATCGACGCGTGGCGTCCATGCCACGCCTGCCGCCGCAGGATTTCCCTTCTACCGATGATCCCCGGAGTGGGCACTCTCCGCCTGCCTGACGGCGGCCATCGGCTCAGCCCTTGCGCAGCGAGGTGTTGAGGTGGTCGACCACCTCGGCCCAGTCGGCGTCTGCCTCGAGGGCCTCGCGCAGGAACTCGGCCTGGCCCTCGTTCCAGCAGGGCGCATCGGGCAGGGCGACGTCCTCGGGAAGGGGAGCATGGCGATCGATGAAGCGCTTGATCGCCGCGGGGTCCGAGGCGAGGCCGAGCTGCTCGAAGAGTTCGGTGAAGGGGTGGTCGGGGTGTTCCATGGCGTGACTCCTGCTGTCCTGTCGAGATACTCCCACCTTAGCGACTTCCGGGATGTCGTGCTTGACGCCCGTCAACGCTGCAGGCGACGCCTCATCGCTCGCCGGCGAGGGGCATGAGAAAGCGCCGTCGCCGCTCCTCCTCCGGAAGCGGCAGGGCCAGCAGGTGGACCAGCTTGGTGAAGGTGGCCTCCGGTGTCATGTCATCCGCCGAGAGCACTCCCGCATCGGCCAGCCCCTGACCCGCGGCGTAGCCGCCGAAGGCCACCGGGCCATGGGGACACTGGCTGAGGGCCGCCAGCAGCTTGCCCTCGCCGCTCGCGCGGGCGAGCGCCCCGGCCAGTGCCGGGTCGTCGGGCAGGTTGCCGCCTCCCCATACCTCCAGCATGGCGCCCCTGACCCGATCGTCGTGCAACCAGGCCTCCAGTTGCCAGGCCTGGATGCCCGGCCAGAGGGCCAGGCGCACGACACCCCCGGCATCCAGCGCCGCATAGTCGGCCAGCTCGAAGCGCGGGGCGCCCCGCTGATGATCCGCCAGCCCGCGTCCCGGGTAGAGCACGACCTCGTCGTCGACCCGCTCGCCGAGCATCGGCTGGTTGGGGCTGGTAAAGGCGTCGGCCTCGCGGGTCTGCCACTTGCGGGTGCGACAGCCTCGCAGCAGGCGGCCGGCGAAGCAGATCGCCACCTCCTGCAGGCGCGGGGTGACCGCGAAGTGCAGGGCGGCCTCGACGTTGGCCGCGGCGTCACTGCCCTCGGCCTCCAGTGGACGCATGGCCCCGGTGAGGATCACCGGGCGGTCCAGCCCCAGCAGCTGGAAGGCCAGGCTCGAGGCCGTCCAGGCCAGGGTATCGGTGCCATGTAGGATGACGATCCCGGCATGCTGCCGGTAGCGCCGCGCCACCAGGGCGGCGAGTCGCTGCCAGTCGCCGGGCGTGGCACTGCTGGAGTCGATGGGCCGGTCGGTCTCGAGCATCTCGAAGGTCGGCAGGCTCGCCTGGCGGCCCGGCGGCAGGTCGGCCAGGGCACGCCGGAGGCGATCCTCGATGTCGTGGCCCGGGACCAGGCCGCGAGCGGTCTCGACCATGCCCAGGGTGCCACCGGTGTAGATCACCAGGACGGGACGCTCTGCGGAAACCGGGGTGGGCATCTGGGCTCCTGTCGACGGCGGATCGGAAACGCGATGGCGCCATGATACCGGTCCGCGGCGAGGGGGCAAGGCGGCCAGTGGAGACGTCAGGGATCCGGGCTGACCCGCACGCCATCCGCAACCCGCTCGCCGGGATGGACGATGACCCGCTCGCCCTGCTCGAGGCCGCCGACGACCTGGGTGACCAGGCCGCTGCGCCGGCCGACCTCGACCCGGCGGCTGACCGCATGCCCGTCCGCGACCACGAACACCGTCCACTGGCCGGTCGCGCGGAACAGTGCGCTGGTGGGCAGCTGCAGGATCTCCTCGGCCTGCCAGACCAGGAACTCGACGTCGACCCGGAAGCCGCTGCCCAGCCCCAGGGCGGCGGGCTCGACCGCCTCGTCGAAGTCGACGATCACCGGCACGCGCTGCTCGTCGACGCCGAGCGCCGAGATGCGGGTGAAGCCGGCGGGCTCGATGCGCCGGACGCGGCCCGCCAGTGGCTCGCCGCCCCAGCCGGTGATTCGCACCGTCATCCCCGGGCGCAGGTGCACGGCGTCCATGGAGAGCAGGTCGACCTGGATCTCCAGGTCGTCGAGGCGGCCGAGCTCCAGGATCGGTTCCCCGGCGGCCACGCTGCCCTCGCAGCAGCGATAGCGGCCGAGCACCACGCCGTCGATCGGGGCGCGCACCTCGAGCTCCGGGTGCTCGATGTCGCCGCGCTGGCCGCTGGCCACCGCCAGCACGGCCCGGGCACTTTCCACCTCGAAGCTTGCCGCCTCGACACTGGACGCGGCGGCCCGCTCCAGGGCGCGCTGGCGGTCACGCTGGCTCTGGCGCTGCTCCAGCTCGGTGGTGGAGACCAGATTGCGCTGGTGGAGCTGGCGGTAGCGCTCGTACTCCGCCTCGGCGAAGCGTTGCTCGGCCCTGGCGGTCTCCAGGTTGGCGCGGGCCGCCTCGAGTCGGGCCTCGGCGGCCTGCAGGGCGTCCTCGGCCTGCTGGCGGGAGCGCGAATCGAGGGCCGGGGCCGGGCTGGGTTCCAGGCGGAACAGCACCTCCCCCCGTTCGACCTCGTCGCCTACCTCGAGCAGCACCCGCTGGAGGTAGCCGGCGATGGGCACGGAGACGTTCCAGGTGTCGCGTAGCCGCGTGCGCCCCTCCTCGGTGATCGAGTCAACGAAGGGGCCGACGATGACCTGGGCCACGCTGACCGGTACCGGGGTGGGGCGCAGCGCCCAGACCAGGGCCATGACCAGGGTCAGCCCCAGTGCGATCCACAGCAGGCGACGGGTCCAGCGCTGGCGTGATGTCATGAAGGCTCTCCTGTCATGGGGTACCGGTCACTCCACGGCCTTGAGCACGCGGATCCTGTCGAGACGGCCCAGGCGGCGGACCACCAGCAGGCCTACCAGCAGCGAGGCGCCCAGCACCCCGCCGGCGGCGATGCCGAAGGCCTGGGGCGTGAAGACCAGGGGGATCCGGTAGAGGTCGCTGCTGAAGGCCTGGTTGAGCAGCCGGGCGAAGGCGATACCGATGGCCCAGCCCAGCGGGATGGCGACCAGGGTCAGCAGGGCGATCTCGCCGAGCAGGATGCGCGAAACCTCGGCCCGGGTGTAGCCCAGCACCTGCAGGGTGGCCATTTCCCGGGCGCGTTCGGCGAAGGCGATTCGCGCATTGTTGTAGACCACCCCGAAGGCGATGGAGCCGGCGACGGTGACGAAGATCAGCGCGACCATCAGCAGCGTCTCGTCGAGGTAGTCGCGGATGCCGCGTTCGGCCTCGGCGAGCAGCCCGATGGCGGCGACGCCCGGCATGCCCCAGAGGGCGGCATTGAGCTCATCCATGCGCCCGGGATCGACCAGCAGCCAGGCCCCGCTGATGGCCGGCCCCTCGCCCATCAGGGCGTTGAGGCTCGCGCGCCGCAGGTAGGCCCCCGTGCCGAGGGGCTCGTCCACCAGGGCCACCAGCGGAAGGTCGACGCGGCGACGCTGGCCTTCCATGATCGCCACCTCCAGGGTATCGCCTATCCGGGCCTCGAGCTCCCCGGCGAGGTGGCGGGTCAGGGTCAGGCCCTCCTCGGGCAGCCCTCGGGCGTGGCCGTCGGCGTCGAGCAGCTGGCGCAGCCGTGGCATCGGTTCCAGGCCCAGCAGGCTGGTGCGGACCTCGCGGTGGCCGTGGACCAGGGTCGCGGGCACCCGGCGCCAGGGTTCCACCGCCATCAAGCCGGGCTGGTGGCGAAGCTCGCCGACGGCACGCGCCGGGGTCGCATCGATGAAGGTGAGCTCGACATCCATGCGCAGCACCTGGCGATACTGCTGGTCGAGCATCGCCTCCACGGCATCGAGCTGGTAGGCGCCCACCATCAGTAGCCCGCAGGAGAGGGCGATGCCGGCCACCGAGAGGCCGGCCTTGGCCGGGTGCCGGGCGAGGTTGCGCAGGATGATGCGTCCCTCGTGGCCGAGCAGGGCGGCCGGCAGCGCCCGTTCGAGCCAGCCTTGGCGGAACCGCGCCGGCGCCGGCGGGCGCATGGCCTCGGCCGGCGGGCGGCTGACCGCCCGCCACACCGCCTGCCAGGTGCCGGCCAGGGCGGCCAGCACCACCACCCCGAGCGACAGGGCCAGGGCCCAGGCCGGCACCCGGAAGACCATCTCGGGAAAGCGGAAGTACTCGCGGTACAGGCCGGCCATCCCGCTGGCGGCCCAGGCGCCGAGGGTGACGCCCAGCGCCCAGCCGGCCAGCACGATGGCGCCGGCCAGCAGGGCATAGTGGCGGGCCAGCTCCCTGTCGCGATAGCCGAACGCCTTGAGCACGGCCAGCTGCTCGCGCTGGGTCTGGATGATGCGCCCCATCACCACGTTGAGCAGGAAGGCCGAGACCGAGAGGAAGATGGCCGGCAGCACGCCGGCCATCAGGCGCTGCTGGGCCAGCTCCTCCTCGAGGAAGCGATGGGACTGCTGGTCGTGGCGGGTCTGGGCGCCGGTGCCGCCGTAGCGGGCCAGGGTCAGGTCCAGGGCGTCGATCACGTCTTCCTGGCGGGCCCCGGCCTGGAGGGTCAGGGTCAGGCTGTTGAAGGCCCCCTCCATGTCGTAGGCATTGGCCAGGGCGCGCTCGTTCATCCACATCACGGCATAGCGGCGGTAGTCCGGCATCAGGTCGGTGGGCGCGGCCTGGTAGAGGTGTTCCGGGCTCAGGGCAATGCCGGAAAGCCGAAGTCGCGTCTGGCGGCCATCGATGATTGCCTCGAGGGTATCGCCCGGCGCCAGGTCGTGCGCTTCGGCGAAGGCGTCGCTGACGACCACCTGGTCGTCGCGGCCGGACGCCGGCAGGGCGCCGGCGAGGAGCTTCAGGCGGTTGAGGGTCGGCTGGCGGCCGTCGGGAATTGACACCAGCAGGCCACGGACGGGGTCGGCGAAGCCGGGTACGGCCAGGCGCACCGCGGCCCTGACCCGTGACTCGATCCGGTTGACCCCCTCGATCTCCTGCAGCCGTGGCATCAGCCCCGCGGGGGCGCGCTTGACGTCGGCGAAGACCTCGGCGAAGTGGTGACTGGCGTAGAAGCGGTCCCGGGATCCCGTCAGCGCCTCCAGGGTGGTGACGGCGAGGATCAGCGTCATCACGCCGCCGGCGATCACCACGGCGATGGCCAGGGCCTGGCCCTTGAGGCGCCAGAGGTCGCGATGGAGCTTGCGGTCCAGGGTCAGCATGGCGTCACCAGCGAAGCTCGCCGGGCGGGCGGCGGCGGGCGTTGGTGTGGATCTCGTCCACCCGGCCATCGCGCAGGCGGATCACCCGGTCGGCCATCTCGCCGATCACCTCATTGTGGGTGATGATCGCCACCGTGGTGCCGGTCTCGCGATTGACGCGCTCGAGCACCTCCAGCACGCGGATGCCGGTGCGGAAGTCCAGGGCACCGGTGGGTTCGTCGCAGAGCAGCACATCGGGCTGCTTGGCCACGGCCCGGGCGATGGCCACGCGCTGCTGCTCGCCGCCGGAGAGCTGGGAGGGGAAGTGGTCGAGGCGCTCGGCGAGGCCGACCAGGGCCAGGGCGGCCTCGGGGGGCATGGGGTCCTGGCTGATGTCGGTGACGATGGCCACGTTCTCCCGGGCGGTGAGGCTCGAGATCAGGTTGTAGAACTGGAAAACGAAGCCTACGTGGTGGCGACGGAAGCGGGTCAGCTGGCGCTGGCTCGCCCGGGTCAGGTCGTGCTCCTGCCCGGCCCCGTCGCGATAGTGCACCTCGCCGTCGCTCGGGCTGTCGAGGCCACCGAGGATGTTGAGCAGGGTGGACTTGCCGGAGCCCGAGGCGCCCAGCATCACGACGAGCTCGCCGCGGTACAGCACCAGGTCGACGCCCTGCAGCGCCCGGATGGTGACCTCGCCCATGCGGTAGAGGCGGGTCAGTCCCCGCGTCGTGAAGACCTCATCCGTGCCGTTGTCCATCCGCCGGGCATCTCCCCTGCCTCCTGCTCCGAGTCTAGCGGGTGACCAGCCTTCCCGCGTCGTCGATCTCCAGGCGTCGGTTGCGGCCGGCGAGCAGGGCGAAGCCCATGCTGAAGGCGATGATGCCGAGCAGGACCCGGGTCAGGGTCGCAAGGCCTACCTCGAACTGCAGCATCATGCCGACTGCCAGCGGCCCCATGGCGGCCAGAGTATAGCCGCCCCCCTGGACCAGCCCCGAGAGCTTGCCGGCGAGGCGTGAGGTGGCGGTTCGCAGCACGATCAGGGTGAGGGCGAGACTGAAGCCGCCGCCCTGTCCGAGGCCCAGCAACACCACGCCGGGCCAGCGCCAGATCGCCGGCGCCTGCAGCAGCAGCCAGAAGCCGGCGGCGACCAGGCCCAGCACGATCAGCAGGGCGGGGCGCTGGTCGCGCCCCAGCCGTGCCAGCCATGGCGCCGACAGGGCCGAGATCAGCTGCACCATCACCGAGGCACCCATCATCCAGCCCGCCTCCGCTTCGCTGTAGCCGCGGGCCACCAGCAGGGTGGGCAGCCAGCCGAAGACGATATAGGCCAGCGATGACTGGCTGCCCATGAACAGCATCACCTGCCAGGCCAGCGGCTGGCTCAGCAGCTCCCGCGTTGAGCCGCCACCTCCGGGCAGGGCCGTGACGGCGTCATGGCGGGGCATCAGGAGCTGCCAGGCCACCAGCGCCACCAGCGCCAGCAGGGACCAGCTGGCCAGCCCGGCCGGCCAGCCCCCCAGGGTGTCGGCCAGCGGAATGCTCAGCCCCGCGCCCAGGGCGCCGCCGAGGCAGAGGGCCATGGTATAGACACCGGTCATCAGGTCGGCGCCGGCAGGCAGCTCGCGCTTGACCAGGGCCGGGAGCAGGGTCCCGGCCACGCCGATGGCGGCCCCGACCATCAGGGTGCCGGCGAACAGCGCAACGACGGCCGGCACGCCGCGCAGCAGCAGACCGCCGGCCAGCAGCAGCAGGGCGGCGGCGAGGGTGTTCTCGGGGCCGAAACGCTTGGCCAGCCAGGGAGCCAGCGGGGCGAAGATCCCCAGGCAGAGCACCGGGAGGGTGGTCAGGGCACCGATGGCCAGCGCCGAGAGTCCGGTATCCTGCTGGATGCGGTTGAGCAACGGGGCCAGGGTGGAGAGGGCGGGGCGCAGGTTGAGCCCCACCAGGACCATCAGGCCGATGAAGAGCGCCAGCGAGCGGGAGTCGGGACGAGACGCCTCAGAGCCGTTCGTTGTCATCACGCCACTCGCGTCGGCTCGCCGGCCGGGCGGGGCGACGCTCGTCCCGTGGCTCGGCGACCAGGGGGTGGTCCTCGAGTTCGTTGTCCGCGCGGAAGATGACCTCGCCGGGCGGCTGCGCAGTGTCGGGATCCACGCGCCGGCGGATGCCGGAGACATCCTCCACACTGACCAGGCCCAGCCCGCCGACGTTGACCCCCTGCTGGGCGACCAGCCTGCCCTCGAAGCTCCAGCAGCGCTGGGGCACCTGGGAGACGCGCCAGAGGCGGCCCTGCCAGTGGGCCTGGCCGTCGTCGGTCAGCGTCAGGTCGTCCAGCGGCACCAGGGCGGCGAACAGGCGGGCGTTGAGCACCAGCCCCCCGCCGGCCAGGCGCACGGCGCCCTGGAACTGCCCCTGCGCCAGGGCCGCGAGCACGGCCTTGCGCTTGTCCCGGCTCTCGAGCGTGCCCTGGCCGCACAGGTGCAGCAGGCCATCATCGACCTGCTTGATGACCCAGGCCTCCACGGGGGACGTGCCGAACAGCTTCTTCAGCATGCCGCGCTCACCGCATGTGGCGGCGCAGGTCGCCTCGCACCGCGTCGAGCAGGGTGATGAAGCGGGTGTCGCGGTCGCCGTCGATGCGATCGACCCGCACCACGCTGCTCATGCCGCGGTCGATGTTCAGCTGGTCGAAGATCTCCAGGGTGACCTTCTCGGCCGGCTGGTTGCCGGGCTCGATGCGGCCCTCCTCGAGGGTGAAGGTGGTCAGCAGGGTGGCGCGCACGCGCGTCGAGCCGCCCTCCGCCAGCACCCGGCGCACGAACAGCCAGCCCTCACAGGCCAGCGCCGTGTCGCCGTGATCCCGCAGGAAGAGGGTGCGATAGCTGGCGCCCTCACTGGCGGCCTTGGCGGCCATGCTGCGGTAGGCCTCTGTCATGCGCGTCGCCGAGACCTTCGACTCCTCGAGCCGCTGGCGGGCGCCGTGGTGTTCACGGTCGAGCCGGGCCTGCTGCTGAAAGGTCAGCCAGCGCCGATAACAGGTGACGAGATTCTTTTCATCCATGGAAGCGTCCTGCCTGGGACGGTGGAAGGGACTCGGGGATCAGCGGGCTACATTCGCACATTCCGATGCAGCCCGCCAGTCATGGGTCTCAGGCCTGGCGTGAGCCGGAGCGGCCGCCGCGCCGACGACGCGGGGCGCGGGCCTCGTCGCCACCGCTGCGCTGGCCCGCGGCCTGGCCCTGGCGTCGCTGGCCCTGGCCTGCGTTGCGGCCACCACCGCCCGAGCGCTTGCCGCGGCCGTTCTCGATGGGCTCGGGCCTGGCATTGGGGTCCGGCTCGAAACCCGGCTCGATGCGCTTCTCCAGGTCGCGCTTGATCAGCCGTTCGATGCCCTTGAGCAGGCCGTGCTCGTCGACGCAGACCAGCGAGACCGCCTTGCCCTCGCTGCCGGCCCGGCCGGTGCGGCCGATGCGGTGGACATAGTCCTCGGCCACGTTGGGCAGCTCGAAGTTGACCACGTGGGGCAACTCTTCGATATCGAGGCCTCGGGCCGCGATGTCGGTGGCCACCAGCACCTGCAGGTCACCGGTCTTGAAGGCGGCCAGCGCCTTGGTGCGGGCCGTCTGGCTCTTGTTGCCATGGATCGCCATGGCCGGGATGTCCTGCTTGGAGAGCTGCTCGGCCAGGCGGTTGGCGCCGTGCTTGGTGCGGGTGAAGACCAGCACCTGCTGCCAGTCGTGCTCGGTGATCAGGTGGGCCAGCAGGTCGCGCTTCTTCTCGCGGTCGACGCGGTAGATCGCTTGGTCGACGAGTTCGGCGGTGGTGTTGCGGCGGGCGACCTCGATCATGGCCGGATCGTCGAGCAGCTTGCCGGCCAGCGCCTGGATCTCGTTGGAGAAGGTCGCCGAGAACAGCAGGTTCTGGCGCTTCTCGGGCAGCACGCGCAGGATCTTCTTGATGTCGTGGATGAAGCCCATGTCGAGCATGCGGTCGGCTTCGTCGAGCACCAGGATCTCGACCTTCGACAGGTCCACGTGCTTCTGCTGGTGCAGGTCCAGCAGGCGGCCGGGGGTGGCGACCAGCACGTCGAGGCCGGCGCGGATGGCGTCTACCTGGGGCTGCTGGCCCACGCCGCCGAAGATCACATGGGAGCGCAGGGTCAGGTGGCGGCCATAGTCGGCCACGCTCTCGCCGACCTGGGCGGCGAGCTCGCGGGTCGGGGTCAGTACCAGGGCACGGACCTGGCGCTTGGCCGGGCGTGGGCCGTCGGCCAGGCGCTGCAGCATCGGCAGGGTGAAGCCGGCGGTCTTGCCGGTGCCGGTCTGGGCACTGGCCAGCAGGTCACCGCCCTTGAGGACGGCGGGAATCGCCTTGAGCTGGATCGGGGTCGGGGTGGTATAGCCCTGTGCCTCGACGGCACGGAGCAGTTCGGCACGCAGGCCGAGGTCGGAAAAGGTCATGCGGTCTCCGCAGAGACGCCTCGGTCGCGCCGCGTCGATGGTCGACGTGGTCAGTCCCGGGCCAAGGCGTGTAAAAGGAATCTGGCGCGGCAGGAGGGACCAGCGATCGCCGCGTGCCCGCAGTATGCCATAGTGCGCGGCTCAGCGCAGCCGTTTGATTTGTGCGGCGATCTCGTCGGCCACCCGGTCCCAGCCTCGGCCCAGGGCACGCACCAGGGCGGGATAGCCATCCTCTGCCAGTTCCACCTCCACCGCGAAGGGGGCCACCGCCAGCAGTTCGCCCCCGCCGTCGCGCAGCTGCCACTGGCCCCCGGCCACGGCCCGGCCGTCGAAGCGGCCATGGAAGCGGTCCACCTCCAGGCGCAGGGTGGCGGCAGCGCTCCGGCGGCTGTCGCTATCGTCCTGCATGACCCGGGTGTCCGGCAGGCGAGCCGCCAGGCGAGCGCGCAGGCCGCGCTCGAGCTGCAGGACGAGGGGCTCCGCCCACTGGTGGTGATTGGCCTCGTTGAGGGTGATGTCGTCGAGCTGCAGCACCAGGCCGTCGACGTCCAGGAAGCGGGCCAGCCGGGGCTGGCCGACGACCAGCCGATGCGTGGCGTCTGCCCCGGCGATGCGTGTCGGGTCGCCGCCGCCGTCCCCGGGGAGGGTGTACTGGCTCGGCGCCGGCCCGCTGGCCGCACAGCCGGCCAGCCACAGGGACAGGCCGGCGGCAATCAAGGCCTTGATGGACGTCATGGTGTGCTCCCTCGGGGTGGGCGTTGCGGTGCCCTGGGCAGCGGGTCCTCGCCGTCCAGGCTGTCGAACAGCAGGGCGCGGGGATTGTCGCGCAGGGTCCGCGCGGTGGGCTGCAGGTCGCGCAGCAAGCGCTCGAGTTGCTGCAGCGTGCTGGTGAAGTCGCCGTAGGCGGCGGAATCCGGCGCGACCCCCTCGAGGGTGTCGCGCAGTTCCTCCAGGGTCTGGTTGAGGTTGCCGGGGAGTTCCCGGGTGCCGGGATCGTCGACCAGGGTGCGCACGCTGGCGGTGAGCTCGCGGACCTCGACGAGCATGGCCTCGGACGTCGCCAGGTTGCGGTCGAGTCCGTCCAGCAGCGGTTCGACCTCCAGGCCGTTGAGCTTGTCGAGCAGCGCGGTCACCTGGGACTGGATCTGGGCAAAGCCGCTCGAGGTGGTGGGGAAGACGCTGCGTTCGGCGAAGGTCTCCGCGACATAGTCGCCGGCCTGGTCGCGGTGCAGGTTGAGGTCGACGAACAGCGCGCCGGTGATGAGGCTGCCGCTCTTCAGCGAGGCCTTGAGCCCCAGCCCGAAGAGGCGCTCGAAGCGTGTCCGCCACCCCTCGAGGTCGAGCTCCTGGGAGTCGATGCCCAGGCGCTGGGGCTCGATGCGGATCAGCACCGGGATGGCGAAGTTCGAGCGGGAGTCCGGCTGGGGGGCGGTGAAGTTCCAGGGCACCGCCGCCACCGTGCCGATGCGCACGCCGCGGAATTCCACCGGGGCGCCCCGGGAGAGGCCGCGCACGGTGTCCTCCACCAGCAGCACATATTCCAGGTAGCGATTGAAGGTCCCCTGGCGGGCGCTCTCCTCGTCGGGGTAGAGGCTGAAGGTGGTGTCGGCCTCCACGGCCATGCCGCGAGGCAGGTCCTCGGGCACGCCGAAGGTGACGCCGCCGCCGAGCAGTGTCTCCAGTGAGTCGATGTTGACCCGGAAGCCCTCGGAGTCCAGGCGCAGGTCGAACCCGCTGGCCGACCAGAAGCGGGTGCTGTCGGTGACCAGGTCGTGGTAAGGGCTCTCGATGAAGATGCGGTGGTGCATGCGTCGGGTCGCGGCATCGAAGCGGGCCTCCTCGACCCGGCCGACGATGAGGCCCTGATAGGTGACCGGGTCACCCACGGTCAGCGAGTTGCCCAGCTGGCTGACCAGGTTGATGCGCAGCCCCTCGGCCCCGGCTGGCGAGACCGGCGGCTGGTCACTGACCTCGAACTCCCGCGCATCGATCTCGCTCTGGCCCGGCTCGAGCTGGATGTAGGCCCCGGAGAGCACCGTGCCCAGGCCGCTGATGCCCTCGCGGCCGATGCGTGGCTTGACCACCCAGAAGCGGCTGTCCTCGACCAGCATGGCGTCGGTCTCGGGGCTCATGCGGGCGGTGATCACCACCCGGGAGAGGTCATCCGAGAGGTGGACCCGCTCGACCCGTCCGACCTCGACGTTGCGGGTCTTGATCAGGGTACTGCCTGCCTCGATACCTTCGGCGCTGTCCATGATCAGGCTGATCTGCGGGCCGCGACTGCGGTAGTTGTCGTAGACCAGCCAGGCGCCGATCAGGATCGCCACGAGGGGCACGATCCAGATCGGCGAGAGCCGGGCCTGGGGCGTGGCACGGGCGCGGTGGCTGTCCCGTTCGGGCGTGTCGGGGGCGTCGGTCATCGCGGGCTTCCTTGTGCGGGGCGGGACGCTCGCGGCAGGGGCGTGTCCCAGAGCAGTCTCGGGTCGAAGGTCATCGCGGCGAGCATGGTGCTGACCACCACGGCGCCGAAGGCCAGGGCGGCGGGGCCCGGGGTGATCGACATCAGCGCACCGGCGCGGATCAGCGCCACCAGGATCGCCACCACGAAGACATCGACCATCGACCAGCGGCCGATGAACTCGGTGAGACGGTAGAGGCGGGTGCGGGTCGCGGCGTTGAGCTCATCGCTACGCTTGATCACCAGGCACAGCCAGGCCAGCGCCACCAGCTTACCCACCGGCACGATCACGCTGGCCACGAAGATCACCACGGCCACCGGCCAGGAGCCCATCTGGATCAGCTCCACGACCCCGCCGATGATGGTGGAGGGGCTGGCATGGCCCAGGCTGGTGGTGGTCATGATCGGGTAGAGGTTGGCCGGCAGGTACATCACCGTGGCGGCGGCCAGCAGCGCCCAGGTGCGCTGCAGGCTGTGGGGCAGGCGCGCATGCAGGCTCTCGCCGCAGCGTCGGCAGCGACCTTGGCCCTGGCTGTCCAGGCGGTTGACCAGCCCGCAGGTGGCGCAGCCGGCCAGGCCCTGGGGGGCGGCGGGTTCGCCGGTGCGGGCGCCCTCCGGGGCAAGGGGTTCGCCGGCCAGCGAGAACCACATCCAGTCCGCGTCCAGCGACTGGGTGGTGAAAAGCAGCAGCAGGGCGAAGGCACAGAAGGCCCAGAAGGCGATGCCCAGCTCGATCTCGGCCATGCCGGCGATCTTGATCAGGCTCACCAGGGCGCCGACGATGAAGACGTCGGCCATCATCCAGGGGTGCAGGTGGGAAAGCGACCGGGCGATGCTGCGGCTGGCCGGCAGCGGGTCCTGGCGCAGCAGGCCGATCTGCAGCCAGACCACCCCGGCGAGGTAGACGGCGGGCAGCACGGCGATGGTCAGCAGCACCGCGATGGCCACAAGCGGCTGGTCGAAACCGATCAGGGTGGTGGCGGTCTGGGAGAGCTCGATACGGTTACCGATGCCGCCGACGCTGAAGCTGACGAAGGGAAAGGAGGCCGCCAGCGCCAGCGCCACCAGGGCGGCCAGGGCCAGCGCCATGCTGCGTTGGGCCGGGCGGTGGTGGCGGCTGGCCAGGGTATGGCCGCAGCGCGGACAGTCGGCCTTCTCGCCGGGGTGCAGCGGCGGCAACGCCACCAGCCAGTCGCACTCGTGACAGGCCCGCAGCCGTCTTCTCGAGGTGCGCGTCTCCGGTGGTGAGCGATCCACCAGCGGTTCCTCCCGTGGCAGGGTGGGGGCGCGAAAGGCGAGCCTGGGCACCGCGTCGGAGTCTCCTCGTGCCGTCAGATATCGGAAAAGCCAGTGTGGCACGTTGACGTAAGCGACACCATATACAAACATGCGACCCTGAATGTTCCCGAGGAGACGACATGTTACTTCCCGCCCTGGCGGTCTTGGCAGGCCTGGTCCTGCTGGTATGGAGCGCCGAGCGCTTCGTCGGTGGGGCGGCGGCGACCTCTGCCCGGCTGGGGCTGTCACCGCTGCTGATCGGCATGCTGGTGATCGGCTTCGGTACCTCGGCCCCGGAGCTGGTGGTCTCCGCCCTGGCGGCCAGCCAGGGCAACCCCGGCCTGGCGCTGGGCAATGCCTATGGCTCCAACATCGCCAACATGGGCCTGATCCTGGGCCTGGTGGCGTTGATCTCGCCGCTGGCGGTGCACTCCGGGGTGGTGCGTCGCGAGCTGCCGGTACTGGGCGGCGTCACCCTGCTCTCCGCCCTGCTGCTGTGGGGCGGCGTGATCGGTCGCCTGGAGGCGCTCCTGCTGCTGGGACTGCTGGCCGTTTTCATCGGCGTCTCCATCTATCTGGGGCTTCGCGACGGCAGCGATCCCCTCTCCAGCGACACCGAGGAGAGCCTGGCGGTCCACCCCATGTCGCTTCGGGCCGGGCTCGTCTGGACGGGCATCGGCCTGGTGCTGCTGGTGGTCAGCTCGCGCATCCTGGTATGGGGCGCGGTGGCCATCGCCCAGGGGTTCGGCGTCAGCGACCTGGTGATCGGGTTGACCGTGGTGGCGGTGGGCACCTCGCTGCCGGAGCTGGCCTCCTCGATCAGTGCCCTGCGTCGCCGCGAGCATGACCTGGTGCTGGGCAACGTGGTGGGCTCCAACCTCTTCAACACCCTGGGCGTGGTGGGCCTGGCCGGGCTGATCGCGCCCATCGAGGCCGGCCGCGAGGTGCTGCTGCGCGACTGGAGCCTGATGATGGCCATGACGGTGATGATGACGGTCTTCGCCATGGGCTGGCGTGGCCGCGAGGGCCGCATCAACCGGGCCGAGGGCGCGGCCTTGCTGGCCATGTTCCTCGGCTATACCGCCTACATGGTCAGCATGGTCATCCGGGGCGGCATGGCGGGGTGAGCCCGGCGCGAAAGTGTTCCCCTGCTGCGACACTGCGACACAGCTCCCAAGGTGGCCAGGGACGGCTGGTGGGCGCAGGATAGGCGGCGTGCCTGGTGATAGGGGTATGTCTTCCGATGTCATGACACGCCATGACGGCGTTGCCATCAGACTGGTCTAGGCTGGGCATGGGTGAGGAGGAATGCGGCAAGGCGCCATGAGCTTGGCGGCCTCAAGTACAAGAGCACCGGTGAGTGCCGTGCGCATCCCTTGACGACGCTGTCTTTGTGGAGCCCCGTCTCCGCAGCAATCAGGAGTGCGTGATGGAACTGGATCCCCTGCTGCTGTCGCGACTGCAGTTCGCCTTCGTGGTCGCCTTCCACGCCATCTTCCCGGTGTTCACCATCGGTCTGGCGTCCTATATTGCCCTGCTCAACGGCCTCTTCTTCAAGACCGAGAATCCGGCATGGGACCGTCTGGCCCTGTTCTGGACCCGGGTCTTCGCCGTGGTATTCGGCATGGGGGTGGTGTCGGGCATCGTCATGTCCTTCCAGTTCGGTACCAACTGGAGCAACTTCTCCCAAGCGGCCTCGAACTTCCTCGGCCCGGTGCTCAGCTACGAGGTGGTCACGGCCTTCTTCCTCGAGGCCGCCTTCCTCGGGGTGCTGCTCTTCGGGCGTGGCAAGGTGCCCCAGGGCGTCCATCTCTTCGCCGCCATCATGGTGGCCACGGGTACCTTCATCTCCTCGTTCTGGATCCTCTCGGCCAACAGCTGGATGCAGACCCCGGCCGGCGTCGAGCTGATCGATGGCCGCTTTCACGTCACCTCCTGGAGCGAGGCGATCTTCAATCCCTCCTTCTGGTATCGCTTCTGGCACATGGTGGTGGCCTCCTTCCTGACCGGGGGCTTCGTGGTGGCCGGTGTCAGCGCCTGGTACCTGCTCATCCGGCGCGACGTGGAGGCCAATCGCAAGGCCCTCTCCATGTGTCTGTGGCTGCTGCTGGTCCTGACGCCGGCCCAGGCCGTGCTGGGGGACTTCCATGGCCTCAACACCCTGGAGCACCAGCCGACCAAGGTCGCCGCCATGGAGGGCAACTGGGAGCGCAGCACCAACGTGCCGCTGCTGCTCTTCGCCTGGCCTGATCAGGAGGCACAGGAGAATCGCTTCGAGGTCGGCATCCCGAGCCTCGCCAGCCTGATCCTGACGCACCACGCCGACGGCGAGGTGCCCGGCATCAGCGAGGTGCCGCCCGAGGAGCAGCCGCCGGTCTGGCTGGTGTTCTGGTCCTTCCGGGTGATGGTGGGCATCGGCCTGGCCATGATCGCCGTCGCCCTGGCGGGGCTCTGGCTGCGCCGCGGCGGGCGGGTCTTCGAGCATCGCGGCTTCCTGCAGCTGATGCGGGTGATGACCGTGACGCCCTTCATCGCGGTGCTGGCGGGCTGGTTCGTCACCGAGACCGGCCGGGCGCCCTGGCTGGTCTACGGCATGATGACCCATGCCGAGGGACTGACCCCGTCGCTCACCGGTGGCATGGCGCTGTTCACCCTGGTCGGCTACATCGCCGTCTATGCGGTGGTGTTCTGGGCCGGTATCTACTACCTGACCCGGGTGGTGCGCCAGGGCATGCTGCCCGAGATGCACCGCGATACCGTGGAGGGGGAGGTCCACCGGCCCATGCGGCCGCTCTCCGCCGCCCATGCGACCTTCGAGGACGTCTCTCGCCAACCGGGAAGGAGCTGAGCCATGGAAGCGTTCGACCTGACACTGATCTGGGCCCTGATCATCGGTTTCGGGGTGATCATGTACGTGCTGATGGACGGCTTCGACCTGGGCGTGGGGATCCTCTTTCCCTTCGCCCCGGATGAGGAATCGCGTGACCTGATGATGAACTCGGTGGCCCCCGTCTGGGACGGTAACGAGACCTGGCTGGTGCTCGGCGGGGCGGGCCTGCTGGGGGCCTTTCCGCTGGTCTACTCGGTGTTCCTGCCGGCACTCTACATCGGGGTCTTCCTGATGCTGGCCGGCCTGATCTTCCGCGGTATCGCCTTCGAGTTCCGCTTCAAGTCCCACCGCAACCGTCGCTGGTGGAACCGTGCCTTCTGCTGGGGCTCCGCCGTGGCGTCCTTCGCCCAGGGGGTGGTGGTGGGGGCCTACATCCAGGGCTTCGCCGTGGAGGACTTCGTCTACGTGGGTGGCCCGCTGGACTGGCTGACGCCCTTCAGCGTGCTCACCGGCCTGGGGCTGATGGCGGGCTATGCCCTGCTCGGCGCCACCTGGCTGATCATGAAGACCGAGGGGACGGTCCAGGCCTGGGCCTACCGGCTCGCACCGCGCCTGCTGCTGGCGGTGCTGGGGGTGTTCGCGATCATCAGCGTCTGGACCCCGTTCGTCGATGCCGGGGTTCGCGAGCGCTGGTTCGGCCACCTGCACCTGATCTGGGTCTTCCCGGTGCTGGCGCTGGTCTGTGCCGCACTGCTATGGCGTGCCGTCAGCCAGCGCCGGGAGGGGCAGCCCTTCATCGCCACCCTGGGTCTGTTCCTCTTCACCTACCTGGGGCTGGTGGTGAGCAAGTGGCCGGTGATCGTGCCGCCCGACTACACGATCTGGGATGCCGCCTCGGATCCGGGCTCGCAGCTCTTCCTGCTGATCGGGGTCCTCTTCGTGATCCCCATCGTGCTGGCCTATACCGCCTGGACCTACTGGGTGTTCCGCGGCAAGGTGCGACCCGGCGAGGGGTACCACTGAGCCGATGGACGCGCCCGACGCGCCCGACGCGGCGTCAGGCGAGCTGACCGCGCGCCGCTATCTGACGGACCTGGCCGCCGGCGAAAGCCGGCGGCTGCGTCTCGCCGTCCTGGCGGGTACCTCGGCCGGTCTCTGGACCATCGCGCAGCTGGTGCTGCTGGCCCGGTTCATCAGCCGCCTGCTCGTCGACGGCGCAACGCTGGCCGAGCTCCTGCCGTTGCTGGCGGGGATGCTGGCCATGCTGGCGCTGCGCGCCCTGGCGCTCTATCTGCAGGAAACCCTGGCCCAGGCGGCGAGCCTGCGGATTCGCCAGCGTGCCCGGCGCGCGCTGCTCGATCACCTGGCGCGACTGGGACCGGTCAGGCTGGCGTCGCGGCACAGCGCCTCCCTTGCCAGCCAGCTGGTGGAGCAGGTGGAGGCCCTGGACGCTTACTTCGCTCGGTTCCAGCCGCAGCTGCGCCTGGCGGTGCTGGTGCCGCTGGTGGTCCTGCTGGTGGTGCTGTGGCTGGACTGGCTGGCGGCCATCTTCCTGATGATCTCGGCGCCGTTGATCCCGTTGTTCATGGCCCTGGTCGGGATGGGGGCAGAGCGGCTCAACCGGGAGCAGTTCGCCGCCGTGGCGCGACTCTCGGGCCACTTCATCGACCGCGTGCGGGGCATCACCACGCTCCAGCTGTTCGGCCGCACCGCCCAGGCCACCCGCGAGGTACATGCCGCCGCCGATGACTACCGGCAGCGCAGCATGCGGACCCTGCGCCTGGCGTTTCTCTCCTCGGCGGTGCTGGAGTTCTTCGCCTCGGTGGCGATCGCCGTGGTGGCGATCTACGTGGGCTTCGGCCTGCTGGGCTACATCACCTATGGCCCCGCAGAGGAGCTGACCCTCTTCAGCGGCCTGCTGGTGCTGCTGCTGGCACCGGAATTCTTCCAGCCGCTGCGCAGCCTCTCCCAGCACTACCATGATCGGGCGGCGGCGCTGGGGGCCGCCGAGGGACTGGTGGCCCTGCTCAACGAGGTCCCCGATGCCGGGCGCCTGCCGGGCACGGCCGTCCCGGCGCCCTTGCGGGATGTGCTGGTCGAGCTCGAGGCCGCCAGCGTCGAGTATCCCGGGCGCGGCCGAGTGCTGGGACCCGTCGACCTGACGCTGGCCGCAGGCGACGTGGTGGTTGTCACCGGGCCGTCGGGCGTCGGCAAGTCCACCCTCCTGCAACTGCTGGCCGGCTTCGTCGCCCCCGCCAGCGGCAACATTCGCGTGGCCGAGGGTCTCGGCCTGGCCTGGATGGACCAGCGCCCGCTTCTGATTCAGGGCAGCCTGGCGGACAACCTGCGGCTGGCGGCGCCCGACGCCGGCGAGGCCGAGATGCGCGGTGCGCTGGCCCGGGCGGGCCTCGGCGAGCTGCTGGCGGCGCTGCCCCACGGGCTGGAGACTCCCCTCGGCGAGCGTGGTGTCGGCCTCTCCGGGGGCCAGGCGCAGCGGCTGGCCCTGGCCAGGGTCTTCCTCTCCCGCGCCCCATTGGTGTTGCTCGACGAGCCCACGGCCAGCCTGGACGCCGAGACCGAGGGCTATCTTGTCGAGGCGTTTCAGGGGCTGGCCGATGAGGGGAGGGCACTGGTCATCGCCACCCATCATCCCGCCCTGATGGCGCTGGCGAGTCACCGCCTGTCGCTCGAGGCCGGGGCAATGGCGCAGGAGGCTAGCCGCTTTGCCACCCCATGACGCCTCGCTCTGGCGCACCCTGCGCCCCTGGCTTTCCCAGCTCGGGCTGCGTCGCCGCCGGCTGATCCTGGGCGCCCTGCTGATGGGGCTGACCCTGGTGTCGGCCATCGGCCTGCTGGCCCTCTCGGGGTGGTTCATCACGGCGACGGCGTTGACTGGCCTGCTCCTGGCGGCGGGCCTCTCCGCGACCCTTGATGTGTATGTTCCCGGTGGCGGGATCCGCTTCTTCGCGGTGACCCGCACGGTGTCGCGTTACGTGGAGCGACTGTACAACCACGATACCGTGCTGCGACTGCTCGCCGACCTGCGTTCACACCTGTTCGCCGTGCTTTCCGGCCTCGACGCCCACGCCCTGTCGCGACGGCGCGCCAGCGACTGGCTCAACCGCCTGACGGCGGATATCGACACCCTCGACAGTCTCTATCTGCGCCTCCTCGCCCCGGCGCTGGTGGCGCTGCTGGCGATCCTCGGACTGGCCGGATTCCTGGCCCTCTGGTCGCCGCGGGTCGGTGTGGCGACCGGGGCGCTGCTGCTTATGGGATGGCTCTGGCTGACCGCGGGCCAGGCCCGCCTGGGCATGGCCACGAGTCGTCGCCAGGTCGTCGATCTGGAGCGGCTCCGGGGGCGACTCATCGAGCAGGTCCAGGGCCTGGCGGAGCTGGAGGCGTATGGCAGCCTGGCGGATCACCGTGCGCAAATAGTCGCCATCGAGGCGCGCCTCTATCGGGACCAGCGTCGCCTGGGGCAATGCGTGGCGCTGGGCAATGCATCGACGTCGCTGGTCGTGGGCCTGTCGATGCTCCTGGCCCTCTGGCTTGCGGCCCAGGCCTGGAGTACCGGTCTGCTGTCCGGGCCGCTGACCGTGATGATGCCGCTGGCGGTACTGGCCATCAGCGAGGCACTGGCCCCGCTGGCCGCCGCCTTCACCTGGCTGGGGGCCACGCGGGGCGCCGCCGAGCGCCTCAACGCACTGGAAGCGCAGCGAGGGAGCGTGACCACGGCGGGCTCGCCTGCACGGCTGCCCGCGGGAGCGCTGTCGGTGACCCTTGCGGATGTGACCCTGACCCATGCGGATGCCCTGGTGCCGGCCCTGGCCGAGGTCGGCCTTGACCTGAGACCCGGTGAGCGGCTGGCCCTGTGCGGGGCATCCGGGGCGGGCAAGTCGAGCGTGGCCGGGGTGCTGACGCGACAGATCAGGCCTGAAACGGGCGAGGTACGGCTGGCTGGCGTGGCGCTGGAGGCGTGGCCCGAATCGGCATTGACCTCTCGCATGGCCCTGCTGACGCAGCAGACGGACCTGTTCGACGATACCCTGGCCGCCCACCTGCGCCTGGCCGACCCCGAGGCGGGCGAGGCACGGCTGTGGCAGGTGCTGGCGATAGTGGAGCTCGCCGACTGGGCCGGGGCCCTGTCCCGGGGCCTCGACACCCGGGTGGGGGAGGGCGGCCGGCGGCTGTCCGGCGGCCAGGCCCGGCGCCTGGCCCTGGCCCGGCTGCTGCTGCGCGAACCGGACCTGGTGGTGCTCGATGAACCCTTCGCCGGGCTCGACGCTGGCACTGCGGCACGACTGGCGGCCCGCCTCGACGCCTGGCTGGCGGGGCGCACCGTCATCTACCTGGTGCACCAGCTCGGCGACGCCGTCGACCCGCCCGGCATCGACCACTGCCTGACCCTGCGCGATGGTCGCCTTTGCACGAATGGTCAGGATGTTTCAGGATGAGCCCGATGACTCCCCCGGACGAGGTGTGCCATGCGTGATTTCCTCAAGCGCCTGCCCAAGGCGGAACTCCATCTGCATATCGAGGGCTCGCTGGAGCCCGAGCTGATGTTCTCCCTGGCCGATCGCAACGGTGTCAGCCTGCCCTATGCCTCCGTGGAGGAGGTCCGGGCGGCCTATGACTTCTCCGACCTGCAGTCCTTCCTCGACCTCTACTACCGGGGCATGAGCGTGCTGCGCACCGCCGAGGACTTCCATGATCTCGCCATGGACTACTTTCGCCGTGCCAGCGCCGAGGGGGTGGTGCACGTCGAGATGCACTTCGATCCCCAGGCCCATCTGGTGCGCGGCATCGAGCTGGCGGTGGTGATGGAGGGGCTCTCCCTGGCGCGACGCCGGGCACAGCGCGAGCTGGGCATGTCCACGGCACTGATCATGGCGTTCCTGCGCGACCGCCCGGCCGAGGAGGCGATGGCAGTGATGGAGAGTGCGGCACCCTACTGGGAGATGCTCGACGCCGTGGGGCTGGACAGCGCCGAGCGTGGCAACCCCCCGGCGAAGTTCGTCGAGGTGTTCGAGCGAGCCCGACAGCTCGGCATTCCCCGGGTCGCCCATGCCGGGGAGGAGGGGCCACCCGCGTACATCCGGGAGGCCCTCGACCTGCTGGATGTCTGTCGCATCGACCATGGCGTGCGCTGCCTGGAAGACCCGGAACTGGTGGCCCGGCTGCGGGACGAGGGTGTGGTGCTCACCGTCTGTCCGCTCTCCAATGTGCGCCTGCGGGTCGTCGAGCGGATAACCGACCATCCCCTGCCGCAGCTGCTCGACGCCGGCCTGCGCCTGACCCTCAACTCCGACGACCCGGCTTATTTCGGCGGCGGCATGCTGGCCAACTTCGAGGCCTGCGCCGATGCCTTCGACTGGTCGAAGGAGATCTTCATCCAGCTGGCCGGTACCGCCATCGAGGCCGCCTTCATCAGTGAGACGCGCCGCCTCGACCTGCATCGCCAGCTGGCGGACTGCCTCTAGGCGCCTGATGGCCACCCCGCACCGAGTGGGCCGTGGTGGGCCATGCCGTCGTCGACATCCGGTCGGCCCAGCGTTGATGGGCTGTCGTGCAACGGTCTGTAATATCGTGTAAAAGAAGGGGTCTCATCCTGCCATCGGGCCGATCGGGGAGAGCCGTTCTTGAGCCTTAAGACCCGTTTCCTGCTGCTGGCCGCCTGCCTCGTGCTCGTGGCGTCGGCGGCCGCCTGGACCGTCTTCCACCGCATCACCGAGGGCATCATCGAGCACTGGGGCGAGCGTGTCGCGGCCATCCAGGTGCAGTACGACAGCGGTCGCCTGCTGCAGCCCCTGGAGCGGGAGATTGCCCTGGCGCGCCAGATGGCCGACTCCATCGTGCTGCAGCGCTGGGCGCGAGACCCCGACGATCCGGCGCTCGAGGCCCAGGCCTTCGCGGAGATGGAAAGCTTCCGTCGCAACTTCAGCGACAACAGCTACTTCGTCGCTCTGACGAAGAATGGCGGGTACTACCACAACAACGCCGCCAACGAGTTCGCACAGGCGCGCCAGCGCTATCGGCTGCGGCCGGATCGACCGTCAGACGCCTGGTTCTATCGCCTGATCGAGGAGGAGCGAGACTTCCACCTCAACGTCAATCCGGACGTGGAACTCGGGGTCACCAAGCTGTGGATCGATGTCCTGATGAGGGATGGCGACGGCGAGATCCTCGGGGTGGTGGGCACCGGCATGGAGCTCGAGGCCTTCCTCCGGGAGATCGTGGATATCCAGCAGCCCGGCATCACCACCCTGTTCGTCGACTACAACGGCGCCATCCAGCTCTATCGCGACCGTCGTCTCATCGACTATGCCAGTTTCGTCAAGCCGGAGGGGCAGAAGCGCACCCTGGACCTGCTGGTGGACCTGCCCCGCGATGCCGAGGCGCTGTCCGACATGATGCGCGAGTTGCGTGACGCCCCTGACCAGCAGCCGAGCGTGCGCACCGAGTTCGTGACCGTGGAGGGCAAGCGCCACCTCGCCGGCCTGGCCTTCCTGCCAGCCCTCGGCTGGTTCGAGGTGACACTGCTCGACCTTGATGCCCTGATGCCGCTGGACGGCTTCACGCCGGTGGCGGTGGTGTTCGTGCTGACCCTGCTGGTCACCCTGCTGGTCTTCCATCTGGCACTGCGTCGTCAGCTGCTGGCGCCCATCGCGGCCCTGGAAGCCGCCATGCAGCGGGTCAAGGAGGGGGGCATGCCGCCCTCCGAACTGCCCCGGGGGCGGGGTGAGATGGGCCGGCTGATGCACCACTTCCATTCCATGGGCGAGGCCATCCAGCGCCACACCCGCGACCTCGAGGAGCGGGTCCGCGAGCGGACACAGGAGCTCGAGGCGGTGGCCATCCGCGATGTGCTGACCGGCCTCATGAATCGGCGTGGCATGCAGCAGTGGCTGGAGGAGCAGATCCTGCGGGCGTCACGAGAGGGGAGTCACTTCGGGCTGATCTGGCTGGACCTCGACCGCTTCAAGGAGCTCAATGATGGCCTCGGCCATGCGGCAGGGGATCAGGCCCTGATTCGCGTCGCCGAGGCGCTGCGGTACGGGCTGCGTCCCTACGACCGGGCCTCGCGCTGGGGAGGCGACGAGTTCCTGGTGCTGCTCTCGCCCTGCGACGAGTCGACCCTGACCCGGGTGGCCGAGCGCCTGCGCCAGGCGGTCGCCTCGATCGAGGTGGAGGGCAGAGCGGTCACCATCAGCGTGGGGGCCTGCCTGGCCGTGCCCGGTGAGGATCTCGACAGCCTGTTGAAGCGGGCCGACGAGGCGCTCTATCAGGCCAAGGCCGAGGGGCGCAACCGGGCCAGGGTGGCCGTCTAGGCCCTTAGCGGACGAAAACCAGAGAACCCCGGCATGACCGGGGTTCGCGTCGAACAGGCGGTGGCCTGGGTCAGGGCAGGGCGGGAACCTCGAAGTCGGGCATCTCGCCGGTCAGGGTGTGAAGGAAGGCGGTGATGTCGTCGATGGTGGCCTCCTCGAAGTCCTGGCCGAGCATCTCCTGGCCCATGATGGCCACGGCCTCTTCCAGGGTCTCGGTGGCGCCGTTGTTCATGTACGGGTAGGTGACCGCGACATTGCGCAGGGTCGGGGTGCGGAACTTGTGACGGTCGCTCTCCTCGCCGGTGACATCGAAGCGGCCCACGTCGGTGGAGCCCGGGACCTGGATACGATGGAACTGACTGTCGCTCAGGTTGGGGCCGCGGTGGCAGGCGATACAGCCGTTGTCCACGAAGGCCACCATGCCGTCCTTCTCCTGCTCGGTGAGGGCATCCTGGTCGCCCCTGAGATAGCGGTCGAAGGGCGAATCCGGGGTATTCAGAGTGCGCTGGAAGCTGGCCAGGGCGTGGGCCAGGTTGTCGGCGTTGATCGGCTCCTCGTCGTCCGGATAGGCCTCGGCGAAGCGCTGCTGATAGATATCGAACCCGTCAAGGCGCTCGAGAGCCTGCTCCAGATCCATGGCCATCTCGACGTCGGCCTCGATCGGGCCGAGGGCCTGGCCTTCCAGGTCCGGCTCGCGACCGTCCCAGAACTGCGACTCCAGAAAGCCGGAGTTGAGCACCGTGGGCGTATTGCGCTCGCCGATCTGGCCATCGTGGCCGGTGGCGCGCGGGATGCGGTCGCTCCAGCCCAGCGCCGGATTGTGGCAGGTGGCACAGCTGATCACGCCGCTCGACGAGATGCGCGGCTCGAAAAATAGCATGTTGCCGAGTTCCACCTTCTCCGGGGAGAGGGAGTTGTCCGCCGGAATCGGTGGCAGGTGCGGCAGCGGCTCGAAACGGTCGCGGTAGTCGCCGAGGCCGTCGTCGGCCACGGCGGGTGCGACAATGGCCATGGCGGAGCCCAGGGCGATGGCCGAGGCCAGCAGGTGCTTGTGATGCATGTCAGTTCCCCTTCTTCTTGGTAATCCCGGTGGCGGTGATCCAGGCGTGCCGCTAATCGGCGCTTAAGCTTATATCAGCGAGTTAGGCAGTTATCTTGCCGGCAATCAACCAAGCGCGGCAGTCAGGTAAGGGGGTTGATTGACCTGCATCAAGAAATCGACCCGATAGCGTCGCGTCGCTGGACCGCCATGCTTTTCCTGAGGGACGCTGGCAGGACATCCCTCCAGCCGATGAACCACCATGACCCGCTATCGCTATCTTGCCATTCCCGAGTCCGAGGTCACGCCACGCGAGGTGTTCCGCCAGCGCCGCCGCCTGCTCAAGGGAGGTACCGCCCTGGGTGCGGCGGCCATGCTGCCCGGCGGGATGCTGTTTCCCAAGAATGCCCGCGCCTGGCGAGATGATCTCGAGGGGCGCCTGGCGGAGGGGCTGCCCAGCCGCGACTTGGCCGGCGACGAGGCCCTGACGCCGCGTGACGACGCCACCTCCTACAACAACTTCTACGAGCTCGGCACCCGCAAGAGCGACCCCGAGGTCTATGCCCACCAGCTGGTCACCGACCCCTGGTCGCTGACCGTTGACGGCGAGGTGTACACGCCCGGTACCCTGGCGTTGGAGGAAGTGCTCGTGCGGGAAACCTTGGAAGAGCGCATCTATCGTCTGCGCTGCGTCGAGGCGTGGTCGATGGTGATCCCCTGGATCGGCTTCCCGCTGGCGGACCTGCTCAAGCGCCATGCGCCGACGTCGCGGGCAAGGTACGTGCGCTTCGAGTCGATTCATGATCCGGACAACCTGCGGGGCCAGAGGAGCTCGATCCTCGACTGGCCCTATCGCGAGGTACTGCGCATCGACGAGGCGATGCATCCGCTGACACTGATGGCGGTGGGCATGTACGGCGAGGTGATGCCGAACCAGAATGGCGCGCCGATCCGCCTGGTGGTGCCCTGGAAGTACGGCTTCAAGAGCATCAAGTCGGTGGTGCGCATCACCCTGACGGAGGAGCGGCCCACCAGCGCCTGGATGGAGCAGAATCCTTCAGAGTACGGCTTCTTCGCCAACGTCAATCCCGAGGTCGACCACCCGCGCTGGAGCCAGGCCCGCGAGCGGCGCATCGGCGAGCGCGGCAAGCGCGAGACGCTGATGTTCAACGGCTACGCCGACGAGGTCGCCGAGCTCTACGCCGGGATGGACCTGCAGGAGAATTTCTGACACCGGGGGCGATGGCATGCTCACACCCGCAGGACGCATTCTCGCCTTTCGCCTGCTGGTGCTGGTTGCCGGGCTGCTCCCGGCGTTCTGGCTGGCCTGGCAGTGGTGGCATGGCGAGCTCGGGGTGGTGCCCGAGGAGGCCGTGGTGCACATTACCGGCCGCACCGGCCTGATCCTGCTGCTGACCACCATCGCCTTCAGTCCCGCCTTCCGCCTGACCGGCTGGGTGGGCATCATGATCGCCCGCCGTCAGATCGGGCTCTGGGCCTTCGCCTGGCTCCTCGCCCATCTGCTGGCCTGGATGGGTCTGGAGCAGTACTGGGACTGGCCCTGGATCTGGCACGACATGCGGGACCTGCCCTATGTGCGCTATGGCGTCGCGGCGCTGCTGCTGCTGGTGCCCCTGGCGCTGACCTCCTTTCGCCGGGCGCAGCAGGCGATGGGCCATACCGCCTGGCACTGGCTGCACCGGCTGGTCTATGTGGCGGCGGCGCTCGGCGTCACCCATGTCTGGATCCTTACCCGTGCGGACTACCGGCTGCCGTCCCTGGCCGCGGCGGCGCTGGCCGCCCTGGTGCTCTTCCGGCTGCTGGATGCCGCCATCCATCGTCGGTAGGGCGCCCCTCGCTTGTCAGGCAGCGCGCCGGTGCTGCAGGCGCCCGCCGGCCCAGGTTTCGGCCACGCTGCGGTCGTCGCCCAGCATCATCAGCGCGAAGAGCGTCTCGGAAAGCGAACGGCTGCGGGCCGTTCGCCTTGCCAGCAGGGGCGTGGCGGCCGGGTCGAGCACCACCAGGTCGGCCTCCATGCCCGGGGCGAGACGCCCGATGTGCCCGTCCAGCGACAGCGCCCGGGCGTTGCCCAGCGTCAGCCCGTAGAACCCCTGCCAGGCGGTGAGCGGCTGGCCGCGCAGCTGGCCCACCTGGTAGGCGGCCTTGAGGGTGGCCAGGCCGGAGAGGTCGGTGCCGCCGCCCACGTCGCTGGCGTAGGTGATGTTGAGGGCCATCTCGCGGGCCGCCAGCCGGTCGAACAGGCCGCTGCCGAGGAAGAGATTGGAGCTCGGGCAGAAGGCGAGGTTCGCGCCTCGCTCGGCCAGCCTGCCGCGCATCGCCTGGTCCAGGTGGATGCCGTGGGCGAAGGTGCTGCGCGGTCCGACCAGGCCCGACTGCTCGTAGACCGCGAGGTAGTCGCGGCTGCCGGGAAAGAGCGCCGCCACCCAGTCCAGCTCGCCGGTGTTCTCGGCCAGGTGGGTCTGCAGCCAGAGGCTCGCGTCGTTGCGCATCAGTCCGCCGGTGGCGTCGAGCTGCGCCCGGCTGGAGGTGGGGGCGAAGCGCGGGGTCAGGCTGTAGCCCAGCCGCCCCTTGCCGTGCCAGTCGCCGATCAGCCGCTCGGTGTCGCGGATGCCGCCCAAGGTGTCGTCGCAGAGCGCGTCAGGGGCATGGCGGTCCATCAGCACCTTGCCGGCCAGCATGCGCAGGTCGCGCCGGCGGCTGGCGGAGAAGAAGGCGTCGACGGAGATCGGGTGGCTCGAGCAGAACACCTGGGCGGTGGTGGTACCGACCCTCAGCATCTCGTCGAGGAAGGCCTCAGACAGCGCCTCGGCATGCGCCCGCGCCGCGAAGCGGCACTCCTCGGGGAAGGTGTAGTCGTTGAGCCAGTCCAGCAACTGACGGCCGTACGAGGCCATGATCTCCAGCTGCACGTAGTGCACATGGCTGTCGATGAAGCCGGGAGTGATCAATTTCCCCCGGTGATCGATCACCTCGATGCCCTCGGGCAGCTCGGGGGCCAGGCGCGCATAGTCGTCCACCGCGTGAATGCGGCCGTTCTCGATCCAGATGCCGCCATCCACGATATGGCACACGCTGCCCTCGGCGGGAGCATCGTCCTCGCCGGGGTCGGCATCGAAGCTCAGCAGTTCGGCGCGCAGCACGCGCGAGTCGTTGTTGGTCATCTCGTCAGGGCTCATCGTTCTTCGTGGGAGCGCTCGGTCCGGCGTTCCGGCTTGCCGCGCGGTTGGCGCCAGAGTTATCGCGTTGCAAGCAAAGCGCTTACGTGGAATGGTCGGTGATGCTATGTCGCAGCTTGGCCGGGTCGAGGCCGCGCTGATCGCCTCGCTCGGGCGACTCGACCCGCGGCAGCAGCTCGGCGATGGCGGCGATGGCGATGGCGTAGGGGGTCTTGTCGCCCCCGGTCCCGCCCGCGGCGGTGCCGATGGGGCAGCGGACGCGTGCCAGGGCCTCCTCGCCGTGACCGGCGTCGTGCAGCCGGCGGCGGAAACTGGCCCACTTGCTGCGCGAGCCGATCAGGCCCAGCGACGCCATATCGCCGCGGGCGAGCAGGGCATCCACCAGGGCGCGGTCCTCGGTGTGATCGTGGGTCAGCACCAGCGCGTGGGCCCCGGCCGGCAGGGCGGCCACGGCGGCGGCCGGGTCGGGGGCATGGCGACAGGCGAGGCGCGGCTGGTCGTCCGACCAGGCGGGGAAGGCGTTGTCCCGGCTGTCGTGCCACAGTACCCGCCAGGGCAGCGGCGCGGCCAGGCGAACCAGTTCCCGGCCCACATGACCGGCGCCAAAGAGCGCCAGCGTCGCGGTGCTGCCCGGGAACACCTCGAGCAGCACGTTGACGAAACCGCCGCAGCACTGGCCGCTGCGGCCGCCCAGGCTGAAGGCCTCCAGGCTCATTCCGGCCTCGGCCTTTCCATCGGGGCCCGCCAGGCGCCGGCGGGCCGCCGCGATGGTCTGCCACTCGAAGGTGCCCCCGCCCAGGGTGTCGAATACCGCATCGGCGGTGATCACCATGCGTGCCCCGGGTTCCCGGGGCGTGGAACCGGCACTGGTCACCTGGGTGGCCAGAACGTGTGGCAGGCCTTCGCGCTGCAGGCGGTGCAGGGCGGCATGCCAGCTCTCGGGGCGCGTGTCCCGGCTATCCTCGGCGGTCATTCGGGTTCACCCGCAGCAGGTGGCCAGGGGGCGTGACGCGAGCGCAGCGCCTCGGCGGCCATCAGCACCCGCTCCGGCGTGGCCGGGGTATCGAGCCGTGGTGCCTCGCGATAGTCGGCAAGGCTCGAGAGGGCATCGCGCAGCGCCGCCCACACCGAGATACCGAGCATGAAGGGCGGCTCGCCCACCGCCTTGGAGCGGTAGATGCTGGCCATGGAGTTGGGATGGCCCTGGAGCAGCTCGACGTTGAACACCGGTGGCAGGTCGCCGTAGGTGGGGATCTTGTAGGTGGCCGGGCCGTCGGAGATCAGCTGGCCACCGTCGTTCCACCTGAGCTCCTCGCTGGTCAGCCAGCCCATGCCCTGGATGAAGCCGCCCTCCACCTGGCCGATGTCGATGGCCGGGTTCAGGGAGTCGCCCACGTCATGCAGGATGTCGACCCGGTCCACCTGGTACTCGCCGGTCAGGGTGTCGACGCTGACCTCGGCGACGGCCGCGCAATGGGCGAAGTAGTAGAAGGGCCGCCCCTGGCCGGTCATGCGGTCGTAGTGGATCAACGGGGTGGCATAGAAGCCCTTCTCGGAGAGCGATACCCGCCCGAGGTAGGCGGCCTGGACCAGCTCCCCCCAGGGAATGCGTCGCTCGCTCTCTCCGGTGCCGGCCACCAGGGCGCCGGCTTCGAGGCGCATGCCCTCGCGGTCCAGGGCATAGTGCTCGCTGGCGAAGTCGAACAGTCGCGCCTTGAGGCTGAGGCAGGCGTCGCGGGCGGCCATGCCGTTGAGGTCGGCGCCGCTGGAGGCGGCGGTGGGCGAGGTGTTGGGCACCTTGTCGGTGCGCGTGGCGGTGATGCGTACCGTCTCCAGGTCGAGTGCGAGCTCGCGGGCCACCACCTGGCAGATCTTGGTGTGCAGGCCCTGGCCCATCTCGGTGCCGCCGTGATTGATCATCACGCTGCCGTCGGTATAGACGTGCAGCAGGGCGCCGGCCTGGTTGAGGTGCTTGGCGGTGAAGGAGATGCCGAACTTCACCGGCGTCAGCGCCAGGCCACGGCGAATGACCGGGCTCTGAGCGTTGAAATCGGTGATTTCCCGGCGGCGTGCCCAGTAGTCGCTGTCGGCCTCCAGCCGCTCGACGACATGGTGAAGCAGGGCGACCTGCTCCACGGTCTGGCCGTAGTGAGTAGTCTCGCGTCCGGGGCGATAGAGATTGCGCTTGCGGATCGTCAGCGGGTCCTCGCCGAGGCGTCTGGCGATATCATCCATCGCCGCCTCGATCACCATCATGCCCTGGGGGCCGCCGAAGCCGCGAAAGGCGGTGTTGGAGGCGGTGTGGGTGCGCGCCCGATGCCCGGTGACCCTCGCCTCGCCCAGGGAGTAGGCGTTGTCGGCGTGGAACATCGCACGGTCGACGATGGCATCGGAGAGGTCCGGGGAGTAGCCGCAGTCGCCGATCAGGGTAAGCTCGCCGCCCTGGATCACGCCGGCCTCATCCACGCCCAGCCGGTAGCGATTATGGAAGGGATGGCGCTTGCCGGTGACGCGCATGTCCTCGGCGCGGGGCAGGCGCAGGCGGGTGGTGCGGCCGGTGCGCCGGGCCACCAGCGCGGCGATGCAGGCCCAGGGCGAGGCCTGGGTCTCCTTGCCCCCGAAGCCGCCGCCCATGCGACGCACCTCCACGGTCACCGCGTGGAAGGGGATGCCCAGCACCTCGGCGACCAGCTTCTGGGTCTCGCTGGGATGCTGGTTGGAGGTATGGACGATCACCCCCTCGTCCTCGGTGGGCTGGACCACGCAGGCCTGGCCCTCCAGGTAGAAGTGCTCCTGGCCGCCGACGAACTGCTCGCCCGTGATGACATGGGCCGCCGACGCGAGGGAGCGCTCCCACTCGCCGCTCTGCTGGACATGGGTCGGGCGCACGAACTCGCCGCGCTCGGCGGCGGCCACCGGGTCGAGGCTGGCGGTCTGCTCGTCGATCTCGACTCTCCCCTCGGCCCAGGCGGCGCTTACGGCTTCCCGGGCGGCGCGGTGGGTCTCGGCCGCCACGGCGAAGAGCACCTGGCCGGCATAGCTGATCTCGTCCTCGACGAAGATCGGGTCGCCCGGGAAGACCGGGCCGATATCGGTGTGGCCGGGCACGTCGGGGAAGGCGATCACGTCCACCACGCCGGGCAGGCTGCGCACCGCCTCGAGGTCGAGGCGGGTCAGGCGGCCGTGGGCCACCGGCGAGAGCCCCAGGGCCAGGTGGAGGGCATCGGCGGGGGCGGCGATATCGTCGATATAGGCGGCGCGTCCGGTGACATGCTTGACCGCACTTTCGTGGGGGCTGGCGCTGCCGGCGCTCCCGCGCGTCGCGGTGGGTTCGGTCTCGCGGGGTTCCGTTTCCCGAGCGAGGGGGCCGTCGCCCTTGATGCGACCCTGCTGCTCTTCCCGCACTCGTGTCGTGGCGTCATCGAGATCGGTTGTATCCCTGGACGGAACGTCAAGCTTAGTGAGCGTACGCATGGAGCATCACCTCCCGGGGAGAGTCGGTCGTCTCCTGTGCCATGACCAGGCGCAGGCGTTCGAGCAGGTTGGCGGCGGAGAGTCGACGGTAATGGGAACTGCCACGCACGTCGCTCATGGGCTGGAAATCCTGTGCCAGCGCCAGCCGGGCGGCCTGGAAGGCGGCGGGTGACGGCGCCTGGCCCTCGAGGGCGGCCTCGGCCGCTAAGGCCCGTTTCGGCGTCGCCGCCATGCCCCCGAAGGCGAGGCGGACGTCGCGCAGCAGGCCATCCTCTCGGCGCCAGCCGAAGGCGCCGAGTACGGCGGAAATGTCGTCCTCACGACGCTTGGACAGCTTCCAGACCTTGAGGTGTCGACCCACCTCGGGACGTGGCAGGAAGATTGCCCGGATCACCTCGCCCTCGCCCAGGGCAGTCTGCTTGTAGTCGAGGAAGAAGTCGTCGAGCGGCAACTCGCGCTCGCCCTCCGGGCCGGCCAGCCACAGCCGGGAGCCCAGGGCCAGCAGCACCGGGGGGGTGTCGCCGATCGGGGAGGCGTTGGCGATGTTACCGCCCAGGGTGCCGCGGTTGCGCACCTGGGCCGAGCCCAGGCGATGCAGCAGGTGGGCGAAGGCCTCATGGTGTTCCTCGAACAGCGGTTCCAGGCGCGAGTAGGTCACGCCGCCGCCGATCCACCAGCCCTCGCGGCCGTCGTCCAGCGTGGCCGCCTCGATGGCCTGGAGCTCGGCGACGCGCGTAATGTCGACCACCCGCGGGAAGCGGGCCAGGCGCTGGGTGACCTCGAGCCAGAGGTCGGTACCGCCGGCGACGATGGGCGCCTCGGGGTGGCGGGTGCGTTCGTCAAGCAGTTCGACCAGGCTTTCCGGCTGGACGAAGGCGCTGTCGGCATCGCGCTCGACGGGCGATGACGTGAGCGAAGCCGCGGCGTCGGTGCACGTCTCCAGCCATGCCGGACGCGCGTGGGGGTAGTCGCCCATGGAGAGCGCCGCGTCGCGGATCGGCCGGTAGCCGGTGCAGCGGCAGAGGTTGCCGCCCAGCGCCGCCTCCAGGCGCTGCGGGGTCAGCGGCGCCGGCGAGTGCTGCTGTTCCTCGTGCAGGGTGAACAGCGACATCACGATGCCCGGGGTGCAGAAGCCGCATTGGCTGCCGTGGCACTCGACCATGGCCGCCTGGGCAGGGTGCAGGGCGTCACCCCGGGCCAGGCCCTCCACGGTGACCAGCGCTCGTCCCTGGAGTTGATGGGCCGGGGTGATGCAGGCGTTGGCGCTGTGGTAGTGAATGCTGCCCGCGGGACCGGCCTCGCCGATGGCCACCGTGCAGGCGCCGCAATCGCCGGAAGCGCAGCCCTCCTTGGTGCCGGTCTGGCCGAGCGTGTCGCGCAGCAGTTCGAGCACGCTGGTGTCGGGCGTGGCCGCGCAGTGGCGGGGCTGCCCGTTGAGCAGGAAGTCGATCATCGCCTTGTCTCTGTTGTTGGCGTGGAAGCGCTTGGGTTCAGGGGGTGCAATAACTTGACCATTCGGTCAGGATAATTCCAGCTTGGTCCAGATTCGTCCGCTTTGCAAGCCCGTTTGCACCCGGCACGGGGGTGGGGCACTATCCATGGCTTTGATCCGCCATGGGGCAGTGAGGTGGCCGATGACACAGGAGAGCGCGCCCGCCGAGCGTGGGGCGAGAGAGCAGGGCGAGGCCAACGGGATGACCCGCCAGCGCAACGAGCGCGAGATCCTGGCCGCGGCCGAACGGGTCTTCGCCCGGCATGGCTATCGGGGGGCGAGCCTCCAGGCGATTGCCGAGCAGGCCGGCCTGCCCAAGTCCAACGTGCTCTACTACATGGGCAGCAAGCGCGGCCTCTACGTGCGGCTGCTGGAACGTATGATGGAGCGCTGGAACGCGCTGCTCGATGATATCTCGGTGGAGGATGACCCCGCGGAGGTGCTGGAGGCCTTCATCCGCAGCAAGATGCAGCTGTCACGGCGTCATCCGGAGGGCTCGCGCCTGTTCGCCGCCGAGATTCTCGGCGGTGCGCCCTTCCTGCAGGAATACCTGCACGGCGAGCTGCGCGACTGGGTCCAGGCCCGGGCGCGGATTCTCGAGCAGTGGGCCGAGCGTGGCCTGATGGATCCGGTCGACCCGGTGTGGCTGATCTTCCTGATCTGGTCGGCCACCCAGCACTACGCCGACTTCGAGGCCCAGGTTCTGGGCATCACCGGTCGGGACGCGCTCAGTGATGCCGACGTCGAGGAGATCACCACTTTCCTCACCCGGGTGATCCTCAAGGGGTGCGGCGTGCGCTTCCGGGATGCCGCTCCAGACGGCTGAGCTCTCGCCATGACGCTGCCCATCGATTCTCGCCTCGACGCCATCCTCGATGCCCTCGAGACACACCCGCGCGCCCTGCTGGTCGCCGAGCCCGGCGCCGGCAAGACCACCCGGGTGCCGCTAGCGCTGCTCGAGGCCTTCTGGTGCACGGGGGGAAAGCTGCTGCTGCTGGAGCCCCGTCGGGTGGCGGCCCGCCTGGCCGCCGGCTTCATGGCCGAACAGCTCGGCGAGCGCGTCGGGGAAACCGTCGGCTATCGGATGCGCGGCGAGAGCCGGGTGGGGCCCTCGACCCGCCTGGAGGTCGTCACCCAGGGTGTGCTGACCCGCATGCTCCAGGACGACCCGATGCTCGAGGGGGTGGCCGGGGTGGTCTTCGACGAGTTCCACGAGCGCAGCCTGGAGGCGGACCTGGGCCTTGCACTGACCCTAGATGCCCAGTTGGGCCTGCGCGAGGACCTGCGCCTGCTGGTGATGTCGGCAACCCTGGATGTGAACGCCCTGCTGGGCGTGCTGGGCGAGGCCACGCCGGTGATCGACTGTCCGGGACGAAGCTTTTCCGTCGAGACCCGCTACCGGGCACTCAACAGCCGGGCAGAGGTGGCTCGTCAGCAGGCCACGGCACTGCTGGAGGCCCTCGAGCAGCAGGCAGGCGACGCCCTGGTGATCCTGCCCGGGGTGGCCGAGATCCGCCGGCTGGCCCGGGAGCTCGCCGTGCGGGCGCCGGACTTGGTCGTCATGGAATTGCATGGTCGCCTGCCCCTCGACGCCCAGCGGCGCGCCCTGCGTCCCGACCCCGAGGGGCGTCGTCGGGTGGTGCTGGCCACCGCCATCGCCGAATCGAGTGTCACGGTGGACGGCGTGCGGCTGGTGATCGATGCCGGCCAGGAGCGGGTGCCGGTCTTCCAGCCGCGCAGCGGGCTCACCCGGCTGGAGACGCGCCGCGTCAATCGTGCCAGCGCCGACCAGCGCCGTGGCCGCGCCGGCCGCCAGGGCCCTGGCCTCTGTGTGCGGCTATGGGGCGAGGAGCAGCCGCTCATTCCCCATGGCGAGCCCGAGATCCGTCAGGCCGACCTCGCGCCGCTGGCCTTCGAATTGGCGCGCTGGGGCATTCAGGACCCGGGCCAGCTCGCCTGGGTGACCCCGCCGCCCGGGGCGGCCCTGGCCGCTGGACGCGACCTGCTGCGCCGGCTGGGGCTGCTGGACGAGGCGTACCTCCTCACCCCGCTGGGGCGTGCCTGCGTGCGCTGGCCGACCCACCCGCGCCTGGCGGTGATGCTGGAGCGCTCCGACGCGCTCGAGGCCCGTCCCCTGGCCTGTGCCCTGGTGGCGCTGCTCGAAGGGCGTGGCCTGGACGAGGAGCGCGACCTGGAACGGGCGCTCCAGGCGCGGCTCAAGGCACCCCGGGCGCATCGCCAGTGGCAACGCGATGCCCAGCGGCTGGCGCGCATCGCCGGTGCGGCACTCCAGGTAACGCGCCTGGCGCCACTGGCCGAGCTGCTGGCGCTGGCCTATCCGGAGCGTGTCGCCCAGCGGCTGGCGCCGGGGCAATTCCGCCTGGCCAGTGGGGGGCACGCGACCCTTCAAGAGAGCCACCCCCTGGCCCATGCCGAGCTGCTGGTGGCCGCCGAGCTCGACGGCCAGGCCAGCGGGGCGCGCATCTTCCGCGCCGTGGCGCTTTCCCGAGCGCGGCTCGAGGCGCTCTATCCCGAGTGCGGCGAGTGGCGGGCGAGCCTGGAGTGGTCCGACGACCAGGGACGGCTCACGGGCGAGCAGGTACGGGGCCTTGGGGCGGTGGTGCTGGAAAGCAAGCCGCTGGCCAGGCTGCCACCGGAGGCGGTGCGCCGTGCGCTGCTCGAGGCGCTGCGTCGACGGGGGCTACCGCAGGGCGAGGCACTGAGGCAGCTGCAGGGCCGGGTGGCGCTGCTGCGCCGCCACCTGGGCGAGGCGTGGCCCGACTGGTCGGAGACGGCGCTGCTCGCGACCCTCGAGGCCTGGCTGGGTCCGCATCTGGACGGCATCACCCGACTGGACGCGGTGGAGCGCCTGCCCCTGGCGCGCCTGCTGCTCGACAGCCTGGACTGGGCGCTGCGCTCGCGCCTGGATGGGCTGGCGCCGGTGCGCCTGGCGGTGCCCAGCGGCGCCAGCCATCGGCTGGATTACACGCCGTGCCTGGCGGACAAGCCGCCGGTGCTGGCCGTAAAGCTGCAGGAGTGCTTCGGCTGGCAGGCCTCGCCGCGCGTGGCCGACGGACGGGTACCGGTGCTGCTGCACCTGCTCTCGCCGGCGCGTCGCCCGCTGCAGGTGACCGCCGACCTGGCGAGCTTCTGGGCCAGCGGCTACCCGGAGGTGCGCCGCGAGATGCGCGGCCGCTACCCCCGGCACCCCTGGCCCGAGGACCCCATGACCGCCGAGGCCACCGCCCGCACCAAGCGGCGGCAGTGAGGGGCTAGCGAGGGATCAGCGAGCTTCGGCTTCGTCGCGGCTGGTGGCATGGTCGCGCGGCCTGCCGCTGCCGCTCATGCCACGCCCTCGCAGTATCGTCTTCTCAGCCTCCACGACCAGGTAGATGGCCAGGCTGCCGGCCAGGATTACCCCCCAATGGCCCGCCGAGAGCCCCTCGCTGCCGAAGATCAGCTGCATGAAGGGCAGGTAGGTCCAGCCCAACTGCAGTGCGACAATCAGGCCGATCGAGATCCAGACCGAGCGGCTGCCGAAGATGCCCGAGAGCGACAGGGTGCTGCCGACCAGGAAGCGGCTGTTGATCAGGTAGGCGGCGCTGCCAATCACCAGCATGTTGACCGCGCCGGTGCGGGCCAGCATCTCGCTGCCGCCGTGCTGGAGGATCCAGCTGAACATGCCGAACACGCCGGCCAGCAGCAACAGCGAGACGAACACTACCCGCCACAGCAGGAAGAGGTCGAGCAGCGAGGCGTCCGGGTCGCGGGGCTGGCGCTGCATGATGTCCTTCTCGGCCCCTTCGAAGGCCAGCGCCAGGCCCAGGGTCACCGCCACCACCATGTTGACCCACAGCGCCTGCAGCGGCGTCACCGGCAGGGTGGTGCCGGCCAGTACCGCCAGCATGATCGCCAGGCCCTGGCCGCCGTTGGTGGGCAGCAGGAAGGTGATGGTCTTGCGGATATTGTCATAGACCTTGCGGCCCTCGCGGATGGCCCCGACGATGGTGGCGAAGTTGTCGTCGGCCAGCACCATCTCGGCGGCCTCCTTGGCGGCCTCGGTGCCCTGGATGCCCATCGCCACGCCGACGTCGGCGCGCTTGAGGGCCGGGCCGTCGTTCACGCCGTCGCCGGTCATGGCGCAGATCCCGCCCCGGGCCTGCATGGCCTGCACCAGCCGCAGCTTGTGCTCCGGGGCGGCGCGGGCATAGACATCCACCTCGAGGATGATCGCCTCGAGGTCCGCATCGCTCATCGCCTCGATCTCGCGCCCGCTGATGGCGCGGTCGGTCTGGGCGAAGCCCAGCTGTCTGGCGATCGCCTGAGCGGTCACGGCGTGATCCCCGGTGATCATCACCGGACGGATGCCGGCGGCCAGGCAGTCCTTCACCGCCTCGATGGCCTCCTCCCGGGGCGGGTCGAGCAGGCCGATGAGCCCGAGCAGCATCAGCTCCTGCTCGGCGTGCTCGTCGGTCAGCTCATGGACGTCCCGGACCGGCTTCTCGGCCAGGGCCAGCACCCGCAGGCCGCGCGAGGAGAGGTCGTGGATGCGCGCTTCCCATGTCGCGACATCCAGAGCCTGGCCCCCCTCCTCGGTGCGCACGCGGTGGCACATCTCCAGCAGGCGGTCCGGTGCGCCCTTGACCAGCAGGTACTGTTCCCCCTCCAACTCGTGGAGGGTCGCCATGTACTTGCGGTCGGACTCGAAGGGGATGGCGTCATGGCGGTTGTGGTCGTCGCGCAGCGTCCCGGTGGACAGCCCGGCCTTGGCCGCAGCCACCACCAGGGCGCCCTCGGTGGGATCGCCGTGGATCTTCCAGCGGCCATCTTCTTCTGTCAGCTCGGCGTCGTTGCACAGCACGCCGACCTTGAGGAAATTGCGCAGGGCATGGTGGTCATCCAGGTCCAGTGCCGCCGTCTCGGCCTCGCCGTCGCGCACGGCATGGAAGTCGCCCTCGGGGGAGAAGCCGACCCCATCGATGCGGATCTCGCCATCGGGCAGCCAGATGGCCTGGGCGGTCATCTCGTTGCGGGTCAGGGTGCCGGTCTTGTCGGAGAAGATGGTCGAGATGGAGCCCAGGGTCTCCACCGCGGGCAAGCGGCGGATGATGGCATTGCGCCTGGCCATGGTCTGGACGCCCAGGGCCAGGCCGATGGTGACGATGGCCGGCAGGCCCTCGGGGATGGCGGCCACCGCCAGGCCTACGGCGGCCATGAACATCTCACTGAGGGGCTGGTCATGGACCAGCACGCCAATGCCGGCCGTGAGTGCCGCGGCGCAGAGGATGAACATCGCCAGGACGCGGCCGGCGCGGTCGATCTGGCGCAGCAGCGGGGTCTTGAGCTGCTCCACGCCACGCAGCATCTCGGAGATGCGCCCTATCTGGGTGCGCGAACCGGTTTCCACCACCAGGCCTCGGGCATTGCCCTGGACCACGATGGTACTGGCGTAGGCCATGCCGGTGCGGTCACCCAGGTCGGCGTCCTCCGCCACCGCCTTGGTGGCCTTGTCCACTGGGGTGGACTCCCCGGTCAGCGAGGCCTCCTCGGTGCGAAAGCGCCGGGCTTCCATCAGGCGCAGGTCGGCCGGCACGCGGTCACCGCTCTCCACCAGCACGATGTCACCCGGCACCAGCTGCTCGGCGGGCAGAGTCTCGCGCCGGCCATCGCGCAGCACCTTGGCCTGGGGCGAGAGCATCTGGCGAATGCTCTCCAGGGCCTGTTCCGCCTTGCCCTCCTGGAGGAAGCCGATCAGCGCGATGATCAGCACCACGCCGAAGATGGCCGCCGCGTCCAGGGTGTGGCCGAGACCCAGGCTGGCGATGGCGGCCACGATCAGCACCAGCATCAGGATATTGTTGAACTGCTCCAGCAGGCGTTTCCACCAGGGACGGGCTTCGGCCTGCTGCAGCTGGTTAGGTCCGTGGTCAGCCAGCCGCTGCTCGGCCTCCGCGCGGCCCAGTCCATCGGTGCGACTCTCGAGACGCGCAAGGGCCTCCTCGGCCGACAGGGCATGCCAGTCGGTGAGCTCGTTCTGTGAGCGGTCGGTCATGGGTGTTCTCCGGCAGGACGCAGCAGCGCATCGACACCCATCCAGCATGTTGCACCGCGGTATTGCCGCGCAAGGCTTTCTCGGCCGAATGTGGCGTCCTGCCACCCCCGAGGCGCGCGGGCCGGCCTGCCGCCGAGGCCGTCAGCGCCGGGCTCTCGCACGCGGCCGCCCGCTCGTATCCCTGGCGCCCCCCGCGTATCGCGGTATCAGGCCTGCTGGCGTGAGCCCTCGCGGCGGATGGCGGTCTGCCCGGTCGACACCAGGTCGAAATGGCGCAGCACCCACTTTTCCAGTTCCACCACCAGAAACAGGCCAACTCCTGCAGTGAGGATCAGGCCCCAGTGGATCGGGCTCAGGGGCTCGCCCTCGAACAGCAGCTGCATGAAGGGCAGGTAGGTCCAGCCAAGCTGAATGGCGATGACCAGGCCGATGGCGAGCAGCACCGGCCGGCTGCCGAACAGCCCCTGCAGGCTCAGCGAACGGCCCACCACATAGCGGCTGTTGAGCAGGTAGACGATCTCGCCCATCACCAGCATGTTCACGGCGACGGCGCGGGCGAGTTCGAGGCTGCCGCCCTGGCCACGCACCCAGAAGAACAGGCCGACCACTGTCGCCACCAGCAGCACCGAGACGAACAGTACCCGCCACAGCATGAAGAGATCGAGCAGGGGAGCATCGGGATCGCGCGGCTTGCGGCGCATCAGGTCGGCCTCGGGGGACTCGAATACCAGCGCCATCCCCAGGGTCACGGCCGTGACCATGTTGACCCACAGGATCTGCAGCCCGGTGATCGGCAGCGTCATGCCGCCGAGCATCGCCAGCAGCACCGCCAGGCTCTCCGCGCCGTTGGTGGGCAGCAGGAAGGTGATGGTCTTGCGGATGTTGTCGTAGACCTTGCGGCCCTCTTCGATGGCCCTTTCGATGGTGGCGAAGTCGTCATCGGCCAGCACCATCTCCGAGGCTTCCTTGGCCGCCTCGGTGCCCTGGATGCCCATGGACACGCCGACGTCGGCGCGCTTGAGGGCCGGGCCGTCGTTGACACCATCGCCGGTCATGGCGCAGATGCCGCCCTGGGCCTGCATGGCCTTGACCAGCCGCAGCTTGTGTTCGGGCGCGGCCCGGGCAAACACATCCACCTCGCGAACGCTCTTCTCGAGTTCCTCATCCGACATCGCTTCGATGTCGCGACCGGCGAGGGCGTGCTCGGTCTGGGAGAAGCCCAGCTTTTCGGCAATGGCCCTGGCCGTTTCGGGGTGGTCGCCGGTGATCATCACCGGGCGGATGCCGGCGGCGAGGCACTGCTTGACGGCCTCGATGGCCGCTTCCCGCGGCGGGTCGAGAAGCCCTGTCATGCCCAGCAGCACCAGGCCCTGTTCGACGTCCTCGCGCTCGAACGATTCGCCCTCGTCAGCGACCTTTTCGGCAATGGCCAGCACGCGCAGCCCCCGGGCCGAGAGTTCCTTGATGTGGCGCTCCCAGGCCTGAGTGTCGAGCGCCACCTCCTCGCCGTCGTGACGCACCCGGTCGCACATGTCCAGCAGGCGGTCGGGCGCGCCCTTGACCAGTATCCGCTTCTCGCCCTCGATCTCGTTGAGGGTGGCCATGTAGCGGTATTCCGATTCGAAGGGCAGGGTATCCAGGCAGGGAGACGCCTCGCGCAGCCTCGAGACGTCGAGGCCGGCCTTGGCGGCCGCCACCACCAGCGCCCCTTCGGTGGGATCGCCTTCGATGAACCAGCGGTCGTCTTCCTGCTTGAGCTCTGCCTCGTTGCACAGCACCGCGGCAACCAGCAGGCGTTCGAGGTCTGGATAGTCGGCAAGGTCGAGCGTCTCGCCTTTCTCCTCGCGCGTCTCGTCTTCTGTCTCGCCCTCGGCTGATTCGGAGGCCTCGTGAAGGCTGCCCTCGGGGGAGAAGCCCACCCCGGAAAGGCGTACCTCCCTGGCCGCGAGGCGGATGGCCCGCGCGGTCATCTCGTTGCGGGTCAGGGTGCCGGTCTTGTCGGTGAAGATCGTGGAAATCGAGCCCAGGGTCTCGACGGCAGGCAGGCGACGGACGATGGCGTTGCGCCGCGCCATCGCCTGAACGCCGATGGCAAGGCCGATGGTGACGATGGCCGGGAGGCCCTGAGGAATGGCGGCCACGGCCAGGGCAACGGCCGCCATGAACATCTCGGTGGCCGGCTGGCTGTGCACGAAGATGCCGAAGGCCGCCGCGAAGGCGGCACCGCCGACGATGAAAATGGCCAGCACGTTGCCGGCGCGGTCGAGCTGGGCGAGCAGGGGCGTCTTGAGCGTCTCCACGCCCTGCAGCATCTCGGAGATGCGCCCGATCTGCGTGTGGCGGCCGGTCTCCACCACCAGGCCCCGGGCGCTGCCCTGGACGACCAGGGTGCCGGCATGGGCCATGGCGCTGCGCTCGGCCAGCGCGACGTCCGCATCGACGGCCTCGCTGGATTTCTCGACGGGCTCGGATTCGCCGGTGAGCGGCGCTTCCTGGGTGCGCAGACGCTGGCTCTTGATCAGGCGCAGGTCGGCGGGCACCCGGTCGCCGCTCTCGATCAGCACGATGTCGCCCGGCACCAGGGATTCGGCGTCCAGGGTGGCGCGCTTGCCGTCGCGCAGCACCTTGGCCTGGGGGGAGAGCATGGTGCGAATGCTGTCCAGCGCCCGCTCGGCCTTGCCCTCCTGGAAGAAGCCGATCAGGGCGATGATCACCACCACGGCGACGATCACCGCGGCGTCCAGCGAGTGGCCAAGCAACTGGCTCGCCACCGCCGCGACGATCAGAATCAGCATCAGCACATTGTTGAACTGCTCGGCCAGGCGTCGATACCAAGGGCGCGACTCGGCCTGCTGCAGCTGGTTGGGGCCGTATTCGTCGAGCCGTCGCTTGGCGTCCTGGCTATCCAGCCCTTCGCGGTGACTCTCCAGCTGGTCAAGGGCCTCCTCGGGCGACAGGGCGTGCCAGTCGGTAGCGCCGTTCTGGGAACGATCGGTCATGATGGGTCTCCGGCCGGGAGCGAGAATTCAATGTCCGAGAAACAGCATGTTGCACTGCAGTGTTACCACGCAAGGCTTTCCCGCCAAGCCATCGGGATCACCGGGTCATGAAGGCCACCCGTGTGCCGCAGGCCAGGCGCTGCGTCGCGGAGGGGGTGGGTTCCCGAGGGTAGTCCGACCATGGCATCGGAGCCCTCTGCCCAGTGAGAACCCCTTCCCGATGATGGAACGGGACGATGTAATAGCCCATGTCCAACGACTGGATCTCCACCAGTGGCAGCGTGTCATGCGATAACCAGCGGCGCAGTGCTTCGGCGGTCAGGGTGGCGGGCATGGCGGGGGCAGGAAGGCGTTCCATGGTAGATTCCCTCATGGCATATCGAACACGGCATGGCGCGTATGGATCGACACGAGTCTTCTATATCTATCGTTATTCGTACAGGGTTTCCATGATGTTGCCTTCGGATGGCTGCCCCTGCGGCAGCGGCCTGCCCCTCGCCGAGTGCTGTGGCCGCCACCATGCCGGCGAGCCGGCCCCCACGCCACAGGCCCTGATGCGCTCGCGCTACTCTGCCTTCGCCCTGAACCTCACCGACTACCTGCTGGCAAGCTGGCATCCCGACACCCGTCCGGTGAGTCTCCTCCCGGATGAAACGACCCGCTGGGTGGCACTGGAGATCCTGGAGAGCAGCGAGGAAGTTGACGAGGGCGTCGTACATTTTCGCGCCACCTTCCGCGAGGGGCGACGGTTCTTCGTGCTGGAGGAGCGTTCGCGCTTCCTGCGCGAGCGGGGGCGCTGGTTCTATCGCGACGGCGATTCGACCATCGCCCGGCTCAAGCCGGGGCGCAACGATCCCTGCCCCTGTGGTCGCCCTCGCAAGTTCAAGAGCTGCTGTGGCCGGGGCTGAATGCCTCTCGGGCTCGCTGGTCGTGAGGCGGGTCAGCCCTTACACTGCCCGGTGCCGTGCCACTTCGGCCCTCTTATCACCTCGTCCCGGACGCGTCCCATGGCCCAGACCCTCTCGAAACGGATCAACAAGTACATCAGCGAGAGTGGCATGTGCTCGAGGCGAGAGGCCGACCGCTACATCGAGCAGGGCAACGTGCACATCGACGGCAGGCGCGCTTCCCCGGGGGATCAGGTCTTCCCGGGCAGCGTGGTGAAGGTTAATGGCCGGGTCGTCGAGCCGCTGGCGCTGGAGGCCGAGGATCTGGTGTTCATCGCCCTCAACAAGCCGGTGGGCATTGTCAGCACCACTGACCCCGACGAGAAGGCCAATATCGTCGACTTCATCGGGCACGGCGCGCGGATCTTTCCCATCGGCCGGCTGGACAAGGACTCCCAGGGGCTGATCTTCCTGACCAACAATGGCGACCTGGTCAACCGTATCCTGCGGGCGAGCAACCAGCACGAGAAGGAGTACCGGGTCACCGTCAACAGGCCGATCACCGATGAGTTCATCGCCGGTATGGGCGCGGGCGTGCCGATCCTCGGCGAGGTCACCCGCAAGTGCCGGGTGATCAAGGAGTCCCGGTTCGTCTTCAACATCACCCTGGTGCAGGGGCTCAATCGCCAGATCCGCCGCATGTGCGAGGCGTTCGGCTTTGAGGTGGTGAAGCTCGAGCGGATCCGGATCATGAACGTGACACTCAAGGGTCTGGCGACGGGGGACTGGCGGGACCTGACGCCGACCGAGGTGGCGACGATCCTTGCCATGACCGAGCACTCCACCTCCGAGGCCCGAACAGACTCACGCCGGTCGGCCCGGCGCAAGGGCGCCAAGGCTGGTGCCGGCAAGCAGGGGCCGCAGAAGCCCGGGACGCCCCGCCGTGGTGTGGGCGGCAAGCCCGCCACCGGGAAGGGGGCGAAACGCAAGGCCGGCGGCAAGGACGCGCCTGGCAAGTCCCACGGCGCCAAGCCGGTGCCAGCCGGCAAGACATCCAGAACCCAGAAACCGGGATCCAAGCCGGCGAAGGGGGGCCGCCTGAAGGCCGGTGGTCCGTCCCGCAAGCCCAAGGGCAGGAAGTAGCCGCCTTCCTAAGCACCGGCCATGAGGAGCGCCATGAACGACCCACGCCTGCAGAGCCCCGCCGCGGCCCGCAATCGACAGCCGATCCTGGAGGTCCTGCGGCAGGTGCTGCCCGACCGTGCCCGGGTGCTGGAGGTGGCCAGCGGCAGCGGCGAGCATGCCGTCTACCTTGCCGGCGCCGCTCCTGGCTGGTCCTGGCGGCCCAGCGATCCCAGTCCCCGGGCGCTGGCCTCCATCGCCGCCTGGCGCGAGGCCGCGGGCCTGGCGAACCTGCACGAGCCCGTGGAGCTGGACGTGACCGGCGACTGGCCGGCGGCGTCCTTCGACGCCGTGGTGGCCATCAACCTGCTGCATATCTCGCCCTGGGCGGTCACCGAGGCACTGCTGGCGGGTGCCGGCGCCGCTCTGGTGCCCGGTGGCGTGCTCTACCTCTATGGGCCGTTCAGGCGGGAGGGTCGCCACACGGCATCCAGCAATGCGGCCTTCGATGCCGACCTGCGCGCCCGCGATCCGCGTTGGGGCATCCGTGACCTGGCGGCGGTGGCGGCCGAGGCCGAGCGATGGGGTCTCGGCCTCGAGCAGGTGGTGCCCATGCCGGCCAACAACCTCAGCCTGGTGTTCCGCCAGTCGGACCAGGTCACGCGCAGCTCCGCCTGGTAGTTGGCCGGCCTCGGGCCTCGGGGGAAGGGACTCCGCGGACCGGCTCAGCGCAGCCGTTCCAGCTCACGATTGAGCGTTGCCCGGGAGAGCTCGCCGAAGTGGGTATCGAGCAGCCGGCCATCGGCATCGTAGAAAAGGGTGGTGGGCATTGCCCTGGCACCGACGCGATCGCCGAAGGCCAGCTGGGCATCGAGCAGCAGGTTGTCGAGTTCGAGGGACTCGTGGTCCAGGAAACGACGGACCTGAGCCGGGTCCTCGCCCTGGTTGAGAAACACGAAGGTGATGTCCCCCTCCTTCCGCTGGGCATCGGCGAGCACCGGCATTTCGCGACGGCAGGGCGGGCACCAGGTCGCCCAGAGGTTTACCACCATGGGCTGGCCCTCGGCGGCCTGCAGCTCGGGGAGGCGGATGGCGTCGCCGGCAAGGGTGGCGAGCGCCGTCTCGGGCACCGGGCGGCTCTTCCCGGCCATCAGGCCGAGGGTGCCGGCTGTCACGCCCCAGGTGAGTATCCCCGCGGCCAGCGCGCCGCCCAGGGCCTTGCGCTGGGCGGGTTGCCGCCACAGTCGCCAGGCCGCATAGGCGAGCCCGGCCGTGAGGCCGCCGAGGATATCGAAGCCACCGTCGCGGATGTCGAGCATCGCCAGCGGCCCGCCGTAGTCCTGGTGGTAGCGCGCCACGAAGACCAGTCGTGCGCCGACCAGCGCGACCAGGAGGAGCGTCGAGAGGGTGTCGCCGACCCCCAGGCGCTGGCGCCGCCCCAGCAGCAGGCCGGTGATGAGGGCGACGCCGAGGGCGAAGACGATCAGCAGCTGGCCCAGGCTCAGGCCCAGTGGGCCGATGGCGATGCTCCGGGAGAGGAGGTTCATGGTCGGTCACGTCGGTCGGGAATGTAGACCCCAGCATGCCCGGCCGCGGTTAGTGCCGCATTAAGTGCCCCTCATGCTCCGAATGGGGGACACGCCCAGGGGGCGGTTAAACTAGGCTTATCAGATAAATGATCGTTCGGCTCTGCGAGCAGCATCATGCGGTGTCATCACTGTGGTTGCGTTAATCGTGAGGAGGCTGCGTTCTGTGATGAATGCGGCATGGTCTTGACATGCATCGCTGTACCGCAGACAGGCTTCATCGGCCGCCGGGTCGAGTTGGCTGTCCTTGATAATGCGATGCAGCAGACCCTGGCCGGGCAGGGGCGGTTAGTACTGCTAAGCGGTGACCCCGGCATTGGCAAGACGCATACCGCCCAGGAATTCGCTAGCCGTGCCGAGCAGCAGGGGATGCGGGTTTTCTGGGGGCGCTGCTACGAGGAGCCGGGCGCACCGCTGTACTGGCCCTGGCTGCAGCTACTGCGGGGCTGGCTTGAGGAAACCGACTCGGTACTGCCTGATGAAATGGCGGGCAGCGATGCCGGAGTGATCGCCGAACTGCTTCCCGAACTGCGGCAGCGCCTGCCTGAGTTGCTGGAGACGCCGTCCATCGACGATCCTGCCCAGGCTCGCTTTCGGCTCCTCGATACCCTCACGCGGTTCTGGCAACAGACCGCACGGCTCCAGCCTCTGGTGCTGATTCTGGACGATCTGCACTGGGCCGATACTGCCTCGCTCAAGCTGCTGGAATTCCTGGCCCGGGAGATCGCGACCAGCCCGCTGCTGCTGCTCGCTAGCTTTCGTGATAACGCGATGAGCCGTCAGCATCCGCTCTCCGATACCCTCGGTGAACTGTCTCGTCTGCCTCATTGCCAGCGCCTGACGCTGAGCGGCATGTCGCGCGATGAAACCGAGCAGTACCTGGGCTCGCTGGCCGGCACCCTTCCGCTGATTGTTGTCGCGACAGCGATATACCAGCACAGCGAGGGCAATCCGCTGTTCATGCGTGAGCTGTCTCGCTACCTGCTGCAGGAAGGCCTTCCCGCAGACGGGGTGCTACCACGCATCCCGTCGGGCATCCGCGAGATCATCGGCCAGCGTTTGAACGCATTATCGCGCGACTGTAACAGCTTGCTCGGCATGGCGTCGGTGATCGGCCGGCGCTTCGAGCTCGAGTTGCTGGCCGGCCTGGCGCTGCCCGAAACCAAGTTACTGGACCTTCTGGACGAGGCGCTGGAGGTGCACATCATCGAGGAGCTTCCGCAACCGGGCCATTTCCAGTTCAATCACGCCCTGGTTCGTGAAACCCTCTACGAGGAGCTGTCGACCCCACGGCGAATGAGTCTGCATCGAAAGGCCGGTGAGCGGCTGGAAACACTGCATCCACACGATCTACAGGCCCGTCTTCCGGAACTCGCCCACCACTTCGCCGAGGCCGCCCCCGACGGCACGGCCGAAACGGCCATCGACTATGCCGAACGGGCCGGTGACCGGGCCGATACGCTGCTGGCCTACGAGGAAGCGGTACATTTCCACCACCTGGCCCTGCAACTGCTGGAGCAATACCTGCCACAGGACAGCGAACGCCACTGCCGCTTGCTGCTGGCCCTGGCGGAAGCACACAACCGGGCCGGCGGGCATGCCGATGACTCCCTGGGCCACTTCATGCAGGCCGTCGAACTGGCGCGCCAGGTGGGGACGGCCGCAAATTGGTCCGTCCCCATGCTGGCCCATGCCGCCCTCGGCTACGAAAGCGTCGGCTGGCGGATCGGTCGTCATGGGGATCGGGCGGTAGCACTGCTGGAGGAAGCCTTGGCGGCCCTGGACCCAGCGGCGGAGCGTCTGCGCGCCAAGCTGCTGGCGGCGCTGTGTCGGGCCAATATCTACTGCGACCGGCCTCAGGCCGCCCATGCGGCGCTTCGGCAGGCGACCCGACTGGCGCGCCGGCTGGGTGATCCCCGTACGCTGTTCGAGGCACTCAGCGCCATTGTGCCGGCACGCTCGTGGCCGGAACACCTGGAGGAGCGTCTGGCCGCCGCAAGCGAGGCCCTCGAACTGGTGCACCAGGCGGGGCACCCGGAATGGGCGGTCGGTGACATGTCCGGCTGGTACATCGGGGATCTGATGGAAGACGGCGATATCGACACGGCCCGGGCCGTGCTCGATCTGCACCTGCAGGTGGCCAATGCCTGCCGACAGCCCTTTCTGCAGGCTGTCGGCCTGAGTGCCCAGGCCATGCTGGCCACTCACCGCGGCCGTTTCGCCGAAGCCGAGCAGCAAGCGCGGGAAAACCTGATCGTCGGCCGACGCTTTTCTCCGGAGCATGCCGAGGGAGTGTTCGGCATGCAGATGTTCACCCTGCGCCGGGAGCAGGGCCGTCTGGGTGAGTTGCAGCCGGTGCTGCGACATTTCGTGCAGAATACGCCCGAGGCAGCTGCATGGCGACCGGGACTGGCCGTGCTTTACGTCGAACTCGAACGGCTGGAGGAGGCGCGCCTCGAGTTCAAGTACCTGATGACCGATGAACTCAAGGCCGTGTCACGCGATGCCATGTGGTCGACCAGTATCACCTACCTGGCAGAAGTCTGTGCACGGCTCGACGAGGCTGGGTATGCCACCCCCCTTTACCGCCATCTGCTGCCCTATGTCGGGCGCAACATCGTCTTCGGAGCCCATACCGTCTGCTACGGTTCGGCCGACCGATTTCTCGGCATGCTGGCGGCCACCCTGAAGCAGTGGGACACCGCCGAGCGGCACTTCCAGACCGCTCTGGCGATGGATGAACGCACTGGGGGATGGCCCTGGCTGGCCCATGACCGCTTCCAGTACGCCCGTGTGCTGGCGCAACGCAAGAAACCCGAGCCGGCGAGGGCATTGGTGGAAGCGGCGGAGCAGACTGCCCGTGGGCTTGGTATGGAGGCGTTGGCACGGCGCTGTGCGACGCTACGCGAAACCCTCTCGACCCGCCCGGTCTACCCGGCCGGATTGAGCGGGCGAGAAGTGCAGGTGTTGCAATTGCTCGCTGCCGGACGGAGCAACCGTGAGGTGGCCGAACGACTCTTCCTTAGCCCGAATACCGTTGCCAATCATGTACGAAACATCCTGGCCAAGACCAACACCGCCAACCGCACGGAAGCGGCCGCCTATGCCATCGGGCACGGGCTCGTCGAAAACCGGCCATGAGCCATCGTCGCCGAGCCATCAGCAGGTACCGCCGGGCGGTGAGGCCTCTCCTCGACCCGTTCAGGCAAATGCCGTGGGATTTATCTCGCTGACCTCGACGATCACATCAGCCGGTACGCCGGCACGCCTGGCCGCTTCGCGGATGGCCTCGGAATCGGAGGCCTCGTACAGACAGTAGGTCTTCTTCTTGTCCGCACTGAGAAAGGAAAACAGCCAGTGCACGCCGATGTCCTGGTTGATCTCGGTGATCTCCCTTACGCCCTCGGCGGTCACATCGAGCCGTTCGGCATAATTGCGTTCGATCAGAAACAAAGGCATGGCGCATTACTCCCTGAAACGGGACAGGCTCGCCCTATACGATCTCACTATAGCCCACCCCAAGGCACGGGAACGCGCAGGGTTCTCCGGGATCTCGTCCTGCCCGTTGAGCCTTTGTCATGTGCGTGGCCACCATTGCGGAATTGCCACAGCCATGAACTCCTCCGTCCCCGGTATTTGTCACCGGCATCCTTCACACGACATCGAATGAAGTCAGGTGGTCAACCCTGATCATTCGAGCGGTCGTGTGGGTGCCAGTCAAATGATCCGTTCTGTCGATGTGCCAAAGATGGCCGCCTCCTAGGCTTGAATGACACGTCCATTGCCGACGTGCGATCAAGCCAGAGGAGACAGTGCCATGAGAACCACCATCGTTAGCTGTTTCGCGGTCATCGCCCTGGGTCTCGCCTTCGGTGCCGCTGCCGCCGAGCAGACGCTGAAACCCATCCATGCGTATCGTCTGGGAAACGGGGAGCAAGCTGCGGTGCTCTATTACACCGAGCGGGGCGACGGCTACGAGATCGTTACCACCTGGGTCGACGAGCAGGAAGTGCAGATGCGCCACATCGGCCACCTCGAGCCCGGCCAGCGCTATACCCTGTCACTGGGCGGCCTCAGTCCCCCGGTCCAGTTCACGGTCCATGGCGATGCCGGCCAGGTGGTCATGGACGTGCCCGACCGTCCGGCCTATGCGCAACGGTGCCGCGGGCCCGAGGCCGGCTATCCGACCCCGCTGCAACGCCGGGTCCTCTGCCCAAGTGATCGAGGGGTTGCGAGTCGCCCCTTGTCAGCCGGTATCGGGCCGACGCGGCGCGGTCAGCAGTGATCGATCGGGTCGTGCCTTGTGCGCGAGCGCGGGTTCCCCGGACCGTCCATCACGTCCGAGGCGCGTCCCGATAGTCAATTCTGACCATGTCGGCCGCCTTCGTTGCCTGCCCGCAAATAGTCAGACCTGTCGATGTCTTCTTCGACGGCTCGCCCTAGGTTGATGTCAGAACCCTCGCCATCGTCAACCCTATTGATGGTCCGATGGCCGATGTCCATGACCAATAACCGAGGGAGTGGGGAGAGCCGCCATGCACAGATTGCTCGATGTTTTCATGTTATCTGCCGCCGTCGCTCTGGCCGGCCAGTCTTCCAGCGTCTTCGCCCAGCAGACCTCCACGGTGGAGGTCAATGGCGTCACGCTGCGCTACGTCGACGAAGGCGAAGGCAAGCCCGTGATCTTTGTGCCCGCCGCCATCGCCGATCACCGGGGCTGGGAACCGTACCGCGTGACCATCGCCCGTGAGCACCGCTTCATCACCTATACCCAGCGCTATTTCGGCACAGAGCCCTGGCCGGACGACGGCGAGCAGTTCTCCAGCGAGACCCATGCCGCCGACCTGGCGGCCTTTATCGAGGCACTGGATGCCGGGCCGGTCTATCTGGTTACCTGGTCGTACAGCGGTCAAATCGTTCCGCTGATGGCGCTGGAACACCCGGAGCTGGTGCGTGGCATGGTGCATTACGAGCCCTTTGTCCCCTCACTGGTCGCCGAGTTGCCGGAGGAGCGTCAGGCCGCCATCGCAGAGGAGAGAAAGAAATACGGCCCGGCCATGGAGGCACTGGAGGCCGACGATGCGGAACAGGCCACCAAGCTGTTCATCGAGGCCGTCTTCCAGCGACCGCCGGGTGGCTTCGAGCAGGAACCGGATTACATGCGCACCATCTGGCTGGATAACGCCCGCACGGTGCCGCCGCAGATGAACATGACGCCACCCGCCATCACCTGCGAGGATCTGGCGACCCTCGAGCAGCCGACCCTGATCCTCAAGGGTGAGCATGCCGACATCTATTTCGAGTCGGTCGCCGACATCATGGCGCAGTGTCAACCGCAGGCCGAGCTAGGGGTGATTCCCGGCGTCAATCACGATGGGACATTCAATGCTGTCGAGGACTTTACCGCCGCCATTCTCGATTTTCTGGCCGAGCATTGAGAGGGGGGCACTGCCATGAGCACAGATACCGCACGGGATACCTTCAGAGCCGACCTGCGCGGCGCCCTGATACAGACTGGTGATCCCGACTACGAGCCGGCCCGCCGGCTCTACAACGGCATGATCGACAAGCACCCGCGGCTGATCGTTCGTTGCGGGAACGTTGCCGACGTGATTCGTGCGGTCCATTTCGCCCGCGAGCAGGGCCTGCCCCTGGCGGTGCGTTGCGGCGGCCACAGCGGTGCGGGCCTGGGCAGCTGCGACGATGGCATGGTCATCGATCTCTCGATGCTGCGCGGCATCCGCATCGATCCCGCCATGCGCACCGCGCGGGTCGAGGGCGGTTGCACCTGGGGGGAGGTGGATCACGTTACCCACGCCTTCGGCCTGGCCACGGTCAGCGGCATCATCTCCACCACCGGGGTGGGCGGGCTCACCCTGGGCGGCGGCCACGGTCATCTGAGCCGCCAGTATGGGTTGACCATCGACAACCTGCTGGAGGCCGACCTGGTGCTGGCCGATGGCCGCTTCGTCACCGTGAGCGAGACCCAGCACCCCGAGCTGTTCTGGGCCATCCGTGGCGGTGGCGGCAACTTCGGCGTGGTGACCTCGTTCCTGTTCCAGCTGCATCCGGTGAGCCAGGTGAATGCCGGACCAACGCTGTGGGAACTGGAACATGCGGGGGCCGTGCTGCGCTGGTATCGCAACTTCATCACGGGCGCCCCCGAATCGCTGAACGGCTTCTTCGCCTTCCTGAGCGTGCCGCCGGGGCCGCCGTTCCCCGAGCATCTGCACAATAAGCAGATGTGCGGCATCGTCTGGTGTCATACCGGGCCCGAGGAAGAAGCCGACAGACTCCTGGCGGCGGCGGTGCATGAACCCGCAGAACCGGCGCTGCACGGTGTCCAGCCCATGCCCTATCCGCTGCTGCAGAGCGCCTTCGACGACCTCTATCGACCCGGTTTGCACTGGTACTGGCGTGGCGATTTCGTTACCGAGCTCAGCGATGCGGCCATTGAACGCCACGTCGAATTCGCGGCGGTACCGACGCCGCTATCGACGATGCACCTGTACCCGGTCGATGGCGCGGTTCACCGTGTGGGGCGCAAGGATACCGCCTTCAGCTACCGCGAGGCGAAATGGTCCGAGGTCATCGTCGGCGTTGATCCCGACCCGGCGAACCGGGACAGGATCATCCGCTGGACCAGGAATTACTGGGAAGCGCTGCACCCCTTCTCCGTCGGCGGTGCCTATGTCAACTTCATCATGGACGACGAGGGCCAGGAGCGAGTTCGGGCCACCTACCGTGACAACTACGTGCGGCTAGCGCGCATCAAGGCCGAGTACGACCCAGACAACCTGTTCAGGATCAATCACAACATACCTCCGGCCGGCTGACTCGCGACGCCCGGAGCGCATGCCGAGCGGACGAATCTGGCACGCCCTCATGCGGGACGCGGTCCATAACTTCCCGGGTTCATATACCGAAGGCGAGGCGCCGCCCGGTCTCCTTCGTCTCCGGCCGCTTCCTGGCGCAGGTCGTGGCCATTGTGGTGGAGAAGGGGGTTGCCATCTACCGCCTGGTGTATCGGCAAAGGGTAAGAGGCGAGCCGGCAGATCGAGATATCCGTGCAGGATTACCTGCCCTCTTATTCCGGGATCTCGCCGGGCTCCCGATACTCGACGCCCTCGGCCTGGCGTTCCTCGCGGGTCTTGGTCTCGTCCTCGGCGGGCACGCCCCACACGGTTTCCCGGCGACCGTCCTCCCAGGTGTAGGTGGTGCAGCCGGCCAGCAGGGCCAGGGCAAGCAGGCCGACGACAGGCGGTATCGATCGATGCATCGGAAACTCCTCGTTGTGTGGTGAACTGGTGATCAAGGGCGCTAGCCGGAGAGGCCCAGCAGGATCGGGACATAGACCACCAGCAGCAGCACGGCGACCAGCCCCAGCAGGTAGGGAATGATGGCACGGGTGATGCGCTCCAGCGGCAGTTGGGTGACCGAGGAGGCCACATAGAGGTTGATCGCCACCGGCGGGGTGATCATGCCGATGGCGAGTCCCACCACGATGATCAGCCCGAAGTGGATGGGGTCGATGCCCAGCTGGGTCACCAGCGGCAGCAGTACCGGGGTGAGGATGATCAGGGCGCTGGCCGTCTCGATGAAGACGCCGGTGAGCAGGATCACCGCCACCACCAGCAGCATGATCACGTAGGGGTCGGTGGACAGCGACAGCACCGCCTGGGCGATGGCACCGGGGACCTGCCAGCTGGAGAGTGTCCAGCTCAGTACCGCCGAGGTGGCGATCACCAGCATGATCACCGAGGTGGTGATCGCCGAGCGGATCAGGATGCGGTAGACGTCGGTGAGGCTCAGGTCGCGGTAGACGAACAGCGACACCAGCAGGGCGTAGTTGACCGCCACCACGGCCGCCTCGCTGGGCGTGAACACGCCGGAGAAGATGCCGCCGAGGATGATCACCGGGGTCGCGAGGCCCCAGCTCGCGCTCCTGAAGGTGCACCAGATGGTGGCCGGCGAGAAGGCGGTGCCGCGCGGGTAGTTGCGCCGGTAGGCCTGGACGATGGCGATAGCGCCCAGGCCAAGGCCCATGGCGATGCCGGGCAGGATGCCGCTGAGGAACAGCTTGGAGACCGACTGCTGGGCGATCACCGCATAGATGATCATCGGCACCGACGGCGGAATCACCACGCCGATGGTGCCGCTGGCGGCGATCAGGCTGGCCGCCGAGGCGGGATCGTAGCCCTTCTTGCGAAGCTCCGGCACCAGGCTCGAGCCCACCGCGGCCGTGGTGGCGGCCCCGGAGCCGGAGATGGCGGCGAAGAACATGCCGGCGCCCACCGAGACGATGGAGAGGCCGCCCTTGAGGAAGCCGAACAGCGAGTCGGCGAAGGCCACCAGTTTCTCGCTCACCTTGCCCTGGGCCATCAGGTCGCCGGCCAGGATGAACATGGGCACCGCCACCAGGGCGAAGGAGTTGATGCCCTGGAACATCTGCTGGGGCACCACCATCAGCGGCACGCCCTGGGCATGGAGCGCCACCAGGGCGCTGGCGCCGATGGCCAGCGCGATGGGCACGCCGAGCAGCATGAAGGCCAGGAACAGCACGAAGAGCAGGGCGGTCATGCGGCGGGCTCCTCGGCGTGCACAGGGGGCTCGCCCAGCGCCAGGGCAACGATGTCCACCAGCGCATACCAGGCCATGATCGCCGCTGTCAGCGGCATGACCGCATAGACCCAGGTCATGGAGAGACGCAGCGAGGCGGACTTCTGGAAGCTCTGCACCTGCATGTACTCGTACCCGATGTTCACCAGAGCCACCAGGAAGCCCAGGGCCACCAGCAGGGCGGCGATACGCGTCAGCCGCCGGGGCAGCCCGGGCAGGGCGTCGACCACGAAGGTCACGGCGATATGCCGCCCGCGCCGAAAGGCCAGGGTGGCGGCGAGGAAGGTGATCCAGATCAGCAGGAAACGGGCGACCTCCTCGGTCCAGCCCACCGCAGTGAAGAAGACCCGCGAGACGACCTGTAGGGTGATCACACCGATCAACGCCGCCATCGCCGTGAAGACCACGGGGGCGATGACGGCGTCGAGGGCGCGCTCACTCCACCGCAGCGGTCGCAGCAGGGAATGGGCGAGCGGGGACACTTACTCGAGCGCCTCCTGGATGCGCGGCAGGGTGTCGCCGAACTGCTCGCCGTACTTCTCGTAGACTGGCGCCACGGCCTCCTGGAAGGCGGCGATGTCGGGCTCCTCGACGATCTGCATGCCCGCCTCGCGAAGCTCGGCCAGCTGCTCGGCCTCCATCTCGGCGTTGACCTGGCGCTCGTGCTCGGCGGCCTCCTGGGCGGCCTGCTCGATCACCGCCTGGGCGGCTTCCGGCAGCGTGTTCCAGACCGGCATGCCCATCACGAAGAGTGCCGGCGCGTAGGTATGGCGCGACAGCGTCATGTGATCCTGGGTCTCGTAGAGCTTGAAGGAGTGGATGACGTTGACCGGGTTCTCCTGGCCGTCGATGGTGCCCTGCTGCATGGCGGTGAGGGCCTCGGTCCAGGCCATCGGCACCGCGTTGGCGCCGAGCTCCCGGAAGGTGTCGACGTAGACCGGGTTCTCCATCACGCGGATGCGCAGGCCGTCGATATCCGCCGGCGTCTCCACCGGACGCTCGCTGTTGGTGAGGTTGCGGAAGCCGCGCTCGGCGTAGGCCAGGCCCTTGAGGTTGACCTCGGCGAGGCGGTCCAGCAGCTCCTGGCCGATCGGGCCATCGAGTACCTCGTAGGCGGCCTCCGGGGAGGGGAAGAGGAAGGGCAGCTCGAAGACCGCCATCTCCTCGAGGAAGTTGGCCACCGGCCCGTTGGTGATCACGCCCATGTCCACGGTGCCGATCTGCATGCCCTCGAGCAGGGTGCGCTCGTCGCCGAGGCTGGCGTTGGGGTAGAGCTCGATGTCCACCTTGCCCTCGGTGCGCTCTTCCACCAGTTCCTCGAACTTCTCGGCGGCGATATGGAAGCCGTCCTGCTCGTTGACCACGTGGGCCAGGCGCAGGGTGACGGGATCCACGTCGGCGAACTCGGAGGCGTTGGCGCCGGCGGTCATGGCCAGCGAGACGGCGAGTGCCAGCGTGCTGCGTGAAAAACCTTTCATTGTCATTTTTCCTTCGGTGAGTCAGTTACTTGGTGAGCATGCCCGAGGCCGGTGCCGGGGGTCAAACGGCACGCCGGCGCGCCTCACAGCAGTCGGTACATCACATGGGCGTCCGTCAGGCCCAGCGCCGGGTGACGGAAGGCCCGGGGGAGGGTGCCGATGATCGTGAAGCCGTGCTTCTGCCACCGCCGGATGGCCACCTCGTTGCTGGCGACCACCAGGTTGTACTGCATGGCGACGAAGCCCAGCTCCCGGGCCAGGGCCAGGGAGTGCTCGCACATCTCGCCGGCGATGCCCTGGCCGCGGGCGTGGTCGGCGACCAGGTAGCCACAGTTGCAGACATGGTCGCCGGGACCGGGCTGGTTGGCCTTGAGGGTGTAGGTGCCGGTGACCTGGCCCGCGTCATCGACGGCCACGCGCACGGCGCGGGGCAGCTCGATCCACATGCGATGGGCGTCCTGCTCGCTGATGTCACGGGGTACCGCATAGGTCTCGCCGGCACGGAAGACCGGTTCGAGAATGGCCCACAGGGCTGGCCAGTCGTCGGGCTGGTAGGGGCGGATGCGGATCATGCGGTGGCTCCTTGCCGTAAGGGAAATCTGGGTCAGGCGGCCTGCTGCGCACGCAGCCAGGCGATCTCGTCGGCCCAGATCGTCGGGTCGATGGTCTCGAGGATCAGGGGCATCCCGTCGAGGCGCGGGTCGCGCATCAGTGTGGTGAAGGCGTCGAGCCCGATATTGCCCTGGCCCAGGCTGTGGTGGCGGTCCACCCGGCTGCCGAGTTCACTCTTGGCGTCGTTGAGGTGCATGCCGCGCAGGAAGTCGCAGCCGACCACCCGGTCGAACTCGTCCAGGGTGGCGGTGGTGGCCTCGGGCGTGCGCAGGTCGTAGCCGGCCGCGAAGGCGTGGCAGGTGTCGAGGCACACCCCGACCCGGGACTTGTCCTCCACCTGCTCGATGATCTCGGCGAGGTGCTCGAAGCGCCAGCCCAGGTTGCTCCCCTGGCCGGCGGTGTTCTCGATCACGGCGGTGACGCCGCGGGTCTCGGCGAGCGCCTCGTTGATCGACTCGGCGATACGCGAGAGGCAGTCCGTTTCGCTGGTCTTCTTCAGATGGCTGCCGGGATGAAAGTTGAGGCGGTCGATGCCCAGCTGCTCGCAGCGCTGGAGCTCGTCGAGGAAGGCGGCCCGGGACTTGGCGAGTCCCTCCGCCTCGGGATGGCCCAGGTTGATCAGGTAGCTGTCGTGGGGAAGGATCTGTCCCGGCCCGAAGCCGTGCTCGTGGCAGGCGGCGCGGAAGGCCTCGATGACCGCGTCGGATAGCGGCTTGGCCTGCCATTGGCGCTGGTTCTTGGTGAACAGCGCGAAGGCGTTGGCACCGATCTCCACGGCGCGCCGCACTGCCTGGTCGACACCGCCTGCCGCGCTCACGTGGGCACCGAGGTATTTCATGGCCGTCTCCCGCCGGGTAGATCAGTGATTCATGGTGCAGGGAAGTCTACACCAGCGTGGCGAGAGCGTGTGATGGCTGAGGCGACGAGGACGCCGATCCCGGCCCCTGTCGTCGACTAGCCCTGGTCGCTGGAGGGCGGGGCTGTGCCGTCCTCGTGATGGATCACGAGGGTGGTCTTCTGGTTGAAGCTGACCTTCCGGCCATAGGCCTCGGCCGCCTTCTTGGTGGCGAAGTGCCGGGTGGCTCGCCCGGAACTGCCCCTGTGCAAGCTCCAGCCCCCCTTGGCATTCGGCACTACATGGTGCGTCGACCGATTCATCGTCGTCCCTCCTGTGCGGTGGACGCTAGCGGGATGGTGCATTCTGTATTATAGCGTTCCCGTCGGGTGGCGAGGCGGTTTCGCCGCGGCGCATGACCCCGGTCATGCCATGGCGATCTCGCCTGGAAGAATGGCCAACGACGAGGGGACGGGGACGCGGCTACACGAACTCGGGATCCTCCGTCCTGACGGTGATCGCCTCCTCCTCACCGGGCACCATCACGGCGAACTCGCCCCCGCCGAGGTGGGTGACCGAGTGGCCCTCCCGGGTCCGGAAGCTAGGGAGGCCGCTGCGGGTCGCGCCGGCGTGCTGCAGGTCGCTGAGATCCCGGACGCTGACGAACATGTCGATGAAATACTCGTTGCCGGCCTGGTCGAAGGCCAGGATGGTTCTCTCGTTTCTGGACACGGGGGACACCTCGGATGGACAAGCCTGGGGTTCATTCTAGCCGTGGCCGGCGGGCGCCTTCCATTGCCCCGTGCCAGGGTGGTGATCCTCCCGGTGACAGCGGGTATCCTCACGGCGATGAATCGGGATGCGGCCGTCGCGCGCCGGCCCGATGCCGGGGAGCGGAGTGATCGGCCGCGGATTGGGATGGAGGAGATGCGCCTTGCGCCTGGACTATCAGGGGCTGCTGCCCGAAGCCGTGGGGTTCCTGTTGCTGCCGCGTTTCTCGATGATGGCGTTCTTCTCGGCGGTGGAGCCGCTGAGGATCGCCAACCGGATCACGGGGCGTGCGCTGTTCGAGTGGACGCTGATCAGCGAGGACGGTGAGCCGGTCACCGCCTCCAACGGCATGACGCTGCTGGCCGACCGTGCCATCGGGGAGGTGCATCGGCTGCCCTCGCTGGCGGTCTGCAGCGGCTTCGGTCCCGAGGACAGCCTGAGCCGTCCCCTGATGGCCTGGCTGCATCGCCTGGACCAGTCCGGCTGCGTACTTGGCGGGCTCGACACCGGCGGCTTCCTGCTGGCGGAGGCGGGCTTGCTGGAGGGCGAGCGCGTCACCCTGCACTGGGAGAGCCTGCCGGCCTTCCAGGAGCGCTTCCCGGGCATCGAGACCTCCGACGAGCTCTTCGAACTGGGGCGGCGGCGCTTCTCCTGTGCCGGTGGCACGGCGGCGATGGACATGGCCCTGGAGGTGATCGCCCGTCGCCATGGGTCGCGACTGGCGGTCGATGTCTCGGAGCAGCTGATCCACGAGCGGATCCGCACCCGCCGTGACCAGCAGCGCATGTCGCTGGCAAGGCGACTTGGCATCCATAACCGCCGCCTGGTGGAGGCCATCTCCCTGATGGAGCGCCACCAGCAGGTGCCCCTCTCGCTGGAAGCGGTGGCGAGCCGCAGCGGTGTCTCCCCGCGTCAGCTGCAACGCCTCTTCGAGCAGCATCTCGGCACGTCCCCCCGGGCCTGGTACCTGAATCTGAGGCTGGCGCGTGCCCGCCACCTGCTTGCCGAGACGGACAGGGATGTCCTATCGGTAGCGCTGGCCTGCGGTTTCACCTCGGGCTCCGCCTTCTCGCGAGCCTTCAAGGCCCGCTATGGCCTGTCGCCGCGGGAGTCGAGGCGCCGGCAAGGAGAGGCCGAGGCACTGTCGAACAAGCCCACGTCGGGCGAGCGCGGGTGATGGTTGTCCCCCGGCAACCAGATGTCGTGGGGCACGCGTTTTCGACGCCACTCATGGCGAACTGGCGGTCTCCGTCAGCGGGTCGAGCGCCATGACGGCCCGATGGAGTTCGGCCTTGCGTGCCTCCAACGAGTCGAGCCAGCCGAGGCATTCCTTTCGCGCGCTTCCTGAAGGACCGGCATCGGACAGCGCCTCGACGCATGCCCGGATCCAAGCCTGCTGGGTGCAGAGATCCTGAAACTCCCCGAGCAGCGTCTGGCGCCGTTTAAGGCCGGCGAGGAAGGCGCGGTATCGCCGGGGAGCCAGCTCCGCCAGGTAGCGAATGCGCTTGACGGCCTTGCGCAGTTCATGGAGTGACGTGTCGGGCGAATCGTCGGCAAGGGCCGCCAGGGCGGCGTCATGCTGCAGGATCCGCTCGGCCAGCACCGCCCCTACCTCACCCGGCGTCAGTGCCCGAAGCGCCTGGCGGAAATGCTTGTCCGAGAGCAAGCGCTGCCACCTCGCCATGTCGTGCGCGTAGGCCGGCTGTGCCATGGCGTGGGAGAGGGCCGCGTGACGCTCCCGGCCCTGATGCTCCAGCCAGTCATGGACCGCCGTGAGGGTCTGCTTCGATACCGACGGTGGCTGCTGGTCCAGGGTCTCGAGGAACACGTCGAGGTCCCGGAGATCGCTGGTGGCCCGGGCACGCTGTTTCAGGCGCTTGAGGACCCTCTTGAGGCCGGGCACCCGGCCGATGGCCCGCACGGACTCCCCGATGGCGCGGCTGCGCCGCAGGTTGACGCGGTACTGGTGCAGGAACTCCGGGTCGAAGCCGGCAGTCACGCCGGGTTCCAGGGCCCTCACCATGCGGTATTGATGGGTGAGCAGGCCGAGGACCCGCTTGTCCATGCTGGCCAGGTCGAGGTCGGGTGGCCGGGGAGCCTGTTTCCTGAACAGCGCGTGGCTCGTCTCGGTCGGCGTCAAGCGAGAGACCCGTTCCCCCTGGTGTTTCCTGAGTTCCTGCCAGCTGTCCACGGGAAGGGAGAGACCGAGCAGTCCCCCGGTGGGCAACTCAGTGGGCGCCTGCTTGAAGAGCCAGCGGGCGAAGCCGAGCAGGGCCGGGTTGTGACCGATCAGGATGATCCTGTCGCAGCCCGGTGGAAGGGCAGTGATCCATGTCCGTAGCGACTTCCAGTCGAAGGTGTGAAGCTCATGCGGGTACCGGGCCCGACCGGCGAGAGATGACGCAGGCAACTGCTCATCGAGGGCCAGCAGGGTCTGGCGGGTGCGGGTCGTCGTGCTGACGTGGATCTCGCCCTCCAGGGCACCCAGGCGTTGCAGGGGCCCTGCCATGGCCGCCATCTGGCGTTGTCCGCGTCGGCTCAGGGGGCGGTGACAATCCTGCATGCCGCCGCTGGCGCGCTTTGCCTTGGCGTGACGCAGCAGGTACAGCTCTTTCATTGGCGCCTCCCCGGCAATGGCCTTCATGGCTCAGCCTAGGCGAAGGTCGCGGCGCAGGCGTTACTCGTCTTTCAGATGACGCGGTCGTGGACGCTGAGCTTCCCTGTCACGACGCCGTTGGCGGGCCAGGGCGTTGCCGTTGGCCAACTGCACCAGGAACTCGATTTCATCGTGGCTGAGTGGCCGACGCCTTTGCGCGGACATGACATACCCTCCCCGGCAGGATGCCTCTGATCGAGGCTAGCGTCGGAAGATGTCAGTCAGATGACGTCCAGGGGTCAGCTTGATGACACGCAACGAAAAACCGCCACCCGGCGTGACCAGTAAATGGCTTTTTCTCATGATGTTTCTGGTCGGAGCGACAGGATTCGAACCTGCGACCTTTGCAACCAAGTTGCCAGAGCGGATCGCGGAGCAGCGTGGTGGTGTTGCCGAGATCGATCCAGCCCATGACCCGTTGTAACACCACGGTGCGGAGTTGACTGGCCAATCTGTGGCAGACGCGATCCGAGGGCGCGCTGGTCGACCAGATGATCCTTGAGGGCGGCGATCATCCCGCTGCTGTCGAGTGCTTCGCGCAGCAGCAACGCACTGCTGTCGCTGGTGGTGCGCTGGCCGTCAAGCTCAACGCGGATGGACCCGTGAAAGGTTTTCACCCATGGCCAGTAGTCCTGTTGAATCGTTTTCTGGCAAGAACATCTTGATGCTACAAGAGAAACTGCTCGCCATCTCCTTTTATACCTCAGCCCGGTGAATGAGGAGGGGTAACTCTACTGCTTAGTTTGCGGGGCATTACACTAGGTAAGTGTCTCGTATGAATTGCGGCGGCGGTTAAACCTCCTACACTTCTGAAACGGTTCGTCACGGGCAGCGGAACCGACCGTCTGCGCAAGATGTTGTCTGTCGCTAAAGGTGGTCCGATGTCCGATTTCACTTCTGTGATGTCCGGTTTCATCTCTGTCGATGTTTCCTGTTCGGTGCGCTGGACATCAGGATCGACGGGTAACCGAACGGTGACGCGCCTGGAGGCCCGACAGAGCGCGGCGCAACCTGCCCGCGAGTCGTGGCGCATCCGGCCATGATCCCCGGCTGAATGACTGTGCCCATACAGGGCGCAGAATCCGCGGTCCGGCCGATTCGCGAGCGCCGGGGAGGGGGCCCGGCCAGCAAAAGGCGAGGAGAAACCGGCATGTCCAACTACATGCATCCGGGCGTCTATATCGAACATGTGCCATCAGGCCTTCTGGCCATCGAGGCGGCCTCGACCTCCGTCGCGGCCTTCATCGGTCGGGTAAATCGCGGGGCCCTGGTGACCGACGACAAGGAGGACGGCAAGCCGGTCTTCGTCACCAGCCAGGCGCAATTCGCCAGTCTCTTCGGCGAGTTGGACGGTGCGGCGGGAGGCTTGCGCAACATGGGCAGCGCCCCGGACAGTTTCGGTTTCGCGGTGCAGTCCTTCTTCGCCAATGGCGGGGCCAAGGCCTATATCGTGCCGGTCGGCGACGGCAATGGCGAGGCCTCCAGCGCCGCCTTCACCGACCCGGTCAATGCGGGGATGGGGTTCTATTTCACCGCCCGTTCCGAGGGCGTCTGGGCCGACGGCATGGTGCTGAGGATCAGCCGCGCGGTGGAGGATACCAACCCGCTTCTGGCGACCTATGATGTCGAGATTGGCGTGCCGGACGGGCAGGGCAGACTCGACCCGATGCTGGAAACGCATACCGACATGACGCTGGACCCGGCCAGCGGGCAGTTCCTCGCCGCGACCATCGACCAGGCCAGCATGCTGGTCTCCGCCCGGCATGAAACCGTGGCCTCTGCTGGTGGTGGCGCCATCGAGGGGTTCGAGAGCGGCGATCTGTCGGGGCTCGACCCCACAGCGATCTCCAACGGCGACACGATCGAGCTGAGCTTTACCGGCGATACGGTGAGCGGCCAGCCGGTCGTCGTGACCTTCCCGGGCGGCGCGGCGACGCTGGCCGATCTCGCTGCCGCAATCCAGACGCAGGCCCGCGGCGCCTCGACTGTGAGTGCCCGTGCCAATTTCGTCGCCGCCGTGACGCGAGACAACACGATTCTGCTTCTGCCCGGGCAGAGCGCGACCGCCGGGACCGTGAATACCGTCACGGTTTCGGGCGGCTCGGCGGAGACGGCGCTGGCCTTCGATACCGGATCGGCAGTGCCGTACCCGTCGCCCTGGCCCGCCCACCCTGCGGCGCTGCTGGACATCAGTTTCGCGGGCGGAGTCGATCATGGCGCGCCGGCCAATGCCGATTACACCAACGCGCTGATCCATCTGCGCGACTACCGCGACATCTCCATCCTCATGCTGCCCGGCAAGGTCTGGACCTCCGGCGGCGACAACGGCGCCCTCGAGGCCGCCATCACCCATGCGGAGTTCATGCAGAATCGCATGGTCCTGATCGATCCCCCCGACCCCGTGGGGGCCGCGCGCCTGCAGAGCCCCACCAACGTCAAGGACCTGGGCGCGCCGACGTCGCCCTACACGGTGCTCTACTACCCGTGGATGGAGGTGGCGAACCCCTATTACGACCCCGATACAGCGGCCAACCTGCCCAAGACATTCCGCGTTCCGCCGGGGCCCTTCGCCGCCGGTGTCTGGGCGCGGATCGATTCCCGCCGGGGCGTGTGGAAGGCCCCGGCGGGGCTCGAGGCGACGATACGCGGCGCCGTGGGCCCGACCATCGATATCGGCGCGGACCTGCAGGACAACCTCAACGAGTTCGGGGTCAACTGCTTCCGGGCGATCATCGGGCCGACGGTGGTCTGGGGCGCACGCACGCGAGCGACCAAAACCAAGCCTGAATACCGCTACGTCCCCGTCCGCCGCACGCAGAACATGATCGGCGAGAGCCTCTATGGCGCGCTTCAGGCAGTGGTTTTCGAACCCAACGACCACAAGCTCTGGTCGAGCCTGAGAGCCAATGTCGGCGCGTTCATGGATACGCTGCATCGTGCGGGCGCCTTCCAGGGCGAGAAAGCCTCTGACGCCTACTACGTGAAGTGTGGACTGGGATCGACGATGACACAGGCCGATATCGACGCGGGCGTCGTGCGTGTGGTGGTGGGCTTCGCAGCTCTGAAGCCCGCCGAGTTCGTCGTCGTCCAGATCAAGCAGATCGTCGGTCAGTCCCGCTGAGGCCTGACCCGCCGCAACCAGATAGCAGGAGGGCCCAATGCCTGCCCCAACCTTTCCCGCGAATGCGCATCGCTATGATCCGTATCGCACCTTCAAGTTCCAGATCGTCATCAACGGCAAGACCGTCGCCGGTCTGACCAAGATGGGCGCGCTGAAACGCACCACCGAGGCGGTAAAGTGGCGCTCCGCAGGAGATCCCTCCTACCAGAGAGTGATCCCGGGCGGGTCGAGCTTCGAGGCCGTTGCGTTGGAACAGGGCCTGACCCACGATCCCATCTTCGAGGAGTGGGCCAATGCCGTGAACAACGTTCGAGACGGTGACGCGGGGATGAGCCTCGTGAACTACCGCCGCGACGTCGTGATCAACGTGCTGAACCTGCAGGGCGTGCCGGCGATCAGCTACCAGCTGCGCCGCGCCTGGGTGTCCGAGTTCCAGGCGCTGCCCGAGTTCGATGCCAACAACATGAACACCGTGGGTATCCAGACCATCACGTTGCAGCATGAAGGTTTCGTCCGGGACGAGGCCGTGGCCGAGCCGTCAGAGACCTGATCCGTCATGGACCGGGCCCCCGAAACCCTGGCCAGGGCATATCCGCCAGCGCGCTATCGCGCGCTGGACGGGCATGCCGAACTTGCCGTGGCCGAGGCGGCGGGCAGCGCAGGTTCGCGACCGGCGCGGGTCACGACGATCCTGGCGGCGCTCTGTGCCGGGTTCGGGGAGGTCTCCGCGGATCGGGGAACGGCGAGGCGGGTCTCAGCGGCGGGGCGGGAATGGCTGCTCCAGCGCGCGGCCCTGAGGTTCCATGGCCAGTGGGAATGGTATGAAGCACCGTGCGAGGCCTGCGGTGCGCGTTTCGACCTGCGTCTTTCCCTGACCGACACCCCGCGCGCCGATGCGGGACCGGGTTTCCCCGTCGCGGAGGTTTCCACGAGTCTCGGGCACCGCCGTTTCGAGGCCCCGAATGGCGGCCACGAGGAGGCGCTGGCGGGCATGCGCGACGTCGAAGATCCGCGTCGGGTCTTTGCTGCGCTCTGTGGGCTGTCGGAGGCGGCAGAGGCCGAGGCGATCCGGTTCGACCTTCACGACCTTGCACGGATCGACGCAGCACTGGAGGCGGTCTCGCCCGATGTCGCGGACAGCGTCGACGCGGTTTGTCCCTATTGCGGGGCGGCCAGTCACGCCCGGATCGATCCGCTGACCTTCGCGTTTCCAGGTGTCGAGACGCCCCTGCGCGAGGTTCACTTGATCGCGTCCGCCTATCGCTGGACTGAACCCGAGATCCTTGATCTTCCGGTTGCCCGCCGCCGCGCCTATGCCGAGCTGATCCGCGCCGAACGGGGTACGCCGCCGTCACGAGGGAGGCGGGTCTCATGAGCTTCCTGGCCCGCCTTGCTGCACGGTCCGCGCCGTCCCGCACCGGCATTGCGCCGAAGGGCATCGTTCGCCGTGCGGCGACCGCGGAGACCGAGCAGGACGCTGAACGTCAGGCGGTTCGCCGCCAGCCGCAGGAGGAAGAGGACAAGATGCAGGCCCTGCGGCGGCAGCCGGAGGAAGAGGATGAGAGGCACGCCCTCCGACGTCGGGCGGAGGAGGAAGATGAGCCCGTGCAGATGCTCCGCTGCGCGGAGCGAGAGGAGGAGCGAGACGCTCGCCCCCTGCGTCGTCAGGCCGAGGAAGAAGAGGAGGAAATGCAGGCCCTGCGCCGGCAGCCCGAGGACGAGGAGGAGATGCAGGCCCTGCGCCGGGAGTCGGAGGACGAGGAGGAGATGCAGGCCCTGCGCCGGGAGTCGGAGGACGAGGAGGAGATGCAGGCCCTGCGCCGGGAGTCGGAAGAAGAGGACGAAATGCTAGCCCTCCGGCGCCAGACGGAGGAGGAAGAGGGGCCCGTTCAGATGCTCCGCCGTGCCGGATCGCGGCTTGGACTTGACCCGGAGACTGCGCCCTTCCCCGAGGAGATGCGCGAGGAGGAGGAGCCTTCCACCCTTACCGCGCTGCGCCGTGAGGATGCGGTGGCGGACGGGACGCCGCCGGCGCTGCCACCGGCCTTCGATCCCGTCGCGATGCCGGGAACGCCGCCGATCGAGCCACCGCACGGTGACCGCTTCAAACGCCCCGATGTCCATATCGACCAGCTCGACGTGCTGATCCACGAACCCGCCGCCGCGCCCGGCGCGGGGCGGAATGCCGACCGCAGCCGCGCCATCCGCGCGCGTTACCTCAGGAGGCTCTGACCCGATGCCGGTTCCAGTCTCGTCCCTCTCGGTCGCGGTGCAGGGCATCGCCGATTTTCTCGACAGCCATTTCGGGGAGGAGGTGACGATCACGGTGGCGCATCCGCAGCGCGCCTCGGAGATCGCGCGCGGGGCAGGGGTGACGGCCCATGTCCTGAACATCTTCGCCTATCGGGTGGCGCCCTCGGGCTTCCACGCCGATCTCGGTGCCGACCAGACTCAGTTCATCCGTATCAACACGCTGCTGACACCGTTCCCGGCGGATATCGACAACGCCACCGACGATGCCGACATGCGGATCCTCGGCCATGCCATCCGGGCCCTGCAAAGCCATCCCGTCCTGCCGATCGCCACCGAGGAGCCGCTGCCCGGCGCGGCGATCACCGAGCCGCCCGACCGCAAGGAGTATCGGCTCGAGGCGATCATGCAGGCCCCGCCGATGGAGGAGATCAACCATATCTGGACGACGCAGGGGGGCGAGCTGGCTTATCGGCTGTCGGCGGTCTACGAGTTCGCCCTGATCCCGATCGAGCCGCTGGAGCCCAGGGACATGGCCGCGCCGCCCGAGACGCTGATCATCGACACCCTGCCGAACTTAGCGAGGGCGCGGGCGGGTTTCCAGGATATGGGGCCCGATAGCCACGCCGCGCCAGTGGGCGATGGCGTGACGCCACCGCCGGTGAATTGGACGCCGGTGCAGATGTTCGTCGTGGGGGGCACGCTCATCAACGCGATCTCGGTGCCGGGAACGGCGACCGACGCGACCGTGGCCGTGGCGGGACCGGCTGGGGGCGAGGCGGCGCTGCAGGTGATCTGGCGACTGGGTGACGACAGCGAGAGCCCGCAGGCAGTGCAGATCATTCCCGTCGGCGCTCCCCTGCTCGACGACCCGGACGCACAGGCGGTGCTGACGCTAGCGGTCCCGGCCAGCGCGGTCACCGGGACAGTGCGGGCACAGCCGGCGGCCAGCGGGGCGCCCGTGCCGGATAGTCCCTTCGGTAACGCCCTGACCCTGACCGTGACATGAGGTGGCGATGACCTGTCAGCAGGAAAGCACGGACTTCGACCTTCGCGGCCTCGACATGGAATGGGCCCGGATCGGCATGATGCTGACGCTGGCGGAGGCGATGCGCAACGGGGCCGAGATCGGCGAGGCGTTCTCGAAGGGGTTCGCCGAGGCCGGCACGGCCGTGGCGGAGAACCGCGGACGCGGCGTCTGGGCCGGTCTTGCCTCGCTGGTCGACCCCGGCCTGCTGCGTGGATTCCTGCAGTTCGACCTCGATCTCCTGGCGCTGGCGCTGGCCCCGGTGGCGCGCCCGGCTTACGGTCCCCGCCTGCAATCGCTGCAGCCGCAGGTGAACGCGCCCTGGCCGAGCCTTGCCCTGGCCCAGGAACTGCTGATGCTCGATGACGGGGCCGAGATTGGCGTGCTCTACAACCGGCTGGACGCGACCGCGCCGCTCGTCGCCGCGGGGCTCGTGCGTGTCACCGGCGAGGGTCCCTATCAGATGATCCAGCCGACGCCCGTCGCGCAGCGTGCCGTGCTGACACGCTCGGGCGAGGTCACCGCGCCGCCGGGGGCCAATCTGGAAACCCGCAGGGGGCGATGGCCGGATCTTGTCCTTCCCGACAAGACGATGCGGTCCTTGCGCGACTTCACCGCCTGGCTGAAGCGGCGCGACCAGATCGCCGACTGGGGAGGACGTGGAGTGGGCGGGCCGCTGGCGCTGTTTTCCGGCGCGTCGGGGACGGGCAAGAGCTTCGCCGCCGTGGTCATCGCCGGGGAACTTGCCGAGGCGACGGGCAGACCCTGGGCGCTCTACACGCTCGACCTGGGCCGGATCATGTCGAAATATGTGGGCGAGACGGAGGAGAACCTGAACCGCCTGCTCGACGCGCTGGACGGCAAGTGCGCGATCCTGCAGATCGACGAGGCCGACGGGCTGCTGGGCAAGCGCGGCGAGGTCACCGATGCCCGCGACCGGTACGCCAACCTGGAGGTCAGCCACCTGCTGTCGCGCCTCGAGCGGCATGCGGGGCCGGTAATCCTGACGACCAACCTGCGCGCCAATATCGATCCGGCCTTCCTGCGCCGCTTCCAGATGGTGATCGACTTCCCGTCGCCGGATGCGGACGCGCGTGCGGCGCTGTGGTCCACCCTGCTGCCGCCGGGCGCGCCGCGCTGCGCGACGCTGGACGTGGAGATGCTGGCGGGGGCCACGCGGCTGTCGGGCGGCGCGATCCTCAACGCGGCGCACTATGCCGCCGTCCTGGCCGCCGAGCAGGACGCGCCCATCGCCCCCTGTCACCTCGCCCGAGCCATCTGGGCAGAATTGGGCAAGGAGAATCGCCAGATCCGCCGCAGCGAGATCGGCGCGCTGGCCACACACCTGGAGGAGGACGCATGACCCGCATCCGCCGCATGACCGTCACCCTGCCGCCGCGCCTGCGCCACCTGGCGGAACACGAGGCACGGCGCATCGCGCGCGAGGCGGCTGCGCAACTGGGTGACGAGGCGCCGCGCCGCCTGTCGGTCACGGTCGAGGGGCGCGGCACCTCGGGCTACGGGCTCGCCGCCGCCGTCGGGCGGGGCGTTGCCACCAGCACGAGGGGGAGGGGCTGATGGCGGTGGCGACCAAGGGCGTGCTATTCGAATACGGGCTGTCGATCCCTCCGCTGGCGCTGGTCTTCGACTTCAACCCGCAGTCGATCTCGCGTTCGCGCACGGTGACGATCAAGACCGGCGACGCACCCGGCAACCGCACCGGCTACGACTTTCTTTCTCCGCTGGAGACCACACGCGTTGCGCAGGGCGTCGAACTGGCCGCCGAGGGGTTTTCCATCGATATCCTCCTCGATGCCACCGACAGGATGGCCGCGGGCAACGATGTGGCCGCGATGTTCGGGGTGCAGCCGCAGATCGACACGCTACGCTCGATGGTGGAGCCGAAATCGCAAGGACCTGGGGGCCTGCAGACCCTGTCCAGCCTCGGGATCGGCGGCGCGCGCGCCTTCGAGCGGCAGGAAACGGCCTCGGTCCTGATCTTCGCCTGGGGGTTACAACTGCTGCCGGTCTTCCTGACCGGGGTGACCCAGAAGGAGGCGCTGCACCTGCCGAACCTGATGCCCTACCGCGCGGAGATGGGCCTGACGATGCAGGTCATCGAGAGTAACAATCCCTTCACCATGGCCGACAAGGTGCGTCAGACCGCGATGACTGCCCTGAACGCCGCGACTGGGTTCTGATGGAGGCGGGGAATGGCTTTCTTCAAGGGATCGGACTACGAGTTCACCCCGCTATTCGAGCGGTCGGAAACAGCTGCGGAGGTCTTCCGCGGCCTGCGCGCCCGACGCATACGACATCCCGATCCGGTCCTGGAACATACCGTGTCGCTGAAGGAGCGGCTCGATAGCGTGGCGCATGAGTATTACTCGGAAAGCCGGGATTGGCGCTGGCTGGTGGAGGCAAACCCCGACATCCTGTTTCCCGAGGACCTTCTGTGGGACACGCGCCCGCGGGCCTATGACGAGGACGGCGACATGACCGATCGTGGCACGATGGATGAGAACGGCCGCGAACGTATCGGCCACGTCATCATCGTGCCCAGGCGCGGGGAGGCGGGCTGATGCTTTCGCTCTCTGCCATCGGCGGGCTTCTGGACCCGGGCTTCCGCAACCCGGCCTCCTGCCTGATCGAGGCGGGGGCGGGCTATCAGAACATCGGCGCCATCGCGCCCCTAGTGGCGACGGTCGATCTGCAGATGAGCCGCGAAGAGGCCGGGACAGGCACCATCGTCATCGAGGACCGGCGCGGCAGCGACGGCAAATGGGTGGCGGCCGATAGCGGGCTATTTACCCGCTGGGCGCCGGTCCGAATCAGCGCCGATTTCGGCACGCGCCAGGACGTGATCCTCACCGGCTACATCCTGCGGTTGAGCCCCGAATATCCCGGCAACGCCGCGGAGGCCAAGCTGACATTGGAGGTGCAGGACGAAAGCGCGATCCTGTCACGCGAACAGATGCGCCGGGTCTGGGGCGAGGACACGCCCATGCCTGACCTCGAGATCCTGCGCGAGCTGGCCTCGGGCGTCGATCTGGCCGTCGATCCGATGTCGGGGCAGGGGCAGTCCAGCCGCGCGCTGTCGCAGGAGGGAACCCCGATCCAGTTCCTGCGCGAACGCGCCCGGGCGAACGGGTATGAACTGATCTTCCGCGAAGGCCAGGTCTATTTCGGCCCCAAGCGGCTGGATGGCACGCCCCAGGCGCCGATCATGGTCTATGCCGGACGGGACACGAATTGCCGGACCTTCAACCTTGGCGATGCCGGGGATAGTCCCGACCGGGTCCGTGCCGACCAGGCTCCGCGCGAGGAAGGCTCGACGCCCGAGGTCATCACGCTGATCCCGGACGAGCCGGTCCTGGGCACGACGCCCGCCGGGGCGGAGGGCGCCGGTCTGGGCGCGCCGTCGGTCTGGCGGGTGGGGGCGGAAGGCGACGAGACGGTCGAGGAACGCACCGCCCGCGCCCGGGCGCTGGTCAACGAGCATGCCTTCAAGCTGCGCGGCTCGGGCGAGTTGGACGGCTCGCTCTATGGCCATGTCCTTCTGCCCGGCGCGCTGGTGACCATTGACGGGCCGGGGAGGCGATACGGCGGCCTCTATTACGTCGACAAGGTGTCCCATGCCTTCAACACCGAAGGCTATACCCAGACGTTCGACGTGATGCGGAACGCCACCGGCGAAAGCGCCGCGCCAACCAGCCCGCTGAGCGGCGCGGCCTCGGCCCTGGGTGGCCTGTTCTGAGGAGAGTGCGATGGACGAATTTCAGCTTCTCGAAGATGTCGCTCGCCGGCAGGCCACGAAATACTGGGGCAAGTACCGTGGCTTCGTGACGAATACCGACGATCCGGAAAACCGGGGCCGGGTGAAGGTGACGGTGCCGTCCGTGCTGGGCGAGAGTGAATCGCAATGGGCCGAACCGGCCTTCCCCTATGGCGGGGGCGCGGCCTTCGGCTTCGTCGCGGTGCCGCCGGTCGACAGCGCGGTCCTGGTCGAATTTCTCGAAGGCGACGCCTCGGCGCCGATCTGGACAGGGGCGCTGTGGCGCACGGCCGCCGAGGTACCCGAAGAACATGCCGGTCAGGAAACCAAGGTCTGGAAGACAGAAAGCGGCCATCGGCTGGTCTTTGATGATACGGACGGAGCGGAGAAGGTCACGCTCCATTCCGCCGCCGATGCGGTGGTCGAGTTGAACCACGAGGGATCCTTGGCCCTGACCGACGCCTCAGGCGCCCATGTCACCATCGACACGGCGGCGGGCGAGATCGTCATCGAGGATGCCAACGGCAACTCGATCACGCTGTCATCGTCGGGCATCGCCTGCGCCGACGCGGCCGGGAACGAGATCGTCACGACCGCGGGCGGCGTCGAGGTCAAGGGCACCACCGTCAAGATCGAGGGACAGTCGGTCAGCCTGGGCGGGGCGGGTGGCGAGCCGCTGATCAAGGGGCAGACCTTCATGGCGATGTTCAATTCGCACACGCATCCCTGCACGGCGCCCGGTTCACCCTCGGGCCCGCCGCTGGTGCCGCTGACGCCTGCCGCGCTGACCATCAAGACGGGGGCGTCATGACGGTGCAGCACGACACCCGGCTGCCGCGCGTGGCCTACATGAAGTTCCCATTCCGGCTGGAGCGCGCGGGCCCGGCCACATCCACGCGGATGGACCATATCCGTGAGCAGGTGATGCAGGTGTTGTTCACCAGTCCCGGCGAGCGTGTCTTCCGCCCCGAATTCGGCTTCGGCGCGCGCAGGCATGTGTTCGAACCCAACGCTGCGCCTTTGTGGGAGCTGGCGCGCAACCGGTTGTTCGGATCGCTGGCCGAGGCGCTGGCGGGCGAAGTCGATCCCAAGACGTTGAAGGTGGAGGTTGGGCCGGGTCCGAACGAGCCCGAGGTCCTTCTGGTCAGCATCACCTACACCCTCGCAGCGTTGCAGAAGGAGGAGAGCCTCAGCTTCACCTTGTGAAGCGGGCATCAAGATCATGGCAGAGCTTCCCCCCCCCAAGCTCGAATTCGATCGCGGTTGCCCCGATTGCGGCGAGCGTCGCGCTGTGCTTCCGCCGCCGCTGCCCGGTGTTCCGGACGATTTCGACTGGAAGGCCCGCGACTACGACAGCCTGCGGCTTTTCCTGATGCAAGAACTGGCGCATCGCTTCCCGGCCCGCCGCCGCTGGACGCCGGCCGACATGGAAGTGGTCATCGTCGAGCTTCTGGCCGCCGCCTTCGACCGCGCCTCGCACGCGCTGGATGCGGTGCAGGGCGAAAGGTACTTGGCCACGGCGCGGCGCCCGCCATCGGTCCGCAGGCTGCTGAAGCTGATCGGCTACGACGCCGCCGAACGGGTGCGCGACGAGGTGCTGGACCGCCTGCCGCCCCCGCCCGAGGGGGTGACCGAGACACGCGAGGAACAGGTAGAACGTCTGTGGCGGCTGGAGCCGGGAGTGATGGAGGCCGCGCGCGCCGAAGGTCCGCGCCTGATCGCCGAACAGCGCCGGATGGTGACGCTCGATGACCATGAGACAGCGATGTCCGCCCATCCGCTCGTCGCCCGTGCGCAGGCGCGACTTGTCTGGACGGGGGCGTGGAACACCATCCTCGTCTCCGCCCTGCTGGAGGCCGACCGTAGCCTGGACGAGCCGCTGCCGCTTCCGGAGGAGGGCGGGGAGGCCGACCTCGTCTGGCGGCGGATCGAGGATTTTCACCACGACCAGAATATCCCTCTGCCGACTGCCGGCGGGCCCGTCACGCCCCGGCATCTCCTGAGGTCGCTGATCGAATTGCGCAGGATGATCGGGGCGGAGGTGGTGCTGGAGGATGCGAAGCCTGCCGCCATCACCTTCACCCTCTCTATACGCGCCAAGCCCGGCTACTTCCGCTCGGAGATGAAGCAGGCGCTGGCCGATGTCTTTTCCGCAGATGAAGGCGGCTTCTTCGAGCCCGGGCGGCTCGATTTCGGCGACGACCTGTTTGCCTCCGACATCATCGAGGTGGCCATGGCCGTCGATGGCGTTGCGGTGGCCTGTCTCAACCGGTTCAAGCGTGTGGGCTCCGGCTGGCCAGGCCGCAGCGCGCAGGGCTTCATACCGGTCGAGGCCGATGAATACGTCCGCTGCCTGAACATCCGCGGTGAGCCGGAGAAGGGCTATTTCCGCCTGATCGTCAATGGGGGAGAGACCGGATGAACGACAACCCGGACCGCCTGGACAAGCTTGCGGATCTCACACGCTGGAACAGGGCGGGGCTACCGCGGTTCGAGTATGTCGATGGGGACGCGGCGGTCTGGCTCGAAGAACTCCGGATCGCCATGATGGGGCTGGTCGCCCGTGGCGCGGAGATGGAGGAGCGCCTCCCCGAAACCTGGCGCGGTCGCTTCTCCCTGGACATGGACCAATGGCCGGATCCGGCAGAACGAGAGGCCTTCGTAGAGGCGCTTCTCTGGAAAACCCTGGCCCGTGCGTTCCCCGACCGGCCCGAGACTGCGCGGCGGCGCAATGCCCGGCTACTGGACCAATATGCGTTGAACAGCGGTGACTACGGCTGGGAGATCATGCGCGCGGCGGCACGGGCGTCCCATGTGCTGCTCGGTCATCTGAACGCATACGCGAACGAGGGGTATCTGCGGACCGCGAGCCAGTGGGAGAACCTCGTGAGGCTGACCTCGATGGTCAATTACCAGCCGGCGCCGCCGACCTCGGCCGTGACTACGGTGGGATTGATCGTCGAGCCGACGGATGACGGAAAACCCGTGGAAATCGGCGGCGGGCTGGCGATGAAATACACGCCGCCCGAGGGCGGCGCACCCGTCCTCTTCGAGACGCTGCAGCCGATCAAGGTTCACCCCGATCTGAACGCTGCCCGGGCGATCGGGTGGAACAGCGATCCCGATACGCTGCAGAACAGGGATGACTGGATCGATGACTCCGAGGCCGATATCGCGCCCGGCTCGGTGGCAGTGCTGGCCGGTTCCGGCGCCTCACAGGCGGTGGCGGTCATGCGCGCCGAGCGAAACGAGGAGACCGGAGTCGCGGATATCACGCTGGACGCGGCAGGACCGATGCCGACCCGGGGCAGTGCCCTCCTGCATCTCGGCGCGAAGGCCGTGACACGGGGCTCACCGAGGTCCACGAAGGGTGTCCTCGTCGTGAAGCTCGAAACGTCATCGAATTATCCGATTGCGTCGATCATCAGGCTGCATGACGGAACGAACTCGATCAAATGCCCGGTCCTAGGCAATGCCGATGGCCATCTGAAGCTCGACGTGGCGGACGACTATGTCCTGGCGCATGGGGCCAAGGTCATCATCGAGACCCTCGTCCCGGCTGGTCGGGCAGGTCCGGGCGTGCTGGTACCAGTCTTCCTCGGTCTCTGGTTCAACTACCTGACAGAGGACGGTGAGTTGAAGCATGCCAAGGGCAGCTACGAATACGCGAAGAATGAGGATGGCGACGAGCTGAACAGGGTTCTCGGCGTCGATGTCAGCAACATCACGGATGCGGTTGGAAACCTGTTCGCCGATTCGACCCAGGACAGCGAAGGGTCCAAGCGCGAGGCCGCGATCGTGGTCGCGATGCCCCCGCCGGTCCTGGAGGACGACGATCCGCAGGCGGCCCCGGTCAGCTTCCTCGGGAAGCCGCCGAAATCGCTGGCTGTGGGAGCGGTATACTACCGGCGGGCCCGGAAGAGGACGGGCGATCCGGAAGATCACGGAGTATCCGGGTTCGACGCGCCGCTGACGGTTGCCGGTGTCGCAGTGACGGCCGACGGCTACACGGTCCAGTTCTCGGACCTGGTGGCGGACGATCTCGATCTTTTCCGACCAGATGCGCATGACTTTCACGGCCCGATGATGCGCAGCCTTCGCCCCGTGGACCACGATCGTAACCCAACCCCGGCCTTCGACGGATCCGAGATCATGCTCCTGCCCATGGCCGCCCCCGCACGGGAACTGATCCGGCTGGGAAAACCCTGCCTTGTGGAGGACGAGCGCGACCTGATTCCGCCGGTTCGCGCCGTCCTGGTCGAAGCGGTGGAGGTCTCGGGGGCGTTGCAACTGTTGTTCGAGCCCGCCGACGGCCTGTCAGGTTTTCTCAAGGGCTGGACCACCCTGAACCTCAACGCGGTCGAGTGCAGCCACGGTGAAACGAAGAGTCCCAAGGTCCTTGGATCGGGCGACGCCGAGAAGGCCGCGCAGCGTTTCCCCCTCGGTGCGCGCGAGGTCAGTTTCATACCCTCGACGGTGGCGGAAACCGGCGTGGCGCCGGACATGGACATCTCCGTTGACGGAGTGCGTTGGTCCTATCGCGACCTGATCGACCCGACGGCGGACGGCACCGAAAGTTACGCGGTGTCGATGACGGAGGAAGGGCGGCTCTTGGTCCATTTCCGCCGCCGCCTGCCCACGGGCACGGACAATGTCGTCGTCAGCCGCTACCGCACCGGGGTCGGCCCCAAGGGGGCGGTTCCGGCGCGGGCCTTCGCCAAACCGATGAAGAAGCATCGCTACGTGCGCGCTCTTACGCAGCCTTTTGCGGCGACGGGCGGCGCGGATCGCGAGCCGGTCGGCGATCTACGCGTCAATGCGCCCGCGCGACTGGCCGCGAATGGCCGGGCGGTGTCGCTGAAGGATTTCGAGCGACTCTGCCGACGCCGGTCGGATGTCTGGCAGGCCTGGGCGCGGCCGGTGGTTCAGCCGGGTGCCGGACGCCGCGTGGCCATCGTCATCGTGCCGGCGAATGGCGGGACCATCGGCCCCACCTTGCGAGAGGTCCTGACGGAGTTCGTCGAGGCGCGCGCCTTGCCCGGTATCCGGGTTGATCTGGAGGCTTACGGAGCAATTCGCCTGATCGTCACCGCCAAGATCCGTGTCGATATCGAGAAGTGCGACAAGACGGAGATACAGGCGGCGGCCCAGGCCGCGCTGATCGCCGAGTTCGCACTTGAGCGCCGGGGTCTCGGCCAGCCCGCCTATATCTCCGAGGTGGCAGCGGCGCTGGAGCGGGTTGCGGGGGTGGAAACGGCAACCGTTCCCGGCTTCGCCGTCCAGCCCGCGACCGCCATCCGCCGCACGGCAATGACCGGCGGCGCGCCCTCGGCCTTCTTCCCCTTCGAGAACCAGGTCATCTTCGCGGCGCCGGAAACCGCCGGTGCCGACATGACCGTGCAGGTGGAGCCGATGTGATGGAACCTTCTGACCTCAAATCCCGTGCGGGCCAGCTTCTCTACCGCGAATTGCCCGAGGAGTATCGCTATCGGGACCCGGCCCCCGAACCGGGCGAGTTGGGAGATCTGGAAGCCTACCTCCACGGTTTCGGTCACCTGCTGGACCTGATCCGCGGCACGACCGAACAGGCCTATGCCGACGCCTTTGCCGAACCCACGGATAACGGCCGCGAGATCCAGGCATGGCTGATCCCATACCTCGCCGAAATGGTGGGCGCGGAGCTCCGCGCGCCCGACCCGGTGGCGCGGCGGCTGGAACTGAACGAGACGGTCGGCTGGTACAAGTCCAAGGGAACGCTGACCGCCGTCGACGAGATTTCGGACGTGATCAGCGGGGCCGAGGCCGTGGTGGTCGAGGGCTGGCGCCGCACCCTGACCACGCCGCGCATGACCCTGCCGCCCTTCACCGCACCGTCCGCCTCGATGGGCGACGGCAGCCTGATGGCCGCCCCCGGCCTGCCGCAAGGGACACCGGATATCCGCTACGCGAACCGTGCAGTGATCGACGAGGACGGCGCCAATCCGCTCTACGCGGTCCGTGTGCCACAGCGCGACGATTTCGGCCGCGAGATCGAGCCCCTCGTCCTTCATTGGCGGCCCAGGAACCGGTGCGGAGTGCCCTGCTTCCCTGGCGCCTACGACGATACCTCGCTGCGCACGCCCGACCTGCGCGCACCCACGGTCCGCGACGTCGGCCCCCATCCGAACCGCACCATCGTCCATGTCCGCCCGCCCGAGGGGTTTTTCGCCAGCGAGCTGAACGGCAGCGAGATCGCACCCACGGTAGAAGATATCCAGATAGACCCGGACGAGACCGCACAGCAACCCTTCGGACCGCAACAGGTCTTCGAAGCGCTCGGGTTGCTGGACGACGAAGCGGCTGGGGCCTTGATGATCGACGGCGAGATCGTCCTGCCCGACACGCTGGTGGTAGAGGGCAACATGACGATCCCGGCGGGCACCGACATCCTGTTTCACGACCTGGTCTTCACCGGCGCGCTTACGCTGGATGATCCGGAAACCCGCCTGACCATGAACCGCTGCGCCGCAGAGCGGGTGGTGTTGAATCACCTGACGGACGACCCGGCGCTCACCGCAACCGACTGCCTGTTCAACGCGCTTAGCGGCGGAGTGGGGTTTGCCCAGCTCATCTACTGCACGGTGATGGAGAGTACGGAACTGGAGCGGCTCTGGGCGTCGGACTGTATCTTCAACGGGCCGATGGTGGATCTGGATTGTTCGGGCGACGACACCTGCATCCGCTATTCGCGCGTGCCGAGCCTGACCGAACTCGGCGATTGCGGCGCCGACAAGTCGCCCACAAACACCGATGACGACCCGAACTTCATCCGGCTGTGGTTCGAGGCGGGCGACGACTGCATCTTGCGACCCGCGCTTTACGGCGAGCCGGGGGCTGGGGTGCTGGACCTCACCTCCTCGGACCTGCTGCGTGCCGAGGACGAGGGCGAGATGGGCGCCCATCATCACATGTTCCACGTCGCATCCATTCGCGCACTCGAACTGAAGCTGACCGATTACCTGCCGCTGGGGCAGGAGATCTCGATCCGATACGACCCTTATCTTTCGCGCCCGTCGGTCCGGGTCGAATAGCAAGGAGGCCGACCGATGAAAGGCAATATCTCGCGTGACAGCCATCGTCCGGGGAAACGCTATTCCGGGGTCTTCCAGGTTCAGGGCGGCATGGTCACCGATGCCGATCTGGGTGAGCAGGCGAAGATTGCCCGCGGGCGCACCGATGGGCTGGGCCATGACGCCGCCGGAAGCGGCGTTCCGGTGGATGGCGGCGCGGTGGATCAGGACGGCCCGCGGCTGGTTCCCGGTGTCGTCTATGCGCAGGGGCGGTGCGGCGAGGTGCAGGCAGCCGAGGAGGTGTCCGGTCCGCTGGAGCTGTATGGCGTGCAGGTCGATTTCCCGCATGCCCCTCCGATGCCCGAGGACGGCGAACACATCGTCTACGCCGATATCTGGGACCGAATGGTCAGCCAGTTGGAGGAGCCGCTCCTGTCCGATCCCGGCCTCCATGGGGCAGAGACGGCCTTCCGCGCACGCACCATGGCCCAGATCAAGTTCGCTCCGCTGGATCAGGCCGACGCGCTCGGCCAGCCGGACGGACCGATCCCCGAAATCGGCACGGGCGAGATGACCGTCACCCCGGCCGACCCCGAGACCATCGCCGACGAGTGCGACCCTTGCGCCGACACCGTGGCGGCCGCGCAGACCGTGGCCAACGCGCTGTTCCGGATCGAGGTCGTTCATGTCTTCGGCGATCCTCAGAACCCTGACAGCATCCGCATCGCCTGGTCGGCGGAAAACGCCGCCGCCATCGCGTCGGCCGCCGTCAACACCGAGGATTTCGGGCGGGCAGGCGCGGTCTACGAGTTCTATTCCACCGTCACCGAATGTCATCTGGGTGTCCATGAGCAGAACGGCGAAATGGCTCGGTCGAGCTTCGCCACCAGTCTGACCGAGGGACCCGAAGAGCCGGCCCCGCCGGAGGGGGGGGACTGGCCCTTCGTCCGTCGCTGGGACGGAATGGCGCTGATCGATTTTGCCAACGGCCATGCCGAGGACGAGGGCAACGGAACCGTCAGCCTGACGGGCAACACGGTCAGCCTCACCAATGACCTCTTCACCGCACAGATCGACTTTGACGGACGGGCCATTGTCGTGGGCGACTACTGGCTGATCGAGTTGCGCCGCTTCGCCGATGAACCCGTACGCGCCGTACAGGCCCTGCCCATCGGAATCCGCCACGGCTACTGCCCGCTGTTCCGGGTCACGGACGGTGCGATTGAACCACTGACGGACGCCGAAACTCGCCGCTTGTCCTTCCCGGTGCTGGCGAACCTGCCGGCTACACATGTCGGGTTCGTCAACAACTGTCCGACGCTATACGACGCCGCCGAGAACGTGCAGGAGGCGCTGGATAATCTGTGCTCGATCGAGGCGGCCGATATTGCCTTCGATCCCTCGGGCTGCCCGCACCTCTATGACGAGGTGGACAATGTTCAGGACGCGCTGATCAACCTCTGCCGCGTCGATTTCGGCAACGAACGGCTTCTGCGACTCCTGCATGACTGGGGCGTGGTCTGCGGGGTGATCCCCCGACGGGTCACGCAAGGCCCGGCAATGGTTGACATCTCGGGGGGCGCGATCCTCGACCGGGGTGGTGTGCTCGGTGATGTACGGGCGCAGACGGTAGAGCTCAACGAGATCCTGCGCGGCGACAGCTTCCATTTCGACGGGATCGAGGCCTTCCAGCGCGCGCTCCGGCAGCGCGACGTGTGCCTTGCCTTGTCCATCGGCGAGGGCGGCGTGATCCGCACCCATCTGGCGCCACGGTCCCGTGCCTTCGGGGCGAGCGATCCGACCTTCATGTCCGTCCTCGACCAGTGCCGCCAGTCCCGGCCGCCCTTCGACATCAAGGATGACCTGACCAATCGTAGCGAGGGCGAGCGCGCCACGCTCGACAAAGTCTTCTACGGTGCGGCCTATTCCAAGATGGCTGCCACGCAGCGGCTGAATTCCCGCGAACAGCAGGTCGCACGCGCCTATAACGACGATCTCGTGAAACGCTACAGGACGCATCTGAACGACGAGGCGGAGGCGGCGCAGTTCGACCGGAAAATCGCCGCGATCGACGAGGAGATCCGCCCCGAGGAGGCCGATGGCGAGGTGCGTGAGACGCGTTTCATGATGCGCGAGGCGCTGGTCTACCGTGCCGTGCAGGAAACCGAGGCCGAACACTTGCGCCGCTGCCTGTGTGACGCGCTGATCCCGCGCTGCCCGGAACCCGGCGAACGCCCGTATCTCGTGCCTGTCGCCTGCGTCGAGGGCTCGATGGAAGGCAATACGTTCTTCCTGAGCGATATCTGTGTCTGGTGCTGCCGGAAACAGGCAATGTCCTGGCGCATGGTGCAGTACTTCATCTCGGAGACGCGCGACCGGTTCGCCGGGCAGCTGCGCGAGCTGTGCTGTCCGGAGAAAGGTGATGGCGGCGTGGATTTCGAACGGCCGAACGATTTCGTGGCGGTGGCCGAGCTTGACCGGCGACTGACGCCCGAGCGCGCCTGGAGGGATGTTGAACGCGGAGCGCGGATCCTGACTGGTCGCAATCCGCCCAGCGACTACGCCGTCCAGCCCGATATCGGCAATCTCGGGCTTGACCAGGCAAGGGCGGCGCTGGCCGGCAACGGAATCGAGGTGGCCGAGACTATCGATGCAGGCGATGCCGAAGCCATCGCCAAGATCAGGGGCGCGACCGTGGGGCTCGACGCCCGTGACCTGGTGGCCGACCGCGGCGAGGTGATGCCCGGCGACAAGGTCGCGCTGATCATGCAAGAGGGCGTCGCCATCGACTACGTCAAGGTCGAGACGGGCGGCGGAAAGTTCAGCTTCGAGCGACCGGCGGCGCGCGGCGCGGATTTCAATCTTTCGGAGGAGGTTCTGGCCCAGGCCGTCGCCCTGGTCGAACGACTGTCGGGACGCATAGCCGAGGCCGAAACCGCCGCTTCGGACCTGGAAGCCGAGTGGACCGCCGCCTCGGCCCGTCGAAACGAGGAACTGGCCGCGCAGACGGCCGAAGTCGAGCGCGGCCTTGACGGCGTGCGCACGGCGCATGCGGAACTGTCCGGCCAGGTCGAGGCGTTGCGCGCGGAGCTCCAGCAACTCGAAAGCGACCGCCAGACGGCGCAGACGCAGATCGAGGCGGCGCGTGCGGATCTTCGGCAGATCGAGGACGACCGGCAGACCGCACTGACACAGATTGAAACCGCGCGCGCTGATCTTGCCGCTTTCGAGCGGGAACAGCGGGTGCTGCTGGATCAGACGGCGCAGGAACGCGATACGATCCTGACCTCGCTGCGCCGGGAGATGCCTGTCTCGGCGGTCGTGGGTGAAGAGACGAACTTCATCGCCGCCCTGACGCGCAGCGGTGTAACGAATGTCGCCGGCTTTGCCGAAATGTCCGGTACGCAGCTTCGCGAGGTCGCCAGCAGTGCCGGGCTGAACTTGAACACTGCTCGACGGCTGCAGCGCGAAGCGGCGGCGATGCTGGAGGGCAGGCCGAGATAGGAGGCGGATCATGAAGACCAGACTGCGCAGACGCATCGCTCGGCGTTCCGGTGCCGGAAAGCCCCGCCGTCATGCCGCGCCCGGGACCGCGGCCGCGCGAACCGAGGCCAAGAAGGGCGCGCGAGATGAGGGCGGCATACTGATCGGCGGTGCCCAGGATCCGGCGGAGAAGGCCGCCGACCGGATGGCCGCGCAGGCGTTGGACGGCGGGCCGGTTCTCGCCTCTCCTGCGTCCGCGCCATCCGTTCATCGGAAATGTGCCGAATGCGAGTCCGAGGACACGGAGAAGGCAAAGCGCAGTGCCGCCCCCGGCGCCGCCATCGCGCCCGGCCGCGCGACCGCGCCAGCCGGGCCGGCGGCCAGCCACGCGATACGGTCCCTGGATGCGGGAGATCCCTTGTCGCCCGTGTCGCGCGCGTTCTTCGAACCGCGCTTTGGCCGGGATCTCTTGGGTATCCGCGTCCACGACGGCGCCGCCGCCGACAGGGCCGCGACCGCCATCGGTGCGAGGGCCTTCTCCTATGGCAGGGACATCACCTTCGCCAAGGGCGAGAAAGAGAAGGGCGGCGTACCGCTCATGGCGCACGAACTCGCCCATGTCGCGCAGGCCGAAGGACAGACACGCCGCGCCGTCCGGCGCGCGACACTTGCGGCATCTGACGGCACCGGCGACTACAAGGCGGTCCCCGCCGCGCATCACGCACGGGTCAATGCCGCGCTGGACCTGATCAACAACGCTTTGAACACAAGACGTTGCAGAGATTTCTTCGAGGACAATTGCACAGGTGGCGCCGCCACTTCGGCGCGTGACACGTTCAATGCCGCCACGGTCTACTACCTCGAGGATCACAGCGAGCGTTTCGGTCTCAGCGATATCCGCAGCGTCGCCGCAGATCCCCATGTCGTGGCCTATAACGACTACGCCTACGATATCAGCCACTGGGAAATCGCCTCGACGCTGCTGCACGAGCTGTTCCACACTTGCGACATGGTCGAGGACAACCTCGACGAGGTGCTGGCCGAAACCTCGACCGAGACGTGCGGTTTCTACAGCCCGTGGATTTTGGAAGCCAGTCCGACGCAGCTCGATGTGGGTGACACGATGAGCGTGCGGGGCTTCCAGTTCGGCCTGACGCAAGACTCAAACCACTATATCGAGATGGGTGGGTTCGACATTGCGTCCTACGACCGGTGGGAATTCGACCGGAGTTCCTCTTGGGTCAATGTCGAGTTCGAGGTGTCCGAGGCCGTGAATCCGAACCTCTTCTGGTCGAAGGATGTGGATCTGGTTGCGGTGAACCATGGGACGCGCAGCAACATCAGGACGATCAATGTAGACCCGTGAGGAGCGGCGATGGGCGATGTAAGTGCAACCATCCGCACGAAGAAGCCCGCACGCCCCGCCAGGACCTCCAGGGTTCCGGTGCGTCGTCCGGCGCCGGCGGTTGTTCACCGTCACGAGGCAGCCCGGATCCAGCCCGCGCTGAAGGTCGGTGCCGCGAACGATCCCATGGAACACGAGGCCGAGGCCACGGCCGAACGCATCGTCACGATGTCCGCACCCGGCCACGACACCGCGGCCCCGCCTGCGCAGGGCGGCCTTTCCGCCGAGGCGCGGCGTTTCCCCAAGGTGGATCAGGAGAGCCAGCCCGACACCGACGCCTTCGAAAGCGAGCCCGCGATCCCCGCCGACCACCAGGATCCGGATGTCCCGTCGGGTGAGGATGTCGATACCGCTGGGCTGGCGAACGACGAGTTCGCCGAGGTCGAGGCTGGCGAGCCGGACGATCCCGACGGTGCGGCCCGGATGGCACCGGGCGAGGCCGCGGCGACAGGACCGCAGGGTGGCGACGCGCCTGCCAGTGTGACGCGCGTGGTTGCTCAGCCGGGACCGGGTGGCCCGTTGCCCGCCTCCGTCCGAACCTTCATGGAGCCGCGTTTCGGTGTCGATTTCTCCGATGTCCGCATCCATGATGCGCCGTCAGACCGCCGAGCGGCGGACCGGATCGGCGCCCGCGCCTTCACCCACCGCCATCATATCTGGATGGGCCAGGACGAGAGTGTCGATAACCGCCGCCTTATGGCACATGAACTGACCCATGTTGTGCAGCAGACGCATCGCGCGCCGGTCCGGACCCCTGAGCGGCCAGAGATCGAGGGCGAAGACAGCGATCCGAGCCTTCAGCGCGGCTGGGTCGCAGACAAGGCCGAGAAGATTGCCCGCAATGTGCCGGGTTACACGCTGCTCACGGTAATCCTCGGCAAGAGCCCCATCACCGGCGACAGGGTGGAACGCAACGCCGAGAACCTGATCGGCGGGTTCTTGGGACTTCTTCCGGGCGGCAACCTGATCTTCGAGCGGCTGAAGGAAACCCGCGCGCTGGAAAGGGCCTTCGAGTGGGTGTCGACGCGGCTGTCGGAACTCAACATCACCTGGAGCCGGATCAAGGGGCTGGTCTCGGACTTCATCGACGAGATGCCCGCCTGGTCGCCACTGAAGATCGCCAAGCGCATCTTCCAGCCGCTCGTGGACGACATCATCACCTTCATCTCCGAGATAAAGGACAAGATCCTCGAGTTCATCATCCGTGGTGCGCTGAAGCTGGCCGGACCTTATGGCGAAAAGGTCTGGGCCGTGATCGAGAAGGTCCGCGACGTGATCTCGCTGATCCTCAGCGATCCGCTTGGCTTCGCCAAGAACCTTGTCCGCGCGGTGGTGAACGGCTTCAAGCAACTCGGCAACAACATCTGGCAACATCTGAAGAAGGGCCTGATGGGCTGGCTCTTCGGAACGCTTCAGGGGATGGAGATCGAGCTGCCCGCGAAGCTAGACTTCAAGGGCATCATCAATATCTCGCTGCAGATTCTCGGCCTGACCTATGCCAGTTTCCGCAAGACGCTGGTCAAGCGCCTCGGCCGCGGCGGTGAGAAGAAAGTAGCCTTCCTCGAAAAGTCCGTGGAGGTCGTGAAGATCCTCGTGAAGGAGGGCTTCCTGGGCATCTGGCAGCGGGTGCTGGAGATGATCGAGGGATTCAAGACCACGGTCATTGACGGAATTCGCGACTTCGTCATCAACACGATCGTCATGGGTGCGGTGTCCTGGATCGCCGGGTTGTCCAATCCGGTAGGTGCCATCGTCAAGGTCGCTCTGTCGATCTACAACATGATCAAGACCTTCCTTGAACGTCTCGATCAAATCATGGAGATCGCGAACTCGATCTTTTCCAGCATCGGCGCTATCGCCAAGGGAAAGGTCAAGGACGCCGCCGACTTTATCGAGAAGACGATAGCAGGGGCCATTCCCGTCTTCCTGGCCTTCGTCGCGGCGGTGATCCCTGTGACCGGGATCACAAAGACGATCCGCACCATCATCAAGAAGCTGCAGGCGCCGGTGAAAAAGGCGATGACCAAGATGGTGACCTTCCTGGTCAAGAAGGCAAAAAAGCTGTTCTCCAAGATCCTTGGAAAGATCAACCGCAAGCGCAAGCTGCCGGAGGCGGGGTTTGTCGTGGGCACGGAGCCGCACAAGCTGAAGCCGGAGAAGAAGGGCAATAAGTTCACGCTCAAGATCGCCTCGGACACCCCGCGCCCTGCCGACCAGGTTCAGGCGGAGATGAACAGCGAAGGCAAGAAGGCCGCCGATTTCGGCGACGATTCCACATGCATGAACGCGTTCGAGAAGGCCTTCATGACCGAGATCGACGAGGCGGAGACCGCGCTGGCGAAGGTCAAGCCCGAGCAGCAGAAGACCTCGACCAAGAGGACCGGTGACAAGGCCATTGCCGAGGTGAAGGGTGCGGGCGCAAAACTGGCAAAGCTCGGACCCTGCATCGCCGACAACCCGTTCCTGGAAGACGAGCCGCAGGACGGCGCGATCATCCGCGCGCGAGAGCCTCGTCTACCGGAGATCGAGGGCGATGCCGGTTGGTATGCGGATCGGGGCAAGATTACCTCGCAATCCATTGACGCGGTGTCCCAAAAGGCGGGGCTGGGACCCAAGGGCAAGCAGCGCCTGTCGAACTATTACGAGAATGACCACATTCCCGAAAAGAGTCTCGGCTTCGAGGTGCAGACATACGTTCAGGGCAAGATGAACGAGGAGATCGCCGAAGGTCAGCGCGACGGCAAGGCGATTCCCGATCCTCTGCTGGGCGAGATCGACACCCGTGCCACCGGCAAGCAGGGCCAGCAACTGCCCGCGATCACGATCTACCGCCCGGCGCACCGGCAGAAGACGGCGAAGGACGCGGGCCGGCGCAACCACGGAAAGATCATTTCGGATGCCAGCGCCGAGACTGCGGCGGCCGGCAAGATCGCCAGGCTCCGCGCCGGTATCAATGCCGAGATGCAGGCGGAGTTGGAAAACATCGCCGGGCTCTACAGCAGCGATCCGGCAGCGACGAAGGCCATCCGGGGCAAGATCCGCAAGGGAATACGTGCACTTGGCGATCTCAACAAGACGCTCTACGGTTTCGAGCCTGGCAAGGCGCCCACCATCAAGCGCGGCTCGGACGGTGCGGAAGGCTCCGACTTGCCGATGGGGGGCGATCCCGCCAGCGGTCTGCCTGATTTCGCCAAGCTCGAGGGGGCGCAAGCGATCTACAAGGCCAAGCCCAAGGGCGTTGGCAACTACCTGGAATACGACCATGTCGTCGAGGCCACACTTGCCGAGAAGGCGCGCGATCTCACCCTCTCCGATCCGGCATTCTCCGGCGGGCTGGAGGACGCGGTGCTGGCAGGCGCCAAGGTCCGCGCCGATACCGCCGCGGCAGATGCCGGATCGCCGCCGGAACCCGGGACGGACCCCGTCAAGAGGGCGCGGCCCAAGACCACTGAGCAGATCACGAAGGACGCGATGGCCCGCCTGTCCGGGTTGTCCGGTCCGGCCTTTCCGGGCAAGGGAGTCGCTGGCTACAACCGCGAAACGGCAGGCACCGTCGCGCTCTATCGCCCGGTTCACCGCGAGGTCACGGCCCAGCAATCGGGGATCCGGGGCAGCATCCTCGAAGGTGTCGACCTGACCCAGGCGCGCGAAAAGCTGGTGAACTGGGCGCTGTCGGTTCCGGAGGACCGCGCCCAGAGAGAAGGCGCGATCTCAGATCTTCAAGCCGGTATCCGCAAGCGCTTCACCGGCGAGATCGAGGCTCATGCCGGGCATATCCGCGATGCCTATCAGATCGAACTGAAGGAGTTCATGGCGATCAACCGCTCAAGACAGGCCGCCGCGAAGATGTGCGCGGTGAACGAGCGAGTTGGGGCGAGTTTGCGGACGCTGCGGCAGGAATCGCTGTCACTGATCGAATGAACGAGGTGACGGCGACCCTGGGAGAGGCAGGCGGGCGTCGAGCTCGGGGCTGATGACTTGGCCGGCGAGCGTGAGCCGGTAACCGGGGGCACGGGCCGGGCGCGGCTGCTGTTGTGAAGGGCTCATGCCAGCGGCCCCGTGGCGACCCAGGCCAACGCCCCGGTGAGGCTGCCCAGCAGGTCGGCGCGGTCGCCGTCGACGCGCTGCAGGGTGAGCGAGAAGCCGATGCGCTGGGCGCCGCCGTCGCGCATCTGGTGGCTCTTGATCTCGCAGAGCGACTCGATGACGTAGAGCCCGTAGAAGGTGCCGTTGCCCTCGATCAGCGGCCAGGCGGCCCCCTCGGCGGCCATCTGGCTCAGCTGTTCGAGGCTCTGCTGGCCGCCGGTGAAGTGGGACAGCAGTCTGTCGGTGAGGGGGTCATCGCTCGTGCCGAGGAACTGGCGGGCCGGCCGCTTGCCGACGCGGCACTGGCCCTCGTGGCGCCAGGCGCTTCGGCTCTCTTGCGCAGCAGCTCCTGGTAGGGCGCGGCGTTGAGAGGCAAAGACGAACATGCCATAGGTGGTTTGAAATGCGGTCGGCCAGCTTGTCGGGACCATACACCTAGATCTAACCGCTTCAGGAGACCATGCGTTTGGCAACGAGGCCGTCCATGCTTGTACTCACCGGCGAAACCGACGAATACCTCTGGATCGCCGAGGACCACGACGCGGACGTCCTCTACAATCTAGGAGAGGTCTCCACAATCCCTCGCCAGTGGCGCCGGTTCTCCCATTGACGTCGCTTCACTGCCACGAGTGCTGCGCCGCACCTTGCCCACGGACTCCAGGAGAATGCGATGTACCTGTCTTACCCGCGAGCGATACTGATCGGCGTCGGCCTCTGCACCGCCGGGGCCACCCTCGCGGAGACGCCAGCGTCTCCGGCGTCGACGGTTCAGGAGGTTGAGGCTGAGGAGCTTTTTCCTCTGGTCCCCAGTGAAAGCACGTTCGAGGTGGTGGACGGAGACGGCGAGGGACGGCAGGTCGTGATGGAACTGAGTTCAGCAGACGGTGAAGGCCGCTGGGAAGTTCGATTTGGCGACTACAACATCCTCCATCTATCCAAGCTCCGGGATGGCAGCGTGCTGCTCACCGGTCTGGACGTGCTCACGCAAGGCCAGACCGTGCAGTACGAGCCACCCGTGGTACTGCTACCCAACAGGATCGTGCCCGACAGGACATGGAGCGCCTCTGGCAGGGCTACGGTCGTTAACAAAGAGACGCGAGAGGTCGAACACACGGGGGAGTACCAGCACCGAGTCATGCCCATCACTCGAGAACGGTATGTGACTCCGGCGGGTGATTACGAAGGTTTCCTGGTGCCGCTCGAGCAGACCATCGATCTTGAGGCTCAGGCGGTGATCCGGTTGTGGCTCGACCTCGGCTTCTTCCCCGGCAAAGGTCTGGTGAAACGTTCGATGAAGTTCGTCGTCGACAAACCCTTGTTTTTCGGCTCGACCACACGGCGCACAGCAGAGCTCACCCGTTAGGGCCAGGTTTTGGGAGATCAGGCAGGGATTAGCAGCCATTAATCACAGGCTGTAGAGGAGTCTTCCGTATCACCCGGACGATTGTCTTAGATTTTCTCGCTCTCCCGCAAGAAGGTGGAAAAAATACCTTCCTGATTACGCATACGGTTCAGCTATTTTCAGGAACCGGTACGGCATCGGTGGGGTTCTCACCGCCACCGTGAGAAAGCGCGGGATCATGGTCTTGAGGTCATAGCGCCGATTGAAAAAAACTGAGCCCTTGAGCGCCGAATTCGACTGAAAGGCGTACCAGCGAGGATGAAAAGGAATCTCCCATCATGACGCAAGACCGGCTGTTTCCCGCCTCCGCCATGCCGGACAGGGACTGGTGGCATACGCTTTGGCCGAACCCTGACAGGGTGGTCAGGGCCTTGTGCATCGGACAGGGGATGACGGTCGTCGATCTCGGCTGTGGCGATGGATATTTCACTGCAGCTATCTCCCGGCAAGTTGGCGAGGGGCGTGTCATTGGTTTCGACATCGACCCGGTCATGCTTGAACAGGCTCAAGCGGCGTGCGGTGGGATGTCGAATTGCAGCTGGCTGCTTGGGGATGCCATGGCGCTTAATCATCTGCTGGTTGCGCCGGCAGACTATGTGCTGATCGCCAATACCTTCCACGGCGTACCTGACAAGATGGCATTGGCTCGCGAAGTCGCTGCGGCCTTGAAGCCCAATGGCCGCTTTGCCATCGTCAATTGGTACCCCCTGCAGCGGGAAGAGACGACCGTCCTCGGCCAGCCGCGAGGCCCAAAGACCGAAATGCGCATGTCGCCGGAACAAACCCGCACGATGGTCGAGCCGGCGGGCTTCAAGCTGGAGACGCGTGTCGAGCTGCCTCCCTACCACTATGGGGCAATTTTCATTCGTATAACGGCATAATTATGGCGCTTATCGTTTCAGGCTCGGTTACCTAGAGGCATGGTGCCGACCTTACCTGGGCGTCGTGGCGTGGTGTCTGACCTTGGTCGGGTTTCCTGTTTGGGTCACAATGTAAAGAAAACCAACGTTTCTCGGTTATCCGATGGAGGCTGCGATGACGAATCGACGCGATACGCCACATGAACGGCTACGGGGGAGCGTCATCAATATGAGGCCCCGGAGGAGCCTGCTGCAGAAGAAGAGGATTGGGCGATGCTCGGCACTGATGAGCCGGAACAGCACATCGCAATCGCAGTCTGGCGGACGGCTATCGAAATGTGTGGGGGGGGGGGATAGAACAGCGGCAGACCGCTGCTTACACCATAAGGCCATGGGACTTGGGTGGAAGCGCCCCATCGATGTCATGCAAGAAGACCCTCAGCAGCTACTAGATCCGATAGGCAGGATAGAGCATGGGGTTTACACCTGATCCGAGCCAGACGATGGCGTAGCAACCAAAAGGTATCCACCAACCCTGGCCTTGTCTGCCAATCAGCGAGGATCCTTGGTTGCTCATAGGTAGTGTGCCAGCGGCCACGCGATCACGATGCGAACCCATGACGTAGATGTTCCAGTAGCTCTTCCGCAGCAGCCTAGCCCTGCGGTGTTGCGCTAGCCTCCAGGGCGCTGATACCGCCCAGGGTCCGACGCGGCTTGCGTAGCCACCTAGTGGCTTTCTCCCGGCTACCGAAGATCTCTTCGGCAAGCAGAGTGATCCGGTATTGAGCATTGATCATGGTGCCTTCTCCGCTTGAACTGGTCATGACATGACCGCTGAGATGATGATCTGGTCAGGCTGAACCGAATTGTTCAGCGGTTCCTAAAGGCTGCTGGTTCACAATAGGACTAAAAACAACATAGTGAAGAAGTACAGAGCAAGGGTAGCTATAGAGATTGTAGATGCAGTACTTCTAAGAAACTGGAGATGGACAGTCTTTCTGCGATAGGTATACTGCGATTGTATATACATTGGTCTCGCCCAAGGATGCCCATGGCCAGCACGCCGCCTCTCTATCAGCAGATCCAGCAGCACCTGCTCGACAAGATCACCAGTGGTGAGTGGCCAGCCCATCACCAGATTCCCCCGGAGGAGCAGCTGGCCCGGGATTTCCAGGTCAGCCGCATGACCGCCAACAAGGCGATTCGCGACCTGGTCCAGAAGGGTTACCTGACACGCCAGTCGGGGCTTGGCACCTTCGTCACCGATCGCAAGGCAGAGTCATCACTGGTCGAGGTGTACAACATCGCTGAGGAGGTACGGTCTCGGGGGCATCGGTATGGCAACGAGGTGCTGACCTGCGAAGCGATCGACGCCGATGACGAGGTGGCGCTACGTCTCGGAGTGCGGCTCGGCAGCCGTGTCTTCCACACCCTGATCCTTCACCTCGAGAACGATGTGCCGCTCCAGCTCGAGAGGCGTTTCGTCAATCCGCGCTGGGTCCCGGATTATCTCGACACCGACTTCTCCCGCCACACGCCCAACGAGGTGCTGGTGGCCGCCTGCCCCATCACCGATGTGGAACACATCGTCGAGGCGGTCCTGCCCGACCATCAGGCTGCCGAGTGGCTGGCCATCGATACGGTCTGCCCCTGCCTGAGCATGATTCGGCGTACCTGGTCCGGTGAGCATCTGATCAGCTATGCGCGGCTGCTCCATCCTGGCGAACGCTACAAGCTGCGCTCTTCGATGCATCGCGCGCCGAATTGAGCGGACCGTCATTCATTACCAACGCAAACGGCCGGGATTCCCGGCCGTTTGCGTATACGCGATTGACGGCAGTGTCAGCCGGCCAGTGTCTGCACCAGATAGCCGGTCGGGACTGCCAGCAGCAGGCTCAGGGACACACGGATGAACCACACCACCAGCATGCGACCCACCGACAGCGGAATGCTGGTGGAGAGGATGCAGGGGATCGAGGCCGAGAAGAACAGCACGGCGGACACCGACACCACACCGGCGGCGAAGCGAGCCGCAAACTCGGCCTCTGCCATCAGCAGCGCCGGCAGGAACATCTCGGCGAGTCCGGCGGCGGAGGCTTGCGCCAGGGCGGCCGCATCCGCCACGCCCCACATCGCCACGATGGGGTAGAAGAGCCAGCCCAGCCATTCGAACAGCGGCGTGTACTTGGCAGCCAGCAGGCCCAGCAGCCCCACCGACATGATCGATGGCAGGATGCTGATCGCCATCACCAGCCCTTCCTTGAAGTTGAGTGCCACGCTGCGATGCAGGCTCGGGGCCTTCTCGGCGACTTCCAGGCCGGTCTGCCAGGCCGTGGTGAGGCGCTTGCCGGGTACCGCTTGTGGCTCGCCATCCGCGGCGCTGTCATCCATTCGTGAGAGCGGCGGTAGCCGCACGGTCACCGCGGTGACGATGAAGGTGATCAGCAGGGTCAGCCAGAAGTAGAGGTTCCACACGGCCATCAGGTCGAGGGTCTTGGCCACGATGATCATGAAGGTGGCCGAGACCGTGGAGAAGCCGGTAGCGATGATGGCCGCCTCCCGCGCCGAATACTGCCCGGCCTGATAGACCCGGTTGGTGATCAGCAAGCCGATGGAGTAGCTGCCCACGAAGGAGGCCACGGCGTCGATCGCCGATCGGCCCGGCGTGCGCCAGATGGGGCGCATCACCGGCTGCACCAGCACGCCGATCAGTTCCAGAAGGCCGTAGCTGATCAGCAGCGCCAGGAAGATGGCGCCGATTGGCACGATCAGGCCCACCGGAATCACCAGCTTGTCGAACAGGAAGGGCAGCATGTCCGGCTCATGCAGGAAGGCCGGCCCCCATCCTGTCAGTGCCATCACCGCGGCGACGACACCGGCCATCTTCAGCACCGTGAAGATGCGCTCGGTGAGGTTGCGGTTCCAGTAGCCGCGGACCAGCGGATAGGCCGCGCCGGCAACAATCAGCGCCAGGGCATAGAGCCCGCTGGCCTCCCCTAGCAGTGCGCGTGCGCCGGTCACCATATGGTCCAGGGGGATGGTGCGCTTTCCTGAGATTTCGATGGGTATGAAGAAGATCAGGATGCCCAGGGCACTGGGCAGGAAAAGCTTGAGAAGGGTGGCGGCAGCGGCGGGTTGCCGTGCCAGGGGGTCCAGGCGATTCATGGGCATACCTCTTGTCTTGTGACGTGCGGTGACTGGGTCGGGATAGGCGTCCTGCCTCGATATGTATATACAATAAAATAAGGCAAGCCGGTGCCTCCGCCTAGCTATCCAAGCTAGACATTAGTCTAATGCCTGATCGATGACAGATGGGGTGTAGCTCGAGAGTCCTATTCATGATTATGTTTATAAAGGGTTATTTAGGTTTTCGCCTTTTCGAGCGCGCCGCTTCTCCCTGTTGGCCTCTTGGGAAGGTGGCTTGACGTGCTCCCGCGTGCTGGGCTTAATTGTATATACATTGAGTCTGCATCTGTTGAGCCACCCGGAGGAGGCCTCCATGTCGAATACCACCCCTACGCGTCGTCTATGGCGCGAGATGAACGTCTTCGATGGGCTGCACACGCTGCCCGAGCCCATGGCCGTCATCACCGACGGGGCGCGGGTCGCGTCGCTGGTGCCGATGCGGGAGTTCGATGAAGGGCTGGCGGAAGGTTGCCACGACATGGGCCGCGGCGGCGTGATGACCCCCGGCCTGGTGGACTGTCATACCCACCTGGTGTTTGGCGGTTCCCGTGCCGATGAATTCGAGGCGCGCCTGGAAGGGGCCAGCTATGAAGAGATCGCCCGGCGTGGCGGCGGCATCCTGAGCACCGTGACAGCCACCCGGGAAGCCAGCGAGGACGAACTGCTCGAGCTGGCCAGGCCGCGCCTCGAGGCGCTGATCGCCGACGGTGTCACCACCGTGGAGATCAAGTCCGGCTACGGCCTGACGGTCGGCGACGAGCTGAAGATGTTGCGCGTGGCGCGCCGTCTCGGCGAGGCGCTCCCCGTGCGAGTGGTGACGACCCTGCTGGGTGCCCATGCGCTGCCGCCGGAATTCAAGGATGACAGCGACGGCTATATCGACCTGGTGTGCCAGGAGATGGTCCCGGCAGCCGCCAGCGAAGGCCTTGCCGATGCCGTCGATGTCTTCTGCGAGAAGATCGCCTTCTCGGTGGCGCAGTGCGAGCGGGTCTTCGAGGCCGCCGAAGCGCATGGCCTGCCGATCAAGGCCCACGCCGAGCAGCTCTCGAACCTGGGTGGCACCGCGATGGCGGCCCGTCACGGGGCACTCTCCGCCGATCATATCGAGTACCTCGATGAGGCCGGGATCGCCGCCATGCGCAAGGCCGGTAGTGTCGCCGTGATCCTGCCGGGGGCCTTCCACACCCTGCGCGAGACGCAGCAGCCGCCCATCGCGGCACTGCGCGAGGCCGGCGTGCCCATGGCCGTGGCCACCGACGCCAACCCGGGCAGCTCGCCGCTGTTCATGCCGACCCTGATGCTCAACCTGGCCTGCACCCTGTTCCGCCTGACGCCCCAGGAGGCACTGGCCGGCATGACCGCCCATGGCGCGACCGCCCTCGGACTCAGGGGAGAGGGGCGGATCCAGGAAGGGGCCGCCGCCGACCTGTGTGTCTGGAATGTCGACACCCCGGCCGCACTGGCTTATGCCGTCCAGCCCGGTCGCCTGCGTCAGCGTCTGTTTCAGGGGGAGCTGACCCATGCCGTCTGATACGTCGCTTCACCAGGATTTCGACCGCACCTTGTGGCAGGGGCGCACCGATCACGAGCCCGGCAGCGAGCGCTGGCACCAGAAGATTCAGCCGCTGGCCGAGGGCGGCACCCCCGGCTGTGCGCTGCTGGGGTTCGCCTGCGATGCCGGCGTGGCGCGCAACCAGGGGCGTGTGGGTGCCGCCGATGGCCCTGCCGCGCTGCGTCGCGCCCTGGCGCCGCTGGCCTGGCACCGACAGGGGCCTGCCTATGACGCCGGTGACGTGCGCTGTGAAGGCGACGCCATGGAAGTCGCTCAGCAGGCGCTGGCCGACCGCCTCGCCCCGCTGCTGGGCGAGGGGCACCTGCCCATCGTGCTGGGTGGCGGCCATGAGGTGGCCTATGCCAGCTGGTCAGGGCTCGCCCAGCATCTGGCGGCCAACGGCGAGACGGCGCCACGCGTCGGCATCGTCAACCTGGATGCCCATTTCGATCTGCGCGACCCCCGGCATGTGCGCTCTTCGGGCACGCCCTTCGCGCAGATCGCTGAAGACTGTGCTCAGCGCGGCTGGCCATTCCGCTATGCCTGCCTTGGGGTGAGCCGGGCGGCCAATACGCGAGCGCTGTTCAACCGTGCCGACGAGCTTGGCGTGATGGTGCGTGAGGATCGAGACATCACCGCGCCGCGTCTGACCGACATCGAGCAGGACCTGGCGGACTTCCTCCGCGACTGCGACCACCTCTACCTGACCATCGATCTGGACGTGCTGCCTGCCGCCGAGGCCCCCGGGGTAAGCGCCCCGGCCGCCCGCGGCGTTGCGCTCGCCCTGATCGAGCCGCTGATCGAGAGCATTCGAGATAGCGGCAAGCTGCGCCTGGCCGACCTGGCGGAGCTCAACCCCGGCCGTGATATCGACGGCCGCACCGCCAGGGCGGCAGCTCGCCTCGTGCATCTGCTGACCCTGAATGACTGAGAGCCGACGGCTCCACGACCACGACAATCCATCGAGACTCCAGAGGCCATACGCCATGACCCAGCAAGACAAGCGTCACGACCCCTCCCGCAAGATCGCCGCTCCCACCGGACCCGAGCGCAGCTGCAAGAGCTGGCTCACCGAGGCCCCGCTGCGCATGCTGATGAATAACCTGCACCCGGACGTGGCCGAGCGCCCCGAGGACCTGGTGGTGTATGGCGGCATCGGCCGTGCCGCTCGCGACTGGGCGTGCTACGACAAGATCGTCGAGACCCTGCAGCGCCTGGAGGATACCCAGACCCTGCTGGTGCAGTCGGGCAAGCCGGTGGGCGTCTTCGAGACCCACAAGAACGCGCCGCGCGTGCTGATCGCCAACTCCAACCTGGTGCCGGCCTGGGCCAATTGGGAGCACTTCAACGAACTGGATCGCAAGGGCCTGATGATGTATGGCCAGATGACCGCCGGCTCGTGGATCTACATCGGCTCTCAGGGCATCGTGCAGGGCACCTACGAGACCTTCGTCGAGGCAGGGCGCCAGCACTATGACGGCCAGCTCAAGGGGCGCTGGATCCTGACCGCCGGCCTCGGTGGCATGGGCGGTGCCCAGCCGCTGGCCGCCACCCTCGCCGGTGCCTGCTCACTCAACATCGAGTGCCAGCAGAGCAGCCTCGATTTCCGCCTGCGCACTCGCTACCTCGACGAGCAGGCCGAGGACCTGGACGATGCCCTGGCCCGCATCGAGCGCTACACCGCCGAGGGCAAGGCGATCTCCATCGGCCTGTGCGCCAATGCTGCCGACGTGCTGCCCGAGCTGGTCAAGCGGGGCGTCAAGCCGGACATGGTCACCGACCAGACCAGCGCCCACGACCCCCTGCATGGCTACCTGCCCTCCGGCTGGACCTGGGAGGAGTATGTGGCGCGCGGCAAGGCCGAGCCCGAGGCCACCGTCAAGGCCGCCAAGCAGTCCATGGCGGTACATGTCCAGGCGATGCTCGACCTCCAGAAGATGGGCGTGCCCACCTTCGACTACGGCAACAACATCCGCCAGATGGCGATGGAGGAGGGCGTCGAGAATGCCTTCGACTTTCCGGGCTTCGTGCCGGCCTATATCCGTCCGCTGTTCTGCCAGGGCATCGGCCCGTTCCGCTGGGCGGCGCTCTCCGGTGACCCCGAGGACATCTACAAGACCGACCAGAAGGTCAAGGAACTGATCCCCGACGACTCGCACCTCCACAACTGGCTCGACATGGCGCGCGAGCGTATCAGCTTCCAGGGCCTGCCGGCGCGCATCTGCTGGGTCGGCCTCAAGGACCGCGCCCGCCTGGGTCAGGCCTTCAACGAGATGGTCAAGAACGGCGAGCTCAAGGCGCCGATCGTGATCGGGCGCGACCACCTGGACTCCGGCTCGGTGGCCAGCCCCAACCGCGAGACAGAGGCGATGCGGGATGGCTCCGATGCCGTGTCCGACTGGCCGCTGCTCAATGCCCTCCTCAACACCGCCGGTGGCGCCACCTGGGTGTCGCTGCACCATGGCGGCGGTGTAGGCATGGGCTACTCCCAGCATTCCGGCGTGGTGATCGTCTGCGACGGCACCGATGACGCCCACGCCCGCGTGGGCCGAGTATTGCGCAACGATCCGGGTACCGGCGTCATGCGTCACGCCGATGCCGGCTACGAGATCGCCAAGGAATGTGCCCGTGAAAACGGCCTCGACCTGCCGATGCTGAACAACTAACAGGAGACTTCCCGATGGCCCATCTCGAGATTCAGCCCGGCACGATGACCCTGGCGCAGGCGCGCCAGGTCTTCCAGGAGCCTGTCAGCGTCAGCCTGCCGACCAGTGCCGATGCTGATATCGGCAAGTCGGTCGACTGCGTCAACCGGGTGATCGCCGAGAACCGCACTGTGTATGGCATCAACACCGGCTTCGGGCTGCTGGCCCAGACCCGTATCGCCAACGAGGACCTCGAGGCGCTGCAGCGGTCCCTGGTGCTCTCCCACGCCACCGGTGTCGGGGTGGCCCTGGATGACAGCCTGGTGCGGCTGATCATGGTGCTCAAGGTGAACAGCCTGGCGCGCGGGTTCTCCGGCATCCGTCGAGAGGTGCTCGATGCCCTGGTCGCACTCATCAATGCCGAGGTCTACCCGCATATCCCGGTCAAGGGATCCGTCGGGGCGTCAGGGGATCTCGCCCCCTTGGCCCATATGAGCGTGGTACTGCTGGGAGAGGGAAAGGCTCGGTATCAGGGCGAATGGGTCTCGGCTCGAGACGCTCTTGAGATCGCCGGGCTCGCCCCGATGGAGCTCGCTCCCAAGGAGGGTCTGGCCCTGCTCAACGGCACCCAGGTCTCCACTGCTTATGCACTGCGCGGTCTCTTCGACGGCGAGGACCTGTTCGCTGCGGCCACGGTATGTGGGTCACTGACCGTGGAGGCTACCCTGGGCTCTCGCTCGCCTTTCGACGCCCGGGTCCATGAGGTCCGTGGCCAGCGCGGCCAGATCGACGCCGCAGCAGCCTATCGGCACCTGCTGGGGGAGGGGAGTGCCATCGGCGATTCCCACGCCGACTGTGACAAGGTCCAGGATCCCTACTCGCTGCGTTGCCAGCCCCAGGTGATGGGTGCCGTTCTGACCCAGCTCCGTCAGGCGGCCGAGGTGCTGGCGGTGGAAGTCAATGCGGTCTCGGATAACCCGTTGGTGTTTGCCGAAGACGACGACATCATCTCCGGTGGCAACTTCCACGCCGAGCCGGTCGCCATGGCGGCCGACAATCTGGCACTGGCCATCGCCGAGACGGGCTCGCTGGCCGAGCGTCGCATCTCGCTGATGATGGACAAGCACATGTCCCAGCTGCCGCCTTTCCTGGTGGAGAATGGCGGGGTCAATTCGGGCTTCATGATCGCTCAGGTCACCGCGGCGGCGCTTGCCAGCGAGAACAAGGCCCTGGCGCACCCCCATAGCGTCGACAGCCTGCCCACCTCGGCCAATCAGGAGGACCATGTCTCCATGGCGCCTGCCGCCGGCAAGCGCCTCTGGGAGATGGCCGACAACGTGCGCGGCATCCTGGCGATCGAGTGGCTGGGCGCCTGCCAAGGGCTCGACATGCGCCACGGCCTGACGAGCACCGAGGCGCTGGAGCGGGCCAGGCAGCTGCTTCGCGAGCGGGTTAGCCACTACGAGCAGGACCGCTTCTTCGCCCCGGACATCGAAGCCGCCAGTGAGCTGCTCGCCGCCCGTACCCTGAGCCCTCTGGCTCGCCCCGGCACGCTGCCCAGCCAGCACTGATACGCCTGGTGCTGCTCCACGGCACCGGGCCGTGGAGCAGTCATCGCATTCAACTCCAACGACAAAGCAGGTTTTCCATGAATGCAATCGTCCTGGCCATCCTGGTGATGGTCGGCCTGAGTCTTGCCCGCGTTTCCGTGGTCTTTGCCCTGATCGTCGCCACTCTGGTGGGCGGTCTCTATGCTGGCATGCCGATCAATGAGATCCTCGATGCCTTCAACGATGGCCTAGGCAACGGCGCGACCGTGGCGCTCGCCTATGCCGTGCTGGGCGCCTTCGCCGTGGCGCTTTCTCGTTCGGGGATCACCGAGGTGATGGCGAATCGTGCCATTCGCCGCTTTCATATCGACGAGTCGGGCAGCAGCCGGCGCATGGTGACCTATACGCTTCTGGCCGCGCTGCTGGCCGCGGCGGTCAGTTCCCAGAACCTGATCCCGGTGCACATCGCCTTCATTCCGGTACTGGTGCCGCCGCTGCTCAAGCTGATGAACCATCTTCAGCTTGATCGTCGCTTGGTCGCCTGCGTGATCACCTTCGGCATCACCGCGCCCTACATGCTGCTGCCGGTAGGCTTCGGTGCCATCTTCCTCAACGACATCCTGCTGACCAACCTCAATGAGAGCGGCGCCGAGCTGGGTCTTGAGGTGACGCGCCAGATGGTGCCGATGGCCATGGTGATTCCCATCGGGGGCATGGCGCTGGGCCTCGCCGTAGCAGTGCTGATCAGCTACCGGAAAGGGCGTAAGTATGAAGACCGTGACTTGGCGCACGGTGACGAGACGCCTGCCGAGGCGGCGCAGCATCTGAAGGGCTGGCAGAAGGCCGTACTCGCCATCGCGCTGGTCGGCACGGTAGCGGTACAGCTCTACACCGGCTCGATGGTGCTGGGCGGTATCTTCGGTTTCGCTGTGCTCTCGTTGAGCGGTGTCTTTCGCTGGCATGAGCAGGACGGCATCTTCACCGAAGGCATGCGCATGATGGCCTTGGTTGGCTTCATCATGATCACCGCGGCCGGCTTCGCCAGTGTGATGCAGGCCAGTGGTGAGGTCGAAGGATTGGTAACGAGCTCCACCGAGATGATCGGTGACAACAAGGGACTGGCGGCGCTGATCATGCTGCTGGTCGGCTTGTTCATCACCATGGGCATCGGCTCGTCCTTCTCGACGATTCCGATCATTGCCTCTCTCTACGTCCCATTGGCGCTCAACTTCGGCTTCTCGCCGCTCGCTACCGTGGCCTTGGTTGGCACCGCTGCCGCTCTGGGGGATGCCGGTTCGCCCGCCTCGGATTCGACGCTTGGCCCCACCGCCGGCCTCAATGCCGATGGCCAGCATGATCATATATGGGACAGCGTGGTGCCGACTTTCCTGCACTACAACATTCCGCTAGTGGTCTTTGGTTGGGTTGCGGCCATGGTGCTGTGATCTGACCAATGCTTCTCGCCGCCGCGTGTGATCCACCGGCGGTGATTTAAACAAGCTCCAGGTGTCGATCCTCTTGGGGCTGAATACCGCAGGTGCTGCGCTTGTTGCTTGAATTCAGGATCACCAGGCTCACCACATCCGCCTTGAATTCATCGGAAAACCGACGTCGAGTCTTCTTGGTCATGAATGCCTTCATTGCCTCCATTATGAGGCTTATAGGGGTGTCCGCTCCAATTGGAGCACTTCACGCTGCACTCAAGCCCCAGAAGTCAGCAATGTGACGCGTGGAAGAGATATTCACATCAAGCATGAACGCGCCTCTCGAGCCGTAACTCTTTTTACCATGCGTTTTCAGCGGTGTGCCGTGTCCCATCCCGCTAATATTGTATTCTTCAATAAGATCGTGACCCTCGACATCACTCCATACTCGCCGGGGATAGCCATTGATGATGTGTGTACTAGATGGCTTTTTCTCAAGATCATGAAGCGCTCGCCACTGCCCGAGGATTGCGTTGGCGTTCGAGGCATCAACCGTATGGTCACAGCTTCCATGCCAGACCGACAGTGTTGGCCAAGGCCCCTCATGCGCCGAGGCATTACGCAGCCGTGTTTCAAGCTGTTGTGCTGTCGGGGATCCGCGACCCTTCATTCGGCGTAGTGCCGCCAAGGTTGTGTAGGCACTGCCATAAGGCAAACCGGCGATGATGGCGCCGCCAGCAAAGATTTCCGGGTAGGTCGCAAGCATGACCGACGTCATGGCGCCGCCTGCGGACAATCCTGTGATGAAGATACGCTCGGGGTCGATGCCATGATCTCTGACCACTTGTTCAACCATATGAAGAATGGAGAGTGGCTCGCCAGCGCCGCGATTGCTGTCGCTAGGCTTGAACCAATTGAAACCTAGAAGCCAATTGTTCAAGCGCCGCTGCTCGGGAAAAAGCAATGCAACGCCATATTGGTCAGCAATTTCAGACCAGCCGGCACCCTCGTCGTACTTCGCTGCTGTCTGTTTACAACCATGTAGAACGACGACGAGCGGTGCACCGGCGGGCAAATCCGCCGGTATATATATCTTGGCATTCAGTCCGCCCGGGTTTGACCCGAATTCGTCCAAGTCTGCCAGATGGTTATTATTGCTAGCACCTCCGAACTCATACGCACTTAGATCCATAAGATGTGACATCACCTTCTCCTTCCGAATGATGAAATTTCCTGTAACAGGCAGTCCCTTCACAATATTTGATGTCACTCTACGCAACCAATGGCGGCTCATCTGTTCGTAAGCGAACATAATGCTTTAGTCTACCGGACCTTCTGCCGGAATGGCCGCTTACGCTGGGCATGATGCCGACGTGACCTTGCTCGACAGCGATCTTCATCCACGCCAAACCTTCACCGCCGGTCGAGGCGCCTAGCGGGCGGGAAATCGGGGAACGTCCCTAAGGGATCCCTAGGAATAAAATGAGAAAATCAGCATATTAAGTTTAAAAAAAGTCTATATGGGCAGGCATGTTGTTAATCGCCAAACCATCATTATGCCGAGGAGCCCATGCAGATGACCCGAATTGCACAAGATATTGTCGGATTCAGCCCAGGTCATCCATTCCCTTCGCCTGAACGCTGTTCTTGATAGCGTGCAGGCACTGCTGGCTGGACAGCGCCTGGGGCTCACCGCCTTGGGGCGTCATCTACCGGGCGACACTACTCCCAAGCATGCCATTAAGCGCATGGATAGATTGCTCGGCAATCCTCATTTTCAGCAGGAGCGACCGTTGTTCTATTGGCATGTGGCGCGCCTGTACATCGGTAGGATGAGGCACCCACGTATCCTGGTGGACTGGTCACCAGTAGACTACCGAGGCCGATATTATGTCCTGCGTGCGGCGAATCGAAATTTTGTTGATGATCGCCATGTTGCCCAGCCTAGTGATACTAGCGTGCGGGCTGAAGGTCCGACATGATGGACAGAGTAAGCAGTTTCAGATCAACAGCATTAGATCGCGCTCGATCTTATCGCTCTGGCGTGTTGGGCATGAAATAATATTGCATCTGCCGTGTCTGCCATCTGGATCGCGGCTCCATGATCTGGCCGACCTCATCCAGCAAGAGGCCAGTGCTCAGCATGAAAGTGGTGGATATCGATGAATTCGTGGGGATCCCTCAGGGCTAGCCCCCCTCCGACCCGATACATCCTGCTGACCGAGCTGACCGAGCTGACCAGCAACACCGCCACGGCGTCCGTCTTGTTCCCGATCATGGGAGGCATTGCCGTCGGCCTGGGCATCGAGCCCTTTTTGATGACCATCGTGGTGACCTTCGCCGCCAGCTGCGCCTTCATGCTCCCAGTGGCGACACCATCCAACGCGATGCCCTTCGCCGCCGGGGATCTGCCGATCAAGAACATGTTCCGCGCCGGCATCTGGCTCAACGTGATCGGCCTGCTGGTGATCATGGTGGCGCTCTACACCATCGTCCCGCTGGTGTTCGACGTCTCGTTCTGACGCTCATGCTGCAGGCAACACCACCGATGCCTCTCACCTGAGCGGCGTCATCGTCTTGGTGGGTTGCCTCGCCAGAGGCTGCGTCGCCTGATGTACCCGTCCACGATTGCTGGCTGATATCAGGGCTTAGCTCGCCTGTCAGGTGGTTCAGCGAATGGGGGCCACCGCAGGGAGGGCTTGGCCCCCTCAGTCGGCGTTGGCTTTCAGCCACTGCCAGTAGTCGCGGATGCCTTCGCGGATGTCCGTGAACTTGGGAGTGAAGCCGAGTTCCTGTTGGGCCAGGGTGATGTCCAGCGGCGTGCCCCTGACCACGAAGGGGCCAGGGCCGAGCGTGACGCTGGCGCGCTTGCCAGTGATATCGGCGACGTGCTCGACGATTTGCAGGTGGTCGACGGGGACCCCGCTGGAGATGTTGAAATTGCGGTGGACGACGCTGTCCTTCTCGAACAACTTGACGATGCCGGCCGCCGTATCGTGCACATGGGTCCAGTCCAGGGCCTGCTCGGAGCCGTTGGGCGCCTGGATATCGTCAAGCCCTTCCAGGGGGCCGAATAGCGCCTGGTAGACCTTATGCATATGAGACGGACGCTTGCCGGGGCCGTAGACAAAGAACAGCCGCGCATTGCGCACGTCCATGCCATAGGTGTCGCTGTACTGCAGGCCGTAGAGCTCAGCCGAGATTTTGGTAGCGCCGTAGAGATCCGTAGCCTTGTAGGGGGTCGCTTCGTTCTGTGGCCCCGGGGCATCGCCATAGACTGCACCGGAGCTCATGTTGACGACTTTGTCGATGCCCAGGATGCGACAAATCTCGAACACGTTGAGGGTGCCGGTGGCATTGATCGAGATGTGCTTGAAGGGGCGCTGCTGGAAGTGCGGCCCGGCGATGACAGAAACGCCGTGGATCACGCCTTCTAGATCGTCGCGATGGCGCAGCATTAGCTCAAACATGCTGTGATAGTCGAGCACGTCAACACTTTCCAGCACCAGCTGGTCGCGCACCTCCTCCAGGTAGTCGAGCCCCAGGCGGTCGAAGTGGCCGGCGGCCATGTCGGCGATGATGATCCGCTTGCCTTGCTTGGCCAGTTGGTAGGCTACCCAGGAGCCGACGTGGCCGAGTCCTCCCGTGATCAGTACGGACATGGGGTGAATCTCCTTATGGTTTCAGGTCGTGGAGTCAGTTAGTTGAGTACCAGGTCTGGAAGGAACATCACCACAGCTGGGAAACAGATGATGATAAGCAACACCAGCAGCAGCGGGATGTAGAACGGCAGCGTCTCTCGTACCAGGCCGGCAAAGGACATGCCGGTGATCTTCTGTATGGTGAACAGCACGGTGCCGACGGGCGGCGTGATTAACCCGATCATCAGGGTGAAGATCATGATCACCCCGAAATGCACCGGGTCGATGCCGTACTGCACCACCACCGGGACCAGTAGGGGAGTGAGCAGGAATAGCGCCGGCACCGAATCGATGAACAGTCCGATCAGCAGGATGAACAAGGCCAGCAGCAGCAGCAACGAGAGCGGGTTGGTCACGGTGGCGAGCAGGAAGTCGGCTACAAGGGCGGTGACCTGGTAACGTGCCAGGACCCAGCTGTACAGTGCACTGCCGGCGATGATGAACAGCAGCGCAGCAGTATCGATGGCGGTGGCGCGCAGGATCTCCAGGAATTCCCGGATGCTGATCGAACGATAGACCAGAAACGAAATGATCAGGCAATAGAGCAGTGCGACAACCGAGGCCTCGGTGGGGGTGAATACGCCCGAAAGAATGCCCACGATAATGATAAGAGGCGTCAGCATAGGGAGCAGCCCCCGCGTGATGGCGAGGGTGAATTCGCTCAGGCGCGCCCTGGGCCGGGTGGGGAACCCGCGCCGATGCGAGATGATGGCGACCATCGCCATCAATCCCAGCCCCATGAACAAACCGGGGATGATCGAGGCCAGGAAGATGGCAGCAATCGAGGCATTGGCCAGGGCCCCGTAGATGACGGCGGGGATGCTGGGCGGAATGATCGGGCCGATGGTCGCCGAGCTGGCGGTGACGGCGGCGCTGAAGCCGGTCGGATATCCGTCGTCTTCCATCGCCTTGATCTCCAGCGCTCCCAGCCCGCCGGCATCGGCGACGGCCGAGCCCGACATGCCCGCGAACAGCATGCTGGCGACGACGTTGACATGCCCCAGTCCACCTTTGAGGTGGCCGACCATGGTCCGGGCGACATCGAAGACGCGATCGGAGATTCCGGCGCTGTTCATCAAGCGGCCGATGAGCAGAAAGGCGGGGATGGCCAGTAGGGTGAAACTGTTGACCCCGTACAGTGTGCGCTGGGAGATCATCTCCATGGGGATGGCGTCGAAGCCGCGGGTATAACCCAGTACCAGGGCCGAGGAGGCGATCATGGCGAATGCCACCGGTACCCCCAGCATCAGCAGAATGATCAGGCCGACGAACATGATGACGAAGACTTCCATGATTAATCACTCCTGCCTTCTTCGGTGATGGTGGGGCCGCCAGCGATTCGCCGGTAGAGGTCGCCGAGCAGCAGCCCGATCATCAGCAGCGCGGAAATCATCTGTATCAGGTAGATGTAGGAAAAGCTCATGCGAAAGGTGCTGGCCATGACGCCGGCCGTGCGGTCCATCATGTTCCAGGCTCCGACCACCAGCATCAGCAGCACCAACAGGCAGATAACGTCCGCCACACTGGCGGCGATGTTGCGCAGTGACGGGCTAAGGATGTCGGTGACGATGGTGATGCGGATGTGTTCCTGGTAACGCAGCGCGAGCACCGAGCCCAGGAAGATTTCGGCCAGGAACAGGTAGCGCGAGGCTTCGTCTGTCCATGACACTGCGATGCCTAGGACGTAGCGCGAGATGACTTGGATGGCCATGATGACCAGCATCAGAGCGAATGCCGTCATGACCACGCCGGTCAGCAATTTCCAGAAAAGGTCGAGGGCACGGGTAATGCGATCCGTGGTTTTCACGGGCGCCTCCGAGAGCGGGGTGCGTGATTATGGGGAGGGGGCGACCCACCGGTGGCGGCGGATCGCCCTGCTGTTCATTCGACCAGTGACAGCACGTACTCGCGTACCGCGGGGTGATAGCTTTCAGCGATGTCGCGAATGGCGGGTTCAGCAGCGCTGCGGAAGGCGGCCACATCCGGCTCGACCACGGTCATGCCGAGTCCCTTGAGTTCCTCGTAGAGCTCAGCCTGGCCATCGGCAACCATATCGTTACCCCAACTGGTGGCCTCTTCTATTGCGCCAATGATGATTTCCCGGTTCTCCTCCGAAAGCCCTTGGTAGAAGTCCTCGTTCATCAGCCAGTGGAAGAAGGAATAGACATGCTCGGTGCGGTTGATGTGGCTCTGCACCTCGAAGATCTTGCCGGCATGGATCAGGTCGACCGGGTTCTCCTGCATCTCGATCACGCCGGTCTGTAGCGAGGTGTAGACCTCGGGCCAGGCGATGGGGCTGGGCAGGGCGCCGATCTCTTCCCAGATCTGGATCCAGGGGGCGATCTCAGGCACCCGCATACGTACCTCTTGGACGTCCTCCGGCGTCTCGACAGGGAAGTTGGACGTCAAATTGCGAGGGTTGCGTGCGGATAGCCCAACCAAGCGCATGTTGCCGTTGGCGATCAGCTGTTCGTTGAGCAGCTCGCCGGTCTCGCCGGTGTAGACTTCGCGGGCCTGTTCGCTGGAGCTGTAGACGAAGGGAAGGTCGGCGGCGGCGAACTCCTCGGCGTACAGGGTCATGGGCATGGAGCCACCCAAGGCTATGTTGTATTCGCCGTAGCTGGCGCCCTCGAGATGGTCACGCTCTCCGCCCACTTCGGTCCCCAATAACGTGACCGAGAAATCGCCGTCGGTCTGTTCCTCGATGCTTTCCTTGAGTCGCTCGCCCACCTTGAACATGGCGTGCGAGGGTTCGACGTGGATGGCGATTGCAATGTCTTCGGCCGAGGCGTTGGCTGTGACACCTAAGGTGAAGAGGCCGGCGAAGGCGATGCCGCTTGCTTTTATTGTCTTCATGCTGGTTACCCTTGTGCGGTTGATGAGCTTGGTTTGCATGAACGCCGATTCATCCTGAAAACGGGCTTGGATAGGCCCGCAACGCGACCGCGAGGTCGGGTTCCTGTGTGGCGTGCTCCTCCAGTGTGGCACCGCTTACGGTGGCCTCCCAGGCGGCGCGAATGCTATGGCAGCCGGCGGCCACGCCACTGGGATGGCCCATGATGCCGCCGCCGCAGGTGTATATCAGGTCGGTAGAACGCAGCGCCGCGTAGGTGGCAGGCGCCTGATGGATGGTCTGGGCCGAAGAGAATACCGGCATGGCACGATCGTCGCGGTTCGACGTCTCGAGCAACGGGGTGAGGCAGGCCAAGGCCGAGTCGATCACTGAGCTATCGGCCTCGACGAACTTGCTGGCCAGGCCGTTGACATGCAGATGGTCGGCCCCAGCCAGGCGCAGCAATGCCTGGTAGGCGCGGTAGTCGATACCGAGATGCGGGTGGCGATAGAACAACCCCCAACCATTGCGGTGGCCGTGGATCGGCAGTTGCGCATGACGCCGCAACGCCACCAGTGAGCTCATGCCTATCCAGTTGACGCTGGCCATGACGCAAGTGCCGCCATGGTCGCGGACCAGGTCGTGGCGCCGGCGCATCTCATCGATTTCACCGGTGATGTTGAAGGCGTACATGGGCTTTCGCCCGGTGCACTGGGCGTGCTCCTCGATCACCCGCATGATCGCGGGGACACGCTCGGCCAGCGGCGAATAGGGGGGATCGGCGATCAGTTCGTCATCCTTGATGAAGTCGATACCGGCCTCGACCAGTTGGCGGACCAGGTCCGCCGTGTCCTCGGGCGATAGGCCCACGCTAGGCTTGATGATGGTGCCGATCAGCGGGCCGTGATCCACGCCGGCGAGGAGCCGCGTGCCAGGGATGGAGAACTGAGGCCCTGGCATCGCTTCGATGAACTCGTCCGGCAGGGCGACGTCCGTGAGCCGAAAGCCGGAGAGTTCGCGCAATTCGGTGAGGTTGCCGAGGACCGTCGCCATCAGGTTAGGCAGGCTGGCACCGATGTTCTCGAGCGGCCATGACAGGGTGACCTCGGCCCGCTGATAGGTCTCGCCGGGTAGAGCGCCGGGCAGTGACGGCGACTTCGTGGTTTCCAGCGGTACCACCGCTTCGACCCGAGCGGCGTGGCGTTCCCGCAGGGCGTCGGTCTCCCCGGCGAGCTTGAGAAAGGTACCGGAAGACTGCTCACCGGCCATGGCCGCGGCGGCACGCTCGGGGTCGAGCGGTGTTTCGACGAGATAGCTGGCGCTGAAGCGGGGCATGGCCCCTGGCGATATGACTGACGCCATGTGCGTGCTCCTCTGGAAACGCTGAATAACTGCCTGCGGGATGAATCGCTGCGTTGCCGCGGTGCTCGGCCGTCCCAGCTAATAACCATAAGCTGGGGCTCCTGCGCGCCCTGCGCTTCATTTCACGCGACGGTGTATTCAGTCCTTTCCCTCTTCCCAGGGGGAAGCGGTGATTGTCATTGTTCCAAGAAAGCTAGCACGGGTTATTTGGTAGCGCTACCATAATGTTCATCATAGGATAGACTGAAAGGAACCCGAGCCGGGCTGGAGGGGGGAAGCATGGCGACTGACAAGGAGGGCGCGCGGGGAAGGCGCCGGCATCGCGGCAACAACCGCGTGACCATCGAAGACGTGGCCAAGGAGGCAGGCGCCGCCCCGATCACGGTGTCGCGCGCCTTGAACACACCGGAGAAGGTCTCGGCTCGCTTGCGCGAACGCATCGACCGCGCGGTGGAGGCGCTGGGCTATGTGCCGAACCTGATCGCCGGCGGCCTGGCCTCGGCGGGCACCCGGGTGATTCCAGTGGTGGTCCCGTCGCTGTCGATCCTGACCTTTATCGAGGTGATACACGGCATTCAGCAAACCCTGGAGGCCGCTGGTTACCAGGTGTTGCTGGGCTCGACTGACTTTGATTTGGACCGCGAGGCGGCGCTGATCGACTCGGTGCTTGGATATTCGCCCTCCGGGGTGATCCTGACCGGGCTGCGCCATCGCGAGCGCGCCGCGCATCGGCTGAAGGCCTGGGGGCGCCCGGTGGTCGAGATCATGGAACTGGGCGAGCCGTGTATCGACATGAACGTGGGCATTGATAACGCCGGCGCCGGGGCCTGTATGGCCCAGCACCTGCTGGATCGGGGTTATCGGCGCATTGCCTTCCTGGGGACCGGCATGGGCATGGCGCGCGATTATCGTGCCCGTGAGCGTTACGAAGGACATCGCGAGGTGCTGGAGGCCGCCGGGGTGGAGAGCGGACTGCTGTTTCAGCATGACGAGCCCTCGTCGTATGAACTGGGCCGGCAGTTGTTCCTCGAGGCGCTGGAGGCGCGTCCCGATCTCGAGGCGATGCACTTCGCCAACGACAACCTGGCCGCCGGGGCGATCCTGGAAGCCAATAGGCGCGGCATACGGGTGCCGCAGGATATCGCCATCGGTGGCTATCTGGGCCTGTCGCTGGGCGAGCACCTGACGCCGCGTCTAACCACCGTGACAGTGCCGCGTTTCGGGATGGGCGTGGAGGCGGCGAGGTTGCTGTTGACGAGGCTTGAGGGCCGGTCGCTCGCCTCATCCCGTGTCGATATTGGATATGAACTGAGCGTGCGAGAGAGCACCTGACCCCCTGACTGGAGGGAGGCAACAATGACGCGACTGCTGGCGGCCTTCTATGGCGACGATTTCACCGGTTCGACAGAAAACCTGGCACAGTTCAGCCGCCATGGGTTGCGCGGCCGGCTTTTCTTCTCCAGTGCCGGGCGTGAGGCAATTCTCGATATGGCGCCAGAGCTGGACGTGGTCGGGCTGGCGGGCACGGCCCGCGGACTGGCGCCGGGGGCGATGACCGTGGAGGTCGAGCCGGCGCTGGCGGTCATCGAGGCGCTTGCCCCCCAGCTCATGCAGTTCAAGGTCTGCTCGACCTTCGACTCGTCGCCGACGGTGGGCAGCATCGGCCACGTGATGGAACTGGCCCGCCAGCGCTGGCCGGGCTGCGCCCTGCCGGTGTTGCCCGCCACGCCGGCCTTCGGACGATTCACGGCATTTTCCCACCTGTTCACGCGCTATCAGGGCGAGATCTGTCGACTGGACCAGAATCCGGCCATGGCCTATCACCCCTCGACTCCAATGACCGAGGCAGACCTGCGCCGCCATCTGGCCGCGCAGACGACAATTGCGCCGGCAGCGGTGACACTGCTCGACTATCGTCAGGCGGATGGGGGCTGGCAGGCGTTGTGGTCGGCCATCGAGGCGGAACGCTTCGCGGTCCTCGATGCCACCGATCAGGCTGAGCTGCAGCAGGCTGCCGAGTTGATCCTGCGCCTGGCCGATCACCGCCCCACGCTGGCGGTAGCCGCCCAGGGGCTGGCCGATGCCGTGGGCCGAGCCGTGACCCGCGACACGATGGAACGCCCCCCGTTGCCCACTACCTATCCCGGCGTGGCGCGGCTGCTGGTGCTGTCCGGCAGTTGTTCGCCACAGACCCGCGCCCAACTGGCGCATTTCGAATCGCTTGGCGGTGGTGTCCTGTCGCTGCCGCCCGAGGAGGCGTTACGCGATGCACCAGGCCTAGCCCGGCGGCTCGCCGGCCAGGTGGCGGCGATGTTCGGCGAGGGCCGCGATGTCGCCGTGGCGACCACGCGCAGCGAGGCGGATGTGATCGTTGATCTTTCCACCGAACGCCTGGCGACGGCCGTAGGTGAGGTCTTCGCCCGCCTGACCCGCGAGCTGCGAGACGCCGGCGACATTCAACGGGTCGTCTTCGCCGGTGGTGATACCTCGAGCCATGCCATGCGCCAACTCGGTGCCGATGCTCTGGAGCTGGCGGCCTTCGACGAGGCCCAGGGCGGCCATCTGTGCCGCCTGGTGGCCACGGACTCGCCGATCGACGGGCTGGAGGTGGTGCTCAAGGGCGGCCAGATCGGCGGGGAGGATCTGTTGGCGCGGGTCAAGCGCGGCACGTCCCACCCCGCTCCTTGAGGCGACGACAACAAGCAAAGCACTGCAACTCGGGAGGTAACCGCATGAGCATTATCCTAGGGGCGATCGCCGATGACTTCACCGGCGCCACGGACCTGGCCAACAACCTGGTGCGTGGCGGCATGCGCTGTGTGCAGGTGATCGGCGTGCCCAAAGGGGAGCTGGCACTGGGCGACGTCGACGCGGTGGTGGTGGCGCTCAAGTCGCGCTCCTGTCCTGTTGACCAAGCCATCGCGGACTCCCTGGCAGCGCTGGAGTGGCTGAAGAGGCAGGGCGCGCGGCAATTCTTCTTTAAGTATTGCTCCACTTTCGACTCCACCGACGTGGGCAATATCGGCCCGGTGAGCGATGCCCTGCTGGAGCGACTGGGCAGTCGCCAGACCGTGATGGTGCCCGCATTTCCGACCAACCACCGCACCGTCTATCAGGGTCACCTGTTCGTTGGTGATCGGCTGCTCAACGACAGCGGGATGGAGCACCACCCGCTCAACCCCATGCGCGACGCCGATCTGGTGCGCGAGCAGACGAGCCGCTGCTGATCTTTGCCTCGGCGTCGCCGGAGCGTGTCCAGCAGGCACAGCAGGAGCTGGGAACGGAGGCTGCGGGGCGAGTCGTCGAGGAGGCCATGGCCAGCCTGGCGAAAACCCTGATGGGGGAGGGCGTGGGGCGCCTGGTGGTGGCCGGCGGCGAAACCTCCGGCGCGGTGGTTTCTGCGCTGGGTATCAGGCAGTTGCGCATCGGCCATCAGATCGACCCCGGCGTGCCCTGGACCCAAGCGCCGCTGGCCGGACGTGCTGCGCCGCTGTCGCTGGCGCTTAAATCAGGCAATTCCGGGGGCGTCGACTTCTTCACACGGGCCTTCGAGGTGCTGACATGACCCAACATGACGAGAATCGCCTGCGCGAGCAGATCGTGGTGTACGGCAAGTCGCTGTTCGAACGTGGCTTGACCATGGGCTCTAGCGGCAATATCAGCGTGCGCACCGAGGACGGCGGCTGGCTGATGACCCCGACCAACGCCTGCCTGGGGCGGCTCGACCCGGCGCGCATCTCGCGCCTGGATCGCGAAGGTTGTCTGCTAAACGGCGACAAGCCGACCAAGGAGAGCTTCCTGCACATGGCGATGTATGCCGAGAGACCTCAGTCCGAGGCCATCGTTCATCTCCACTCCACCCACTCGGTGGCGGTCTCCTGCCTGCCCGATATCGACACTTGTGACTGTATCCCGCCGCTCACCGCCTACTACGTGATGCGCGTCGGCAAGCTGCCGCTGGTGCCCTACCATATCCCCGGCGACCCTACCTTGGGCGACGCCGTGGGCTCCCTGGCCGGTCAGCACAGCGCGGTCCTGTTGGCCAACCACGGGCCAGTAGTCGCGGGTAAGACGCTGGAAGCCGCGCTCTACGCCACAGAGGAACTCGAGGAAACCGCCAAGCTGTTTCTGCTGTTGCGCGGCCAAAACCCGCGCTGCCTGAGCCCCGAGCAGGTCGCCGATCTGGAAGCGCGCTTCCCTCGCAATTGAGCAAATCAGCCGCACATCCTGCGCATCGACGCGAAGCGTGATGCGCTAGTCAAGCGGCTGCCCGAGCTTGCGAGGATCGTCCTGGTTTTCTATGTAGCGCAGCAGCGTCTCGATGTTGTGCCGGCCGCCAACGCTGATCAGGGCATAAGCCCGATTCCAGAAGTAGGGCTTCCAATCTCAGCGGCCAACTCTCTGCGCATCCGGCGGGCTGTGACGGACTTTAGGTTCTTGACCAGGTCGGAAAGCTTCACGGTCGGAGGAATCTCGAATAGCAGATGCACATGGCCAGCTTCGCCGCCAAATTCAACCAGCTCACCCCCCACCGGACCAGCAGGTCACGCAGCATCCCCTCCAGTCGCTCCAGCATCGCTCCCCTCAGGGCCGCGGCTGCTGCTGGGTGATGCAGTGGATATTGCCGCCACCGAGCAAGATCTCCCGAGCCGGCACTCCGATCACCCTCTTGTCGGGGAAGAGCCCTTGCAGGATCTCACGGGCTTGTTCGTCATGGGCGGCGTCCAAGAAGGGCATCACCACTACTGAGTTGCCGATATAGAAATTGACATAGGAGCCCGCCATGCGATCACCTGGCTGGCGCGGATGAGAGCTGCTCAGGCGGTCCAGGCCGCTGGCCTCGTCCTCGGCGATATAGAGGGGGGCAGGCTGGGGCAGCTTGTGCACGGCCAGTGGCCTACCCCTAGCGTCGCGGGCAGCCTCCAGCACCTTCAGGGCTTCTCTTGTGATGGTGTATTGGGGATCCGTCTCGTCGTCGCACCACGTCAGGGCTACTTGGCCTGGGGCGACGAAGCAGCAGAGGTTGTCCACGTGGCCATCGGTCTCGTCCAAGTGGCAGCCTCGAGGCAGCCAGATCACCTTCTCCACGCCGAGGTAGTCCCAGAGCAAAGCTTCCATCGTGGCGCGGTCCAGTTCCGGGTTGCGGTTAGCGTTGAGTAGGCACTCCTCGGTGGTGATCAAGGTGCCCTCGCCATCCACATGGAATGCGCCGCCCTCGATCACCGCCGGCGCTACGAAGCGCGGGATGCCCAGCATCTCGGCGATCTTGGTGCGGATGCGCTTGTCCTTGTCCCAGGGAAAGTAGAGGCCCCCCTCGAGGCCGCCCCAAGCGTTAAAGACCCAGTCCACCATGGCCAGGCGGCCGTCGGGGTGGGTCAGGAAGGTGGGGCCCATGTCTCTCATCCAGGCATCGTTGCTGGAAAGCTCTATCACGCGGATATGGTCGGGCAGCTGGTTGCGAGCATTCTCGTACTGTTCGTCGTTGACGCCGACGAACACCGTCTCGCTCTCGGCGATGGCACAGGCTACCTCGGCGAAGGCCAGCTGGGCCGGCTTGGCCCCATAGCGCCAGGTGTCGGGTCGCTGTGGCCAGAGCATCCAGCAAGCGTCGTGGGGGGCAAACTCGGCCGGCATGGCAAAGCCCTGTTCGGCCGGGGTCCCGTGGGAGGCGCCCGCCGGGACGCCCAGATGATCGTGTGTTGTCATGGCATCTCTCACAGGTGGCCGACTATCAGGAATACAACAGTGGCAATGGCTGCGGCAATCAGCACATAGGGCAACTGGGTCAGGGCGTGGGCCATGGGAGTGCAGCCGCTGCCCTGGGCGGACAGCACAGTGGAGTCACCGTAGAAGCAGGCGTGGCTGCCGAATGCGCTGGCGGAGATCAGCGCACCGATCACCAGGGGCATATGGGCATCCATGCTCGACGCCAGCGGCAGCACGATGGGCATTGCCACGGCGAACAGTCCCCAGAAGGACCCGGTAGCAAAGGCCAAGAAGGCCATGGTCACGAAGACCACCGCCGGCAGCATCCCCGGGCTCATTAGCGGCTGCACCGTGGTGATCACGAAGTCGGTCAGCCCCAGCACGTCGTTGACTTCCTTGAGGGTGAATCCGGCCACCAGGGTGCCGAGCGGCATGATCATGGCCTTGAAGCCATCGAGGGCGGTATCGAAGGTATCGTGAAAGCTCAGCAGCCGCTGGATGCCGATCAGCACCAGGGTAACTGCGAGGGCGACGATCACGCCGCGCAGGATGTCGATATCGAAGTACCAGGTGAAGAAGATCAGGCTGGCGATGGGCAACAGGAAATTTAGCAGGTGCGGGCGTGGCTGGTTCTCGTCTACCTCCAGCGCGTCGTCGTCGACGCCCGCTGGCATCAATTGGCCGCCGGCGGCACGGGCCTCGGCGGCCTTCATCGGCCCGATGTCGGGAATCAAGCCAACCGCCACCAGCGGGACGATGGCCGCGGCCACCCAGGCATAGAACATGTAGGGAATGGCCGATATGTACAGGCCCATGCCATTGCCGGTCACGTCGTTTTCCTCCAGCAGGCCACCGAAGAACACCGCCCAGGTGGAGAAGGGTACCAGGATGCACACCGGAGCCGCCGTGGAGTCTACGATGTAGGCCAGTTTTTCCCGGGAGATGTTGAAGCGGTCGGTGATCTTCTTCATCGAGGCGCTGATGGTCAGGGCATTCAAGTAATCGTCGACGAAAATGATCAGGCCCAGGAACCAGGTGGTCAGCAGGCTCTGGTGCTTGGTGTGGATGCGCCGGGTCATGGTGTCGCCGAAGCTGAGCACTCCGCCGGTCTTCACCAGCAGGGCGATCAGGCTTCCGAACAGGCCGCAGACCAGAATTATCCAGGTGACGGTATCGTTGCCCAGCACGCCGAGCAGGATGTCAGATCCTTGGGTGATCACGGTGGTCGGGTCGATCATCAGCAGGCCGACCAGGGTGCCGGCCAGCAGCGATTCAATGGTACGTCGTGTCAGGATGGCCATGCCCAGCACCACCAGGGTGGGGAGCAAGCTCCAGGCGCCGAAGATTTCCATGGTTCGTCTCTAGTTGTCGTTGTCGGGTAAGCGGGATGGGAAAGGGCGGCGTCCCCGCCGGGACGCCGCGACGGCGGTCAGAGGTAGCCGTCCTCGCGCAGAGAGGCTGTGGCAGCCGTCAGCGCCTCGTCGAGGATCGCGACCACCCGGTCGACGGTTTCGCGGGTCCAGATCAGCGGCGGCGAGACGATGTTCAGATGGCCCACCGGACGGATGATCAAGCCGCGTTTCTGAGCCTCGAAGGCGATCCGGTCCCCGACCCGCGCCTCTACTGGCAGCAGCTCCTTGGTGGCCTTGTCGGCCACATTCTCCAGGCACATCATGAAGTGGCTGCCGCGCACGTCACCCACTGTGGTGTGGTGCGACAGGGTCCGGAGCTGTTCCTCGAGGTAGGGCCCCACCTCGCGGACATTCTTGCAGATCCCCTCGCGCTCGATGATCTCGATGTTCTTGAGGGCAGCGGCACAGCTCACCGGATGGCCTGAGTAGGTGAAGCCGGTGCTCAGCACGCCCCCCTTGCGTTGAGGCGTGCCCAGCACCTCGTAGATTTCGTCGGAGATCAGGGTCGCGCCCAGTGGGGCATAGCCCGAGGACAGTCCCTTGGCGCAGTTGATGATGTCAGGCCGGGTCTCGAACACCGCCTCGGAGGCGAAGAAGTGCCCCAGGCGACCGAAGCCGGTGACCACCTCGTCGGCGATGAACAGGATGTTGTTGGCGCGGCAGACCGCCTGCATGCGTGCATGATATCCCCTTGGCGCCACCAGCACTCCGCCGGCGCCCATGATCGGCTCGGCGATGAAGGCGGCAATATTCTCTGCCCCGATGCGCTCGATCGCCTCCTCGAATTCTGCCACCAGGTGGTCGCAGTACTCTGCCTCGCTCATGCCTTCGGGGCGGCGATAGCAGTTGGCCTCGCTGAGGTGGGTCACCAGGTGGTCGAGGGTGTCGAAGTCCCAGTTGTTGCTCGCGATGCCGGTCAGGGTGGCGGCCAGGTAGGTGGTGCCATGGTAGGCGTTGTTACGCGAGAGGATGCGTTTCTTTTCCGGCTTGCCCAGGCGGTTGAAGTAGTAGTGCACCAGGCGAATGGTGGCGTCGTTGGCCGCCGAGCCACCACAGCTGTAGAAGACGTGATTGAGATGCTCGGGTGCCAGCTCAGCGAGCTTGGCGGCAAGTTCCGCGGCCGGGGCGTTGGACAGGTTGTTGAAGGTCGAGAAGTAGGCCATGCGAGTGGCCTGATCGGCCATGGCCTGGCCGATTTCGGCACGTCCGTGACCGACGTTGACGCACCATAGCCCGGCGATCCCGTCGATGAAGCGGTTGCCCTTGGCATCCTCGACGTAGATGCCGTCGCTATCGGTGATCAGGTCGCAGCCTTGGTCATGGAAGACGCTGAAGTCGGTGAAGGGGTGGATGAAGTGGTCCTTGTCCTTTCGCCACAGGGCCTTGGCATCGAGTTTGGCGCGGTCGGTCGTCGGACGGGTGCTTGTTGTGGTCATGGCGTTGCCTCCTGTCGTGTGGAGGTCAGCCTAGTCAGAGCCGGGGAGGGCGGAACATATCCTAATTGGGGTATATCGGGGGCTCACCCCTCCCTCATAAGGTGATTCCCAGACACGCAATGCTCCCTATCAACAGGGCTATCGCTTGTGTTGTCGCTTGGTACAGATCCGTCGACAGGTCAACGTCTCACTGTTGACCTGACACCAGTGCCAATCGACGCGTGCAGCGGTGGTTGCCCTGCTCTAACAACGACCGGAGAGGCAAACCATGACGATTTCCATCGACGGCCAGCGGCTGTGGAGCACGCTGATGGCCATGGCCGAAATCGGCCCCACCGCCAATGGCGGCAATTGCCGCCTGGCCCTGACTCCCGAAGACGCTGCCGGCCGACGACTTCTGCTCGATTGGTGCGAGGCGATCGGCTGCACCTGGCGGGTGGATCAAGTCGGTAACCTTTTCATCCGCCGCGAGGGCCGTCATTCGGATCTCGCTCCGGTCGCGACGGGTAGCCATCTGGATACTCAGCCCAAGGGCGGTCGCTTCGATGGCATCCTCGGCGTGCTGGGCGGGCTCGAGGTCTTCCGCTGTCTGCACGACCGGGGCATCGTCACCGAACGTCCCCTCGAACTGGTGGTGTGGACCAACGAGGAGGGTAGCCGCTTTGCGCCGGCGATGGTCGCCTCGGGCACCTACGCCGGTGAGTTCTCCGTCGACGATACCCTGAGTCGCCGTGATGCCGATGGCGTGACGCTAGGCGAGGCGCTGGAGAGCTGTGGCTTCGCCGGCGACATGCCGGTAGGCGAGCCACGGCTGGACGGATTCTTCGAACTGCATATCGAGCAGGGGCCCGTGCTCGAGGAGGCAGGCGAGTCTGTCGGCGTGGTTACCGGCGTCCAGGGCATGCGGTGGTTCGATGTCACCTTTTCCGGCCAGTCGGCCCATGCCGGTCCCACTCCGATGCGGTTGCGTCATGACGCCCTGGCAGCGGCAGCACGGCTGATCGACCGGCTGCAGGTCCACGCCTTGTCCGATACCAGCGGGGCCACTAAGGTCACTTGCGGCTGCCTGGACATCACCGCTGCCTCTCGCAACGTCATCCCGGGGGAGGTGCACCTCACCGTTGACCTGAGGCACGTGGTGGAGGCCGAGCTGGATGCCCTCCAGTCATGGTTCGAGTGCGAGATGGCTGCCGCGGGCGAAGCCTTCGGTGTGGCCGTGTCCCAGCAGCGCATCTGGGCCTCGCCGGTGGTGGAATTCGCCCCCGAGTGTATCGCAGCCGTGGAAGCCGCGACCCAGGCACTGGGTGTGCGCTATCGACGCATGATGAGCGGCGCCGGGCATGACGCCGTTTATGTGTCGCGCGTTGCTCCCACCTCGATGATCTTCATCCCCTGCCGTGACGGCATCAGCCACAACGAGGCTGAGTACGCCACCCCGGAGCACTGCGCCCTGGGCACCCAGGTGCTCTGCGACGCCATGCTGGCGCGTGCCAACCGTCCGACCTGATCACGGGAGCCCGTTATGACCGAACATCGCAAATCTCCTCGGAGCCGTGCCGAATGGCAGGCACTGGCCGACTCGCTGGTCCTCGAGACCCGCGCCTATATCGATGATGCCTTCGTCGATGCCGCCGACGGCGCGACCCTCTCCACCACCAACCCGGCTACCGGCGAGGTTCTCGCCGAGGTGGCGAGCTGCGACGTCGCCGATGCCGAGGCTGCCGTGTCTGCCGCCCGGCAGGCCTTTGATGGCGGCGCCTGGTCGCGGCTGGCACCGGGGCGGCGAAAGAAGGTGCTGCTGCGACTGGCCGACCTGATGGAGGCCAACCGGCACGAGCTGGCACTGCTCGACACCCTGGACATGGGCAAGCCGGTCGGAAGCTCGCTTGGCGATATGTCCGGCGCCGTAGCCTGCCTGCGCCATCACGCCGAGTCCATCGACAAGCTCTACGGCGAGGTCGCCCCCACCGGTGACGACGCTTTGGGCCTGGTGCTACGCGAGCCGCTGGGCGTGGTGGCCTCCATCGTGCCCTGGAACTTCCCGCTGATGATGACTGCCTGGAAGATCGCCCCAGCGCTCGCCGCCGGTAACAGCGTCATCTTGAAGCCCTCGGAGAAGTCGCCGCTTTCCGCGCTGCGCCTGGCCCAGCTGGCCCGTGAGGCGGGGCTGCCCCGCGGCGTCTTCCAGGTGCTGCCGGGCTATGGCCACAGTGTGGGAAAGGCGCTGGCGCTATCGATGGATGTCGACTGCCTGGCCTTCACCGGCTCCACCGGCGTTGGCAAGCAGTTGATGCAGTACGCCGGCCAGTCGAACCTCAAGAAGGTCTTTCTGGAATGCGGTGGCAAGAGCCCCAATATCGTCTTTGCCGATTGCAAGAACCTGGACCGGGTGGCCGAACATGCCGCTGCGGCAATCTTCCACAACCAGGGCGAAGTATGCATCGCCGGCTCGCGGCTGCTGGTCGAGAATACGATCCGTGAAGCCTTCGTGGAGAAAGTGCTGGCCGCCGCCGAGCGCATGCAGCCCGGTGACCCGCTGGACCCTGCCAGTTTCATGGGGGCGATTGTCGACCAAGCTCAGTATGAGCGGGTGCTCGACTATATTCGCCGTGGGGTGGAGGAGGGGGCGACCCTCCGCACCCGCGGCCAGCCACTGGATGGTCCGGGGCTGTTTATTCCGCCGACGGTGTTCGACGATGTCACCGACGCCATGGCCATTGGCCGCGAGGAGATCTTCGGCCCGGTGCTGTCGGTGTTCGGCTTCGACAGCGAGGACGAGGCCGTACGGCTCGCCAACGACAGCGATTACGGTCTGGCGGCCGGGCTGTGGAGCCAGGACATCGACCGCATCATGCGCGTCACTCGTCGGCTGCGCTCGGGCCAGGTGTTCGTCAACAACTGGGCGGACATGGACCAGACGGTGCCCTTTGGCGGCGTCAAGCAGTCGGGCAACGGCCGGGACAAGTCCCACCACTCGTTGGAGGAGTACTCCGATCTCAAGAGCGTTTGGATGACACTCTCGCCCTGAACATTTTCGTTTGTTGCATGCTTCCCTTGTTCAGCTGGCTTCCCCTCGAGGTCGCCAGCTGATTTATCGTGTGCCAGGCATGGCGGGCGATATCTGATTAGCGGTGTTGCCAACAATGGTGCTCGGCGAGGCATGACGCTTCACGATTCGCCGAGGTCGCTTGACAAGCCGCCTACCGCTGGCGTGAGACCAGCGCCACATGATCCAGGAACAGCCGGAACAACTGCGATTGGCTGGAGATGTTGAGGCGCTGGTAAATGTGCTTGCGGTGGACCCTGACGGTCCCGTCGCTGATGTCGAGCTCACGGGCCGCCGACTTGGTGGAGTGCCCCGCCAGCAGATACCGCACGATCTCCCGTTCGCGCTGTGTCAGTGCTTCCTGGCCAAAGCTTTCGAAGGCGGCCTCTACCGGTTCACGCTCTTCCAGGCTTGCCTGGAAGCTATGACCCTGCCATTTCCAGTATTCGCTCAGAAGAGCGTCAATGACAGGTGTGACGTGTCGCAGCGCGAGCATGACGCGCCGTGTCACTCGGGCCCCGTCGCCGCGGAAGCCAAGGGATACGACCATCACCACGTCGCCGTCGACCCGAGCAAAGAGGCCGACCTCGTCAGTGAGGCCAAGGGCGCGGTAGTAGTGGTGGAAGTAGTCGCTGTTCTCGAAACGGTCTGGGGCCAGTTCGCGAAGACGGTGGGCACTGCGATCAAGACCATCGTGGACGGCCATGAAGAAGGGGTCGAGGAGGTACGCCTCGCTCAAGTAGCGCTCGATACCCTGCTCCCGGCGCTCCGGTGGGTAGTTGTCATGGATCAGCAGGGGACGGTGCTGGCCTTTATAGGTATTGATCAGAATGGTGTCAAAGCCTGCCAGCTCGTTGAGAGCCTGCTCTAGCAGAGAGGGAAAACTGCTGCTGCCGGCGTTTCGGATCAGCTGGGCTAGGCGCTGGTGCCAGGCCTGGGAGTCGGCGGTGGCAAAAGGGTCGGGAGAGATCACGTTGATGGGCCCCGGCAGAGCGTCTAGGTATAGGTCTGATCGAGCATACCATGTTCGCTATTCTCCGTGAGTCCGAACAGGGAAGGCAGGAATTCCTTGTTAGCCGGGCATGATCAAGCTGTTACACGATGTGTAGCCGAGCGGGCGCCTATAAAGCCACAGAATGAACGCTTGCAGCGTGGCGTCCCCGTCGAGTGCATCACGATGAACTCCGACTGCAACGGCAGCCAGCAAGAGTTCGACGTCCAGGGGGGGCTTTATCGGCATGCGGGGGTATGTACTACCACCTTGTTCGAGGATTGGCAGCGTCTGGTGAGCGAGGAGGTGCAACCATGTGAGCAAGCCTTGGGACTGATCGCACGGATCCCAAGTACTGGGAATGAACGTCCTGCCCTAGGCCATGATGCTGACATGCGCCTGCTCAACAACGCGCTTCACCCTTGCCAGGCTGTTCTAACGGCAGGCCTGTGGCATTGCCGCATGAGCACCTTTCCCAATGCTAGTCCTTCGACCCAGCGGGACACGGCCTCACTGCTGGCGCACGTCAGTCCGAGTGGTCTCGGTTTCGTGTCAGGGGCAGGAGGCCAAGGCGAATGGCTTCATGCACCAGGCCGGCCGTGTGGCGCACGCCAAGGCGCCGCATGATGTCGGCGCGGTGAGTCTCGACGGTCTTGACACTGACATTGAGCTGCTCGGCAATGGACTTGCTGCGAAAGCCGGTCGCCACCAGCATCAGTACCTCGCGTTGGCGCGATGTCAGAGGATTTTCCTGGCCAACGGCATGACCTGCCACCAAGGAGGTATCGATGAACGGCTCCGGTTCCATGGCCGTAAAGACGAAGCGTTCCCCTTGAGCGGCTTTCTGGATGGCCGTTTCCAGTTCATTGACATCCGCATTCCTGTGCAGAAAGCCACAGACACCCCCGTTCAGGAGGTGATGAATATAGGTGTCACTGGAATAGGCGGAGAGCGCTACCACCCGAATACCGGGACACAGATCGTCGAGACGGGTCAGCAACTCCAGGCTCTTGAACGAAGCGACCGCCGTATCGATCAATGCCACATCGGCCTCATGATGGGCAGCTACGCTCAGGAGTTCATGCTCCGACCCTGCCTCGGCGACCACCACCATGTTATCGAAGCTCTCGATCAGGTAGCGGATCGCAGACCGCACCAGCCGATGTTCATCGACGAGCAGGACCCGGATATTGTCGGTTGGAGGTCTCATGAAAATATGCCAGATCCCTTGACATGGAGAAACACGAGAGGAGACAAGGGCCTCTCGTTAGCACGAATTCTGCTGAGATGGATAGATGTATAAGGTATCGCACAGACTACAAAAGCAGTATACGTAAAAACCCTGATCAGACATCCCCTCTCAATATACCCAGACGCAAAGCGGAATTGATGATGGCATCAACCTGTTCGTGGCCCTGCGCCATGCCCTCATCAGCGGCCACCCGCTTAGAAACATCCTCGGGAGCAGCCCCCTCGGTCAGCTGCCTGATGATCGTTGGACAAAGAAACTTCTTTCCCGTTGCAGCGGCATGGAGGGCCATCTCGAGTTCGGTGGGACCGGCGTCCTGCAGCAGAAAGCCACTGGCACCCGATTCCAGGGCACGCCTCACATCGTGGATCCCGTTACTGACCGACAGGATGACGACGCGTATTGTCGAGCCATTCTCCCGCAACTGTCGAGTTGCTTGGAAGCACGACTCCTGGGGCAACAGCGCATCGACCAGGGCGACATCGATGTGCTGTTGTCGAGCTATCTCCCCCAGGTCATGAAGATGGTCGGTACTGGCAACCACTTGGATATCAGGAAAACTCTCGAGTAATCGACAGAACCCCTCGCGGATCATGCCACTGTTGTTGACGACTAGGACCCTGATCGATTTTTCGGATTCGCCATGTGGAGCCATTCCCTCCCCCTTCTCAGCTGATACCTGTGACGCGGTACGCCCTACCGAAGCCGAGCGACTCCTGTTGATGCCGGGCAGGAAACCATCGATAGCCGCCCTCCGATGATCGTCACCGGTGCTGCAACGCCGCAATCCGTGATCATCAGTATGACTCCCAATATACACAAAAACCCCTAGATAGGCTTTCAGGATACCACTATGACTGGTTAAATAGACCTAGACATCCTGATAAGCCATGAGCAACGCCTTATTCCGGCCACCTGCATTATCCCTCGAATATTGATCGGAAGCACTCGCATTAAAATATATGTAAATCAATCGGTTGAGAGGAAATCGCCTGCCGAGATTTGAGTGATATCCCCCCATATTGGCGTTTTCCCCGCAGGAGAGCCCCATGAATGACATTTCTTCCGGCAGCACCCTCGACATCGACGAGCATACGCGGCTTGCCGAACTCCGTGCCCTCGACATCCTGGACACACCCCCGGAAGAACGCTTCGACCGCTACACCCGCCTGGTGTCCCAGATATTCGATGTCCCTACAGCGTTGATTTCCTTGATCGATGAAGATCGACAGTGGTTCAAGTCGTCTGTGGGTATGGAGGCCTCTGAAACCTCGTACGACCTCTCCTTCTGCGTCCACGCCCTGGGCAAGAGCTATCTGGAGGTTCCTGATGCCCTTCAGGATGACTTCTTCCGCAGCCATAAAGCGGTGGTGTCATCTCCGTATATCCGCTTCTACGCTGGCGTCGTGCTGCATGGTCCGGTGGGTCACCCCATCGGGACTTTGTGCATTACCGACACAAAACCACGCCAGATCAACGATGTAGAGCGATCTTGGCTGAAAAATTTTGGCAAGATCGTCGAGGAGCAGATCCACCTCTATGCCGAACTGGTCAACGTCCGCCGGCACGTCAATCATGTGACCCAACGCAATGTCCGCACGGGACTTCCCAACGAGGTTCTGTTCGGGGACACCCTGGATAACCTGATTCGCCTGGCCGAAACGGAGTCCCACCACCTGGCGGTACTGCACCTGCGCCTCAACAATCTCGACGAGATCAGCCGTATCCATGGGCGTGGCAACCGGGACGCCGTCCTGCAGTCTCTGGCGGATCGTCTGACGGCCCCGGACATCAAGATCCAGGCAGCGGGTCACATGGGAGATGATCGCTTCGCGGCGGTCGTCTCGATGTTCTCGGTGCGTGACCTCTTCAGCGTGATAACGCCCATCGTCAACAAGCTGAACAGGGCGATTGACCTGGAGGGTCATACGCTACGACCGGACATCGATGTCGGCGTCAGCGTCTCCCCCGATGATGGCACCAGTCCCGATGACCTGCTGGAACGGGCCAGGGCCGCCCTCAAGGGCCCCAGTACCCTGGAAGGCATGCATGTCTTCACCCATGAGACCGAGGCCAGTGCCGTACGCCGGCACTGGATAGAACAACGCCTCGAACCGGCCCTGCGGGATGGCAAGCTGATCCAGCACTATCAACCCATCATGCTGGCTGACGGCAGCGACGTGATCGGTTTCGAGGCGCTGGCACGCTGGCACGATGCGGAGCTCGGCCATGTGAGTCCCGGGGAGTTCGTTCCGATTGCCGAACGCAATCCCCGATTGTCACGGCTACTGACGGACTGGTCGCTCCGGGTCGTCTGCCAGAACGCGATGGACTGGCCCCTCAAGCCGGGCGATCCCCCCCTGAGGCTGGCGATCAATATTCCCGCCAACCAGTTCTATCAGCCGAATTTCGTCGACCACGTCCTCCAGACGCTCAAGGAGCACAACCTGGCGCCTGAACGACTGATGCTGGAGCTGACCGAGGAAAGCCTGCTCACCGATATCGATCAGGCGGTCCAGACCATGTGCCGCCTCCAGGGTCACGGCATCGCCCTGGCTCTGGATGACTTCGGCACCGGCTATTCCTCCCTGAACTATCTCAAGCGATTGCCCATCGACACGCTCAAGATCGACAAGAGTTTCATCGATGGGCTGACCCATGACCAGAAGGCCGTCGACCTGGTCACGGGCATCATTCGCATTTCCCACGGACTCGGCCTCAAGGTCGTCGGCGAGGGCGTCGAGTCCGCGGCGCAACATGGCCTACTCCACGAACTGGGCTGCGATGCACTGCAGGGGTACCTGTTCAGCCGCCCAGTCGATGCCGGCAAGATCCAGGGGTTTCTCGACTCCCGGCCAGGGCACAGCAGGTCGGAAAATTGGTGACTGACGACGTGGTGTCGCCTGTCATGACCGATCGGGATGGCTTTCCGCTACAAGAAAGCTTCCCTCCCTGGTGTTTTTCCTTTCCTCAACCCTGGTGGGAGTCGCCATGACTAAACCTTCGTCATCCTCAACAAGCAGAAATAACAGTGCCTCGGGGCGTTCCCAATCCTTCGATGAACCCTCGACACTGGAAGAGTGGCAAGTGCATGCCCGCACGCTCCAGGAGGTCCTGAGAGTCGAGAAGCTTGGCTACTGGAAAAAAACTCTGTCGACGGGCGAAGTATTCTGGTCCGATGTCGTATACGAGCTCTTTGGTGTTGACCCTCTGACCTTTTCCCCCGACAACGGTGCGTTCCTGACCATGGTTCACCCACATGACAGGGAGAGGGTGGAAAAAAGTCTGTACCCCATGCGCCTAACCGGTTTCCATGACATCACGTACCGCATCATTCCCCCTGATGGCAGTGTCCGTTGGTTACGTGAAGTTTCGGACAATACTCCTCCCGACGACCTGGGTATCCTGGTCGGTGTGGTGCGCGATATTACCGAGCACAAGGAACTCGAGGAAAAGCTGAGAACACAGGCCATCACCGATGACATGACCGGCATCTACAACCGACGTTATTTCATGAAGAGGCTCAAGCAAGCCTTCGCCCATTATCAGCGTAGCGATCAAAATGCCGTCGTTCTTCTCCTGGATATTGATCACTTCAAAATGGTCAATGATACCTACGGTCATGCCATGGGAGATCGGGTACTGAAGGAGCTCAGCGCTCTTTTCAAGGCGCGCTTCAGACAAACGGATGTTGTGGGACGCCTGGGCGGCGAGGAATTTTCGGTACTGCTGTTCGATATTTCGGTGGATGATGCTGCCGGGGTGGCGGAAGAGATCCGGGAAGCACTCGCCGAGATGGCCTTCAGCACCGATGCAGGCGAAGTTTTCTACGTATCCGTTACCTGTGGCATTGCCGATTTTGCCGAGGATGACGATACGGAAGGGGGTATCCTGCAGCGAGCCGATGACTCTCTTTACCTCGGCAAACGCCGCGGGCGCAATCAGGTCGTCGTCGAGCATCTCACATGATTCACCTGACCACTAAAATCACGAGACGGCTTCGATCAGTGAGTGCCTGGGTAGATTCCAATGCCTTCAAACGGCAGCACAGAATCCTTACTGCCTACATTCCCTCAATCGCCCACACACGTGTCCTGAGTGCCATATGCGCACGAAAAAAATGGGCGTCGGCTATGCAGCGAGGATTATGGTCAATAACTAACACAGCCTTAAGGCATGCTCTTACTCAGACAAATTGTAGAGATATTATATGAAATCTACAGGCATGAGCTTGAAAGGGTTCCAGTCTCTGGAGTGGGGGCGTCTTCTGGTGAGTCGCCATGCCTTGAAATGTAGCTTAATCGTGCTGCTGCTAGGGATAGGGACCGCTATCGTTTATATAACGGGAGGCACGGCCTTTTCCTACCCCTATCTGATGCTGATTCCAGTGCTGATCGCCGCCTCCTGGTATAGTTTGGCGGGTGGCTTGATTACCGCTCTCGCTGCAGGAATTTTGATGGCATTCATGCCTCTGGATACCATGCTGGGTAGCGATCAAAGTACCTTTAACTATCTTCTTCGTATCGTATTGTATTTGCTTCTGGGTGGTGTCGCTGGCTGGCTCTTTCAGTCGAGGCGCAATGCATTCGCCAGTCATCGAGAGGTTTCCCGTACAGATCTTCATTCTGGACTATTCAATCAGGTCGCACTCAATGAGGATCTTCTAGAGTGTCTATCTCGACCGGAGGTGGCTGCTGGAAAAACCGGCGTGATAAAGGTGAAGATCACTGATATGGCAGACGTTATCGAGGCCCTGGGCCTGAAAGCTGCCGACGACCTGGTGGTTACGCTGAGTCAGAGGCTCAGTGAGGTCCTTCGCAGGGGGAGTCAAACCTACCGTATTAGTCCGGATGAACTGGCTTTGGTCGTGCCAGATATCGAGGCAACTGACCTCGACATCATCAGCCACCGGCTGATGGAGGTCGGTGAAGAAAGTTTCTTGGTTCAAGAGGTGCCGGTTCGTGTGCAATTGGCGATGGGTAGTTCCATCACCTCAGAGGATAAGACGACAGAAGAAATCCTGCGAGAAGCCCGAATCGCGCTGTTGACGTCCGTCCGGAAGCGTCGGGAGTTTACGCATTTCGACCCTGTCCTGGACCAACGATCCCTTGATTCCTTCAAGTTGATCGCCCGGGTACGAGACGGCTTGGCCGCCAGGGAGTTCGAGCTATTCTACCAACCCAAGATACGTCTCGCCGATGGTCAGGTCTGTGGATGCGAAGGATTGATCCGCTGGCGAGGTGATAACGGTAAGTTGATACCGCCCGGCCAGTTTATGCCCAAGGTGGAGAGTACCTCACTAATTGGCCCGCTAACCTATTTCGTGATTCAGGCTGCCGGTGCATTTTCCCGGAATCCTGGCTGTGAGAGCGTAGTCAGTATCAATATATCGGTCCATAATCTCTACGATGAAAAACTTCACGACCTGCTCGTGGATCTCGTCAAGAAGGCCAACGTAAGCCCTGAGCGGCTGGAGGTGGAAATCACCGAGAGTGCATTTGTCGGTGATATTGAGTCCGCTCGCGATGCCATTCAACGCATTCGTGATCTCGGGTTTGGTGTAAGCATTGACGACTTCGGTACTGGCTTTGCCTCGTTCGAGTACTTAAAGCATCTGCCAATTACAGGTCTAAAAATCGATCGTACCTTTGTCGCCAATCTAGGTAGTGATACACAAGCGCGAAAGCTGATGGGGTGCATGATCGATATCGGGCATGCCTTGGGATTGGTTGTAACCGCGGAAGGTGTGGAAACTCTGCAGCAAGAGGCGGTCCTGCGTGAGTTGGGGTGTGATCAAGCTCAGGGTTTTGTTTATTCACCGGCCCTTCCCGCTAAAGAGTACTTTGCATTGTATAAAAATAATAAGCGTTATACTTAGTGCTGAATTGCATTTTGTTTTTTGCTGTTGTGGTTTAGCTGTAGGGTCCCGGAGTGATCAATTATCCGGGGCCCTACACCTATATGGCAGCGCAGAGTGGGGAGATCATTGCCTACCTTCATGGTGGCTACACCCTGACCATCCCGGAGCATTTTTACCTTCGCCGTTCTGGCAACGACGTTACTCTCGTGTCTCCTGAAGAGAACGACATAGTGTGTGCAGAGGTTGAAGAGTGGATACGCTCTAGACTAACCGCTCACGTGAAGGGTTTCACCCAATCAGTGGCCATCAGGCAGTCGCTACGTTCGCGTTCGGCTTGGCGCTGTGGGGTATCCAGCAGCGAGAGCTGCTGCCGGTTAGCGTCGACCAGGTCCAGCAGCATCACCCCAGCTTTCATGAATCGGTACCCGGGGCGGTAGATGGCGGCCAGGCTCTCCTGTGCAGCGGCAAGGATGGATCGGCTGTTGTCGGTGGGGCAGGGCAGCTCGACCACAACGCTCGGGGAGTATTGGGCGAGATCCGCCCGGTGCCGGTTGGTCTTGAGGAACACGTAAACCGCGCGGGCGTGGCTGTCCTGGGCACGGAGTTTCTCAGCGCTGCGCTGGGCATGCTGGCGGATGGCGGCCTGTACCTCGCCCAGTTCGCCGGTGAGGCGGCCGAAGGAGCGCGAGGTCATGATGCGGTCACGCGGCCGGTCGGCATCGTTGAGCTCGATGCAGGGCCTGCCCTGGAGCTCGCGCACGGTTCGCTCGAGGGTGACGGAGTAGCGCCGGCGGATGGCCTTGGGGTCGGCCTGGCGGAGATCCCAGGCGGTCTCGATGCCCTGCAGGGTCAGGCGCTCGACTAGGCGCCGCCCGACGCCCCATACGTCGCCCAGGGCGGTGCGCTGGAGCAGGCAGCGGGTGGCGTCGCTCTCGGCATGTAGCACGCACACGCCCTGGTATTCCGGCAGCTTCTTGGCGGCGCGGTTGGCCAGCTTGGCCAGCGTGCGCGTGGGTGCCACGCCCACGCAGACGGGGATGCCGGTGAACTGGCGCACCTTGTGGTGCAGGGTGCGGCTCAGGGTGAGCGTGGTGGCGTGGTCGAAGCCATCGAAGCGCACGAACATCTCATCGATGGAGTAGGGCTCGACGCCGGCGGAGAACTCCTCGAGGACCTCACGCACCCTGGCGGACATGTCGCCTTAGAGCTCGTAGTTGGAGGAGAGCAGGCGGATCTGCCCGCGCTGCACCAAGGGCTGCAGCTCGAAGGCGGGGGTGCCCATCTCCACGCCCAGGGCCTTGAGCTCGTTGGATCGGGCAATCACGCAGCCGTCGTTGTTGGACATCACCCCCACCGGTACGCCTTCGAGCCGCGGCTGGAAGACCCGCTCGCAGCTCACGTAGAAGTTGTTGCAGTCCACCAGGCCAATCATGGGGCCGCTCACACCGGGTACTCGTGGATGACCGAGCGCACCACGCCCCACACCTGGCAATCCAGGTCGGTGAGGGGAATGGGGGCGTTGCGCGAGTTGCCGGAGCACAGCAACGGCCGGCCCTGGCGTTTCTCGTAGCGTTTCACGATCACTTCGCCATCGACCAGGGCGACCAGGATGTGCCCAGGGCGCGGATCGATGGAGCGATCGACCACCAGGGTGTCGCCATCCTGGATGCCGAAGCCGTCCATGCTGTCGCCCTTCACGCTCATGAAGAAAGTAGCCGAGGGGCGCTTCACCAGCCGCTCGTTGAGGTCCAGCGTGCGGCCGACGTAGTCCTCGGCTGGCGAAGGAAAGCCGGAGATACCGGCACGGATGGTGGTGAGGGGGAAGGGCAGCGGCCGCAGCGGCGGGGCCGGCAGCGGGTAGTGGATCTCGGGATCGCGCATCGGAAGGTCTCTTGCCAAAGACTGTCTATTTGCACAGTATTCGGCAGGCACGCTCTGTAAGGCAAACACTAATGCAACGCGGGAGCGTGGCAACCGGCGGCCAGAGCCCGGCATGGCGGGGCTGAGCGATGAGAGAGCAACAAGGCAGGGACGACATGCGTGTGAACTACCTCGGCCCGCTGTGCGCGGGCATTTCGCACCCCGCGCTGGAGGGCTATGACCTGAAGCGCTTCAAACCCACGTGCTACCTGGTGGAGGTCAGCGAGGAGGCCGGTGTGTTTGGCCCGCTGAGGGAAGGCGACCTGCTGGTGGTGGACGAGCAGAAGCCCGCCCAGCACGCCGACCTGGTAATCGGTGGAGGTGATCGCGAGGGCAGCACAGGTTCTTCATGCACGGGAAGGTGTAGAGCGCTAAGCGTTGCTGGCGGTTTCCGACGCTTGTCACTTATATGTCACCTAGCACCAGGCACAACGAAAAACCGCCACCCGGCATGATCCGTAAATGGCGGTTTCTCTAGATGTTTCTGGTCGGAGCGACAGGATTCGAACCTGCGACCTTTGCAACCCCATTGCAACGCGCTACCAAGCTGCGCCACGCTCCGATGCTGTTTTCGGGATGGCTGGCCTGTGGATCCTGGCCCCCGAGAACGAGGCGTATACTAGCGCGTCGCGGGGCAAATGAAAAGTCCCTTTTGCGCTTCCGTTTCAATTGCTTGGCTGGTTGTCGCGACGAGGCCCCGGATCCCGCCGCTTCTGTCACACTGTCTGCAATGAGAACCTGCTCCCCGGGGAGCTGCCGAGAGGAGGGCGGAGATGCCGTTGATCATGGGAATGAGCATGCTGCTGGCCTGTCAGTTTGCCGGCGAACTGGTGGCCAGGGGGCTCACGCTGCCGATCCCGGGGCCGGTGATCGGCATGGTGATCCTGCTGATGGCATTGATGATCCGCGGCAAGGTGCCGTCGAGCCTGCGCCTGACGGGCGAGGGGCTGCTGCGCTACCTGACGCTGCTGTTCGTGCCCGCCGGGGTGGGGCTGATGGTGCACTTCGAGCTCATCGCTGCCGACCTCTGGCCGATCGTGGTCACCCTGGTGGTATCCACGGCGGTGACCCTGGGCGTGACGGCCTGGGTGCTGGAGCGCCTGCAGCATGGCCATTCCCGGCGTAACGGCCAGCCGGAGGGCAAGGCATGAATGTCGCCACCCTTGACCAGCTGTGGGTCTACCTCTCGGGCAATCCGCTGCTCTCGCTGCTGGCGACCCTGCTGGTCTTTACCCTGGCGGTGAGGGTCAATCGCGCCGTGGGCGGCACCCCGCTGCTGCATCCGGTCACGCTCTCCATCATCATGCTGATCGCCCTGCTGCTGCTGGTGGACATGGACTACCGTACCTACTTCGAGGGGGCCCAGTTCATCCACTTCCTGCTGGGGCCGGCCACGGTGGCCCTGGCGATCCCCCTATATGACCATCGCGAGCGAGTGCGCCGCCTGCTGTGGCCTCTGTTGCTGGCCTGCGGGGCAGGTATCGTCACGGCGGTGGCGTCCACCCTGGGACTGGCCATGCTGCTTGGCGCGCGCACCGAGACACTCTTGTCGCTGGCGCCACGCTCGGTTACCTCGCCGATCGCCATGGGTATCGCCGAGCAGATCGGCGGCATTCCCTCCCTGGCCGCCGGTCTGGTGCTCTTGACCGGCTCGATCGGCTGCGCTCTGGGGCCCTGGATCTTCCGCCTGCTACGAATCAAGGATCCGGTGGTGCAGGGCTTCACCCTGGGGTTGGCGGCCCATGGCTTCGGCACCGCCCACGCCTTCGCTCGCCTGGGAGCCGTGGCCGGTGCCTTCTCTGGCCTGGCCATGGGGCTGACGGGGCTGCTGACAGCCTTCCTGTTGCCCCTGATCACTCGGCTCTTCGGCTTTTCTTGAGCGGGATGGCCGAGAATCACATGGGCGACTCGCCTCAGATCTCTTCCCAGAGACGCTTCCGGAAGTCATGGGAGAGTTCTGCAGCTTTCTGCATCCGTTCCATCTGGGCTTCGGTCACCTCGGTAATAAGCTGCTGGTAGCGCTCCTGCATCTCGGCCGGTGTCTGCGGGGCCTCCCCCTCGAAGGACTGGGCGATCTTCTGGCTGCTCTCGGCGAGTGCCTGCAGGAACTGGGCCTCGAACTGCATGGCGTCGGCCATGCTCTCCATCCAGGCCAGCTGCATGCGCGCCATGGGCGTGGTCCCCTGGGTGAACTGTTTTTGCCACCACTCCATCATCGGCTGGGCCGCGGCCAGAGCGGGGTTGGCCTTGGTGTCTTTGGGCTTGGTCATGGTCGATCTCCTTGGGGTCCCTGGCGGGATGTTGGGTCATGCTCGGCTTTCAGTTTAAGTGTAGAAGATGAACCTGGTTTTGTGCGTTGCAGCGAAGGGGGGCGTCACCCCGGCGCTCGGCGTGGAATGCGTCCACGGGTCAGTCGTGGCGGCATGGTCTAGGGTTGATTGGAAGCTCGACGCCATTGCACGGAGGAGAGACGGATGTGGCAAGCGATCAAGTCGGTGCTGGCGGCCTTCCTGGGGGTGCAGAAGGATGCGCGACGGCGCGAGGATTTCGCGTCCAACCGCCCCGGCACCTTCATCGCTGCGGGGCTGCTCATGGGGGTGGTGTTTGTGGTGCTGGTGGCTCTCGTGGCGGTGCTCGCCGCGCGCTGACCGGCTCAGCGTTGACGATGCCGTTTACCTGCCCCCGGGCGGCCGGGGTGACGAACTGCCGCACTCTTCTATACTGCTGCAAGCGCTCGCTAATACAACAATCACCCTGAGGAGGCGCCGATGCGCACGTTGCTCGTGTGGATGGCGGGGGGGCTGACCTCCGCAGCCCTGACCCCGATCGCGTTGGCCAATGGCTGGAACATGCCGGTCGGTGTCACGGCGCTCAGCCGTGACATCTACTCCCTGCATATGATCATCTTCTGGATCTGCGTGATCATCGGGGTGATTGTCTTCGGTGCGATGTTCTACTCGCTTTTCCGCTATCGACATTCGCGTGGCGCCAAGTCGGCGACCTTCCATGAACATACCAGCGTGGAAGTGATCTGGACGGCGATCCCGTTGCTGATCCTGGTGGCCATGGCGGTGCCTGCCACCGCTACCCTCAAGAACATGTACGACGTCTCCGAGGCCGACCTCGACATCATGGTCACCGGGCAGCAGTGGCGCTGGCGCTACGAGTACCTCGGGGAGGACGTTGCCTTCACCTCCAATCTGGGGACGCCCCGCGAGCAGATCAGCGGCGCCGACGAGAAGGGGGAACACTACCTGCTCGAGGTGGACGAGCCGCTGGTGCTGCCGGTAGGGCAGAAGGTACGCCTCCTGCTGACCTCCGATGACGTCATCCACTCCTGGTGGGTGCCCGAATTGGCGGTCAAGCAGGACGCCATTCCCGGTTTCGTCAACGAGAACTGGGTGCGCATCGAGGAGCCCGGCATCTATCGCGGCCAGTGCGCTGAGCTGTGCGGCAAGGACCATGCCTTCATGCCGGTGGTGGTCGAGGCCGTCGAGCAGGAGCGCTTCGACGAATGGCTGGCCGAGCGCAAGGAGGCCGCCGCCCAGGAGGCCCAGGGCGTCGATCGCGAGTGGGGCATGGACGAGCTGATGGAGCGTGGCGAGCAGGTCTACGGCTCAGTGTGTGCCTCCTGTCACCAGCCGGACGGCAGCGGCAACCCGCCAGCCTTCCCGGCACTGGCCGGCAATCAGCAGATGCTCGATGATCTTGATTGGCACGTCGATACCGTGGTCAACGGTGTGTCGGGGGCGGCGATGCCGGCCTTCCGTAGCACACTGAACCCTGTGGAGATTGCCGCGGTGGTCACCTACGAACGCAATGCCTGGGGCAACGAGTCCGGCGACAGCGTGCAACCGTCGGAAATCGCCGAGCGCCTCGCCGACCAGGGCGAGTGACCGGCCTTTCCGTTTCTCTTTCGTGATTGCCAACAGGGAGATTTCCGATGGCTTCCCACCTGCCTCCCAAGCCCACCCCGCAGCACAGCACGGCCACTGCCGGTGGCATGGCCGAGGCCGGTCATGCCCGCCCCGGTGGGCTGATGCGCTGGCTGCTGACCACCAACCACAAGGAGATCGGTAGCCTCTACCTGATCTTCTCGCTGACCATGTTCTTCATCGGGGGGATCTTCGCCCTGGTGGTGCGCGCCGAGCTGTTCCAGCCCGGCCTGCAGCTGGTCCAGCCCGAGTTCTTCAACCAGATGACCACCATGCATGGCCTGATCATGGTGTTCGGGGCGATCATGCCCGCCTTCGTGGGGTTGGCGAACTGGATGGTGCCGTTGCAGATCGGCGCCCCCGACATGGCCCTGCCCCGCTTGAACAACTTCAGTTTCTGGCTGCTACCGGTGGCCTTCACGCTGCTGCTCAGCACCCTGCTGATGCCGGGCGGCGGGCCCAACTTCGGCTGGACCTTCTATGCGCCGCTCTCCACCACCTACGCACCGCCGTCCACCACCTTCTTCATCCTCTCGCTGCATATCGCCGGGATCAGCTCGATCCTCGGTGCCATCAACATCATCGCCACCATCCTCAATCTGCGCGCGCCGGGAATGCGCATGATGGACATGCCGCTGTTCGTCTGGACCTGGCTGATCACCGCCTTCCTGCTGATCGCTGTGATGCCGGTGCTGGCCGGGGTGATCACCATGATGCTGATGGACATCAACTTCGGCACCAGCTTCTTCAACGCGGCCGGCGGCGGTGATCCGGTACTGTTCCAGCACCTGTTCTGGTTCTTCGGGCATCCCGAGGTCTACATCATGATCCTGCCGGCCTTCGGCATCGTCTCGGCGATCATCCCCACCTTCTCCCGCAAGCGGCTGTTTGGCTATGCCTCCATGGTCTACGCCACGGCGGCGATCGCCATCCTCTCCTTCCTGGTCTGGGCCCACCATATGTTCGTGGTCGGGCTGCCGCTGGTGGCCGAGCTGTTCTTCATGTACACCACCATGCTGATCGCGGTGCCCACCGGGGTGAAGGTCTTCAACTGGGTGGCGACGATGTTCCGCGGCTCCATCAGCTTCGAGCCACCGATGCTGTTCGCACTGGCCTTCGTGGTGCAGTTCACGGTCGGTGGCTTCTCGGGACTGATGCTGGCCATCTCGCCGGCCGACTTCCAGTATCACGACACCTACTTCGTGGTGGCGCACTTCCATTACGTGCTGGTGCCCGGTGCGCTCTTCGCGATCCTTGCCGGGGCCTACTACTGGCTGCCCAAGTGGACCGGCCACTACCCGCACCTGCGGCTCTCCCAGTGGCACTTCTGGCTGTCGGTGATCGGCGTCAACCTGACCTTCTTCCCGATGCACTTCTCTGGGCTCGCCGGCATGCCGCGACGCATCCCCGACTATGCCCTGCAGTTCGCTGACTTCAACGTGGCCTCTAGCCTGGGGGCCTTCCTGTTCGGTGTCTCCCAACTGCTCTTCGTGCTGGTGATCATCAAGTGCGTGCGCGGTGGCGAGAAGGCCCCGGCCAAGGCCTGGGAGGGCGCCGAGGACCTGGAGTGGAGCGTGCCGAGCCCGGCACCGCTGCATACCTTCGAGACGCCCCCGGACTTTCATCCCCATCGGCAGCACTGAGTAGCGTCGACAGCGACGCGGGAGGCAGGCATGGCCAGCCATGACGAACAGACAACGGGCCGGGAAGGGGTGCGCCGGACCGTGACACGCACCCTGGTGGTGCTGGCCGGCATGTTCGCCTTCGCCTTCGCGCTGGTGCCACTCTATGACGTCTTCTGCGAGGTCACCGGCCTCAACGGCAAGACCAGCAACAGTGCCCAGATGCTGGTGCATGAGGAGGTCGACACCTCGCGGATGGTGACGGTGCAGTTCATCACCCGGGCCAGCGCCGGCCTGCCCTGGGAGCTCGACGTCCAGACGCGCCAGGTCCGGGTCCACCCGGGACAGAGCAACGAGGTGTCTTTCACCTTCCGCAACCGGGGGGGCGATGCCAGCGAGGCCAGGGCGGTACCCAGTGTCTCGCCCTCGGAGGCCTCGGTGCACCTGCGCAAGCTCAGCTGCTTCTGCTTCCAGGAGCAGCGCCTGGAGGGCGGTGAGCGCCTGGAGGCTCCGCTGGTGTTCCAGCTGACCCGGGACCTGCCGCCCGACATCAAGACGGTGACCCTAGTCTACACCCTCTATCCCGTGCAGCCGGCGCAGGCAGCGGTGTCGCCCCGCAGGCCGATCAAAGAAGGAGACAGCGCATGAGTGGTGGCAGCTACTATGTTCCCGAGTCCAGCAAGTGGCCGATCCTGGCGTCACTGGCGCTGGGGGCGATGATGATCGGCACCGGCACGGTGCTGGTGCATGGCACGGCCGGCATGCCGGTCATGGCAATCGGGCTGGTCGGCGTGCTCGCGGTGATGGCCCTGTGGTTCCGCGATGTCATCGTCGAGTCGCGGGGCGGGCTCTACGACGACCAGATGGACCGCTCCTTCCGCTGGGGGATGGGCTGGTTCATCTTCTCGGAGGTGATGTTCTTCGCCGCCTTCTTCGGCGCGCTCTTCTATGTGCGGACCTTTGCGCTGCCCTGGCTCGACGGCGAGGGCGCCAAGGGGGTAGCGGCCCTGCTGTGGCCGGACTTCACTGCCAGCTGGCCGTTGCTCAATCCGCCTGACACCTCCATCGAGGGGCCGACGGAGACCTTCAGCCCCTGGCACCTGCCGCTGGTCAATACCCTGATCCTGGTCTCCTCCAGCATCACCCTGACCATCGCTCACGAGGGCATCAAGGAAGGGTTCCGCGACAGTGCCCGCTTCTGGCTCTTGGTGACCGTGCTGCTGGGGCTGTGCTTCATCACCATCCAGGGGGTGGAGTACTACGAGGCCTATGCCCATTACGGCATCACCCTGCAGGCGGGCATCTATGGCGCCACCTTCTTCCTGCTCACCGGCTTCCACGGGCTGCACGTGATCATCGGCACCATCATCCTGGCGGTGATGCTGTGGCGAGTGTTCCGTGGGCACTTCACGGCCGACGACCACTTCGGCTTCGAGGCCGCGGCCTGGTACTGGCACTTCGTCGACGTGGTATGGCTCGGGCTGTTCATCTTCGTCTATGTGTTCTGAACCCCCGGGGCGGCAGGTTCGTGGATCAGCCGCCGAGGCCGCCGAGATAGAAACCGTAGCCGAGAAGGGCGAGCAGGGCGGCGGCCAGGGCCACGCGGACCTTCAGGGAGACCAGCACGCGCCGCGAGCGGCTGCCGTCCCGGACCAGGAAGCCGGCACCCACGGCCAGGCTCGTCACCATGGCCAGAAAGACAAGGGCAATCAATATCTTGAGTAACATTCACGGCTCCAAGAAAGGATCGATATCCGGCGCGAAACGCGGCCCCTCAGCGACGCGTCGGATGGGCTGGTGGGGGTTCTGGTCCTGCCTGGTGGTGCTGGGCCTCGCACTGGGACTATGGCAGTGGGAGCGTGCCGCGGACAAGCGCGACTACCTGGCTCGCCTGGCGGCCGCGCCGCGCATCGAGGCGCCGGCGGCAGCTCCGCCGAGCGGCTCGCAACTGGTCCTGCAGGGCGAATACCTCGCCGAGGAGACCCTGTTCCTCGACAACCGCACCCATGAGGGGCGCCTCGGGGTGGCGCCTCTGACGCCGTTTCGCGACATCAATGGACGCATCTGGCTGGTCCAGCGTGGCTTCCTGTCGACCGGCCCCAGCCGCGCGGCCCCCTCGGTCGAGACCCCCGCCGGCGTGGTCACCCTGGAAGGCCGCTGGCAGACGGCCGGCGAGTCAGCGCCGCTGTTCGGCCCCAACCGGGAGGGCAATCGCCTGCAGCGCATCGACCTCTCGGCCTGGGACCTGGAGCCGACATTCGCCCATCCGGGCTGGCTGCACCTCGAGCAGGGGCCGGGCCATCTCGCGTCCTGGTGGCAGCCCAGCGTGGTGCCGCCGGAGCGCCATCTGGGCTATGCCCTGCAGTGGTGGGGGCTGGCCCTGGCCGCCCTGGTGATCATGCTGGTGGGGGCGCGTCGCCAGGCACGCAGCCCCGAGCCGGTGTCCATCCCGAGCAAGGAGACTCCCCGATGACTCATGCCGGACGTCAACGCCTCAAGCTGTTGGCCTTCTTCGCGATCTTTGGACTGCCGGTGGCAGTGGCCTGGGGCATGGTGGAGTGGCGCATCGGTATTCCCGAGGGACGCACCGCCCATGGCGAGCTTCAACCCTCGTTGCCCGTCCTTTCGCAATGGCCGTTGACGGACGTGGCGAAGCAGGGGGAGAGCGACTGGCTGCTGGCGTTCGACTGCCCAGAGGCGTGTGACGACAATGCCGATCGCTGGTGGCGCCTGCACCGTGCCCTGGGTCGCGAGGCCGACCGGGTCAGCCGCCTGCGCATCGGCGGTGGCGGTGAGCCGCTACCCGGCGCGGCCCTGGCACAGTGGACGGGTGAGGCCGACTGGCGTTCTCCCCATCGCCTCTGGATCCTCGACCCCGAAGGGCGGCCGGTGCTCGGCTATGCTCCGGAGGTCGCCACCGCCGACGTGCTCGATGACCTGCGCCGCCTGTTGCGGATGAACCCCGAGCCGCCCATGGCGCGGTTCGACCAGGCCTCGACCGTGGTGGGGGGCGGCGCCGATGGCCAGTAGTGCGCGTGCAGTAAGCACTGACGGCCGCCATCGATGGCTGGTGGGGCTGAGCCTGGCTGGGGTCGTCTTCACCGCCGTGGTGGTGCTGGTGGGGGCCTGGACGCGGCTGGTGGATGCCGGCCTGGGATGTCCCGACTGGCCAGGGTGCTACGGGGCGCTGGTGGTGCCGGACGCCGAACGGGCCCTTGCTCATTCCCCTGGGGTGCCGCTGGAGTCCACCAAGGCCTGGGTGGAGATGGTGCACCGCTATCTGGCCTCGACCCTGGGGCTGCTGGTCATTGCCCTTGTGCTGCTGGGCGCGCGGTGGCGCCGGGAAGTCGGCTATCCCTGGGCCATCAGCCTGGCGCTGCTGGCGGTGATCCTGCTGCAGGGCGCCTTCGGGGCCTTCACGGTGACCCTCAAGCTATGGCCCCAGGTGGTGACCCTGCACCTGCTGGGTGGCCTGACGGTGTTGGTGCTGTTCCTGTGGCTGCATCTACGCCTGCGCCGTTTCTCGTCCGGCGCGGCCGCCCCCTTTCCACGCCGACGCCTGACGCCGCTGTGGGGGCTGGTCATGCTCCTGCTGGTGGGGCAGCTGGCGCTGGGCGGCTGGACCTCGAGCAACTATGCCGGGATCGCCTGTCAGGGCTTTCCCACCTGCAACGGCCAGTGGTGGCCGGCGATGGACTGGAGCGAGGGCTTCCACCTGACCCAGACGGTGGGCCCCAACTACCTGCACGGCCAGTTGCATGCCGAGGCGCGCAGTGCCATCCAGGTCGGGCACCGGCTCGGCGCGCTGGCCCTGGGGCTGAGCCTGCTGCTGCTCGGCATGCGCCATCTGCGGGCGTCCGGCATGCGTCCCTGGCTGGCGTTGCTGGGCGGGGCCTATGGCGTTCAGGTGGTGATCGGCATCGCCAACGTGCTGGCCTGGCTGCCCCTGTGGCTGGCCCTGCTGCACACCGCCGGGGCGGTGCTGCTGGTCGTGGCCATGACCCTGGCGCTGTGGCACTGGCGCTGGTCGACGGTCCCGACGGCGGTCGAGCCGTCGGGCGCCGGAGAAACTGCAACGAAGGAGGAGTTGGCTCATGTCTGAAGTCATGATGGAGCGTGCGACCGTCGGCCATCTCTCCGGCTGGGGCTGGCGAGACCTCTACACGCTGTGCAAGCCCCGCGTCGTGGCCGTGATGCTGGTCTGCACGCTGGTCGGCATGCTGCTGGCCGCCCCGCTGCCGGACCCCGGGGCCGTGGTGTTCGGCTTGATCGGCATCGGCCTGGCCGCCGGTGGGGCCGCGGCCTTCAACCATGTGGTCGACCGACGCCTGGATGCGCTGATGCTGCGCACCGCCCGCCGGCCGCTGGCCACCCAGCGCATGCCTACGCCGCTGGCCCTGGTCTGGGCGACGCTGCTGTCGGCCTGCGGCATCGGGCTGCTGGCCTGGCAGGTCAACCTGCTGACGGCCTGGCTGACCCTGGGCTCGCTGATCGGCTATGCCCTCATCTACACCGCCTTCCTCAAGCATGCCACGCCGCAGAACATCGTCATCGGCGGGGTGGCGGGGGCCGCGCCGCCGCTGCTGGGCTGGACGGCGGTCACCGGCCAACTGGGCCCCGAGCCGCTGCTGCTGATGCTGATCATCTTCGCCTGGACGCCGCCGCACTTCTGGGCACTGGCCATCCACAAGCGCGACGAGTATGCCCGGGCCGGGGTGCCGATGCTGCCGGTCACCCATGGCGAGGCCTTCACGCGATTGCAGGTGTGGCTCTATGGCTGGCTGACCGTGGCGGTGACCCTGCTGCCCTTCACCATCGGCATGAGCGGGGCGCTCTACCTGGTGGGGGTGATGGCGCTCAACCTGCGCTTCATGGTGTGGAACTGGCGCGTCTGGCGCGGCCATGATCCGCAGGCCCCGCTGGCGGCCTTCTGGTTCTCCATCCGCTACATCCTGGGCGTCTTCGGCGTGCTGCTGCTGGACCACTATGCCGCCGCCTGGATGTTGGCCGCCTGAGGCCTTGCCGGGCGGCCCATCGTCTTTCTTACAATGTCACGTGCCCGGCCGGATGGCCGGGCTCCGCATTAGATGGCCGTCGTCGTCGGATCACCAGAGCGTCATGATCAGGAAGTAGGCCATCAGGGTCACCAGCACCGTGCTGATCAGGTTGAGCACGAAACCGGCACGGATCATCGACTGGATCCGCATGTGACCGGTGGCGAAGACGATCGCGTTGGGGGGCGTGGCCACCGGCATCATGAAGGCGCAGCTGGCGGCGATGGCGGCGGGCACCGTGATCAGCAGTGGCGAGATGTCCAGTGACAGGGCCAGCGCCCCGAGCAGCGGCAGGAAGGCGGCGGCGGTGGCGGTGTTGGAGGTCACCTCGGTGAGGAAGATGATCACCAGCACTACCACGCCGACCATCGCCAACAGCGGGAAGGTGCCGAACACGCCGAGCTGCTGGGCGATCCATTCCGCCAGTCCCGAGCGACTGATGGAGCCGGCCAGGGCCAGGCCACCCCCGAACAGCAGCAGGATGCCCCAGGGCAGCTCGTGCGCCGCGTCCCAGTCCATCAGGCGCTCGCCCGGCTGGCGGCCGGCCGGCACCAGGAAGAGTGAAATGCCCGCGATGATGGCGATGCCCGTGTCGGAGAGCCAGTCGAGCCCTGCGTCATTGAGCAGGGGGCGCAGCATCCAGGCCACCGCGGCGAGCAGGAAGACGACGCCCACGCGTCGCTCTGCCGGGTTGGTCCGGCCGAGCTTGGCCAGTTCGTCGCGGACCATGCCGGCACTGTCCTCGCCGGCATCCAGGGCGAAGTCGCGACGGGTCAGCCACCACCAGGCGCTGACCATCATGGCGGCACTGATCGGCAGGCCGATCATCATCCACTGGGCGAAACCGATGTCGATGCCGCGGTCCTCGGCCAGGTAGCCGGCCAGCAGGGCATTGGGCGGCGTGCCGATCAGGGTGGCCACGCCGCCGATGCTGGCGGAGTAGGCGATGGCCAGCAGCAGGGCCGTGGCGTAGCGGCGTAGCTCTTCGGGGTCGCTGTCGTCCAGCAGGCTGATCACCGACATGCCGATCGGCAGCATCATGATGGCCGTGGCCGTGTTGGACACCCACATGCTGAGGAAGCCCGTGGCCAGCATGAAGCCGCCGATCTGCTGGCGAGGCTTGTGGCCGACGACCCGCAGCACGTGCAGGGCTAGGCGTTTGTGAAGGCTCCAGCGCTGCATGGCGATGCCGAGCAGGAAGCCGCCGAGGAACAGGTAGATGATCGGGTTGGCATAGCTGGCGGCCGTCTCGCTCATGCCGCCGATCCCCAGCGCCGGCACCAGTGCCAGCGGCAGCAGCGAGGTGGCGGGGATCGGGATCGCCTCGGTGGACCACCAGGTGGCCATCAGCAGGGCGAGGCCCAGGCAGGCCCAGGCCGATTCGGCCATGCCGGCCGGGGCGGGCAGCAACAGGGTCATCAGCACCCAGAGGGGCCCCAGCCACAGGCCGATACGCGCGGAGAGGGGAGGCGCCGAGGGCTTGTCTTGAGAGTCGTCGGTGGGGGACATCATCGCTCCTTGCCGGGGTGGGAGGGGAGGAGATAATACGGAGATTGAAGGTGTCGAGCAGGGCCTGGTATGCAACACGACGCCTTCATCTCGGTCACAATCGGCACTGCGGTTAATATAGGGAGGCACCTTGATCGTGTATAATATCTGTACATGCACTGAACCGACGGGGATACGCCCATGAGCTCTACCCTGGCACTGACGCTTCTCGGCCTGGCGCTGGCCATCATCGCCGGCCTCGGGGCTTACGCCTACACCCTCTGGAAGGAGGTGCAGCGGCGCAAGGCCTTCCGCGAGGAGGAACTGCAGCGCGCCCATCGGAACTGCCTGGAGAACCTGGAAATGGTCGCCTCGGCGCTGGTGCAGGAGCAGGTCGATATCACCGAGGGTAGTTGGCGCTGCAAGGTGCTGCTGGAGATCCTCGACCAGAAGCTGACCGAGCGCCCCGACTTTCAGGCCTTCGACGAGGTGCATCGGCGTACCCGCCACCTGCACACCCACTCCGCGCGCCAGGCGCTCAGTCCCCGTGACCGCTTCCGTGAGGATCGCGAGCGCCTGGCCGTGGAGGAAGAGTTCCGCGAGCCGGTGCTCAAGGCCGCGGCGGCAGTGGTGGAATTTCGCCGCGGCTGGCCGGGTAGCCTGCACTGAGCGAAGCTCGCCGTTCGGCCCGGTTCGTCACGAGCCGATATTTCGTGCGCTAGCGCACCATCTTCGATTGCAACCTACGGGCCTCTGCTGCAAGCTTGTCGAGCGTCGTAGATGGCTGATATATGGCTGGAGGCCACGGCCATCGGAGGACCGGACTGGCCGAGAAGGCACTTACGTGCTTTCTTGGTAGGTGCAGGAAGTGGATCGGGGACCGCTTCCCTTGGGTCATTCCTCGGAACCCCGGGTGATGAGGGCATTGCCTGTCACACCGGGATGTAGTCAAGAAGAAGGAGTCTTAACATGAAAAAATCCACGACTGGCTTGTTGCTCGGTTCCGCGCTGGTGGTCGGCCTGTCCGGCTGCGCCAGCTCCGCTTCCCAATCCAGTGACGGTGCGGGCGCGTCGTCCGATCGCGCCTGGTACCAGCATCCGACCGTCTGCGGCCTGGCCGGTGGCCTGATCGGCGGTGGCATCGGCTACGGTACCAGCGGCGAGTCCGACGAGGACCAGGGCGCGGCCATCGGTGCCACGGCGGGTGCCACCATTGGTGCCATGCTGTGTGCCGACACCTCGCCGGCACCGGCGGAACCGGCGCCGCGCGACACCGACGGTGACGGCGTCATCGATGCCGATGACGAGTGCCCGGGAACCCCGGCCGGCGTGGCCGTGGATGCCGTGGGGTGCCCGCTGGACTCCGACAACGACGGCGTGCCGGACTACCAGGACCAGTGTCCGGGAACCCCGGCCGGTGCCGAGGTCAACGCCCTGGGCTGCGAGGAGGACCTGGTCCTGCGTGACGTCAACTTCGAGTTCGACTCCGCCACCCTGACCATGGGTGCCGAGCAGATCCTCGACGACGTCGCCGAGAAGCTGCGCGCCAACGAGAACGTCCGCGTGCGCATCGAGGGTCATACCGACTCCGTGGGTAGCGCTGCCTACAATGAGCAGCTGTCCCAGGAGCGCGCCGATTCCGTCGCCGACTACCTGGCCAGCCAGGGCGTCGATCGGGATCGCATGCAGACCACCGGTTTCGGCGAGTCCCAACCGGTGGCGACCAACGACACCGATGCGGGTCGTGCCGAGAACCGTCGCGTGGAACTGGGCGAGTGGGAGTGATCCTGCCCTGACCCGATCCATGGCCCCGGGCGCGTCCCGGGGCTGACGGCCGAACGAGAGAAGGCGCCTTCGGGCGCCTTCTCTCTTTTCGGGCGCCGCGTTCCGCCATGGCGCCGAAGGGGACGCTTCTGCTAGGCTAGGCGTCGTTTTTCCACGACCATTCTTCTGGCGACACGTGATCCCTGGTATGGATCACCACTGCGCACAAGGAACCCTTCATGCCCATCGTGACCCTGCCTGACGGCAGTCAGAGATCCTTCGACGCCCCCCTTACCGTGATGCAGCTGGCCGAGAGCATCGGCCCCGGTCTCGCCAAGGCCTGTGTGGCCGGCAAGATCGACGGCGTGCAGGTGGACGCCGCCGATGTCATCGACCGCGACGCCGAGGTGGCGATCCTCACCGCCCGCGACCCGGAAGGCCTGGAGGTCATCCGCCACTCCTGCGCCCACCTGATCGGTCATGCCGTCAAGCAACTCTATCCCGATGCCAAGATGGCCATCGGTCCGGTGATCGAGGACGGCTTCTACTACGACGTCGACTTCGGGCGGTCGGTGACCCCCGATGACCTCGAGGCCATCGAGGCCCGCATGAAGGCGCTGATCGACCACGAGTACGACGTGGTGCGCGAGTACGTCGACCGTGACCAGGCGATGCTGACCTTCCTGCATCGCGAGGAGCCCTACAAGCAGGAGATCGTGCGCGAGATCCCCGAGGGAGAGACCATTCGTCTCTACCATCACGAGGAGTACGTGGACATGTGCCGGGGGCCCCACGTGCCCAATACCCGGCACCTGAAGGCGTTCAAGCTGACCAAGCTGGCCGGTGCCTACTGGCGCGGTAACGCCGAGAACCCGATGCTGACGCGGATCTACGGCACGGCCTGGCCCGACAGGAAGCAGCTCAAGGCCTACCTGAAGCGGCTCGAGGAGGCCGAGAAGCGCGACCATCGCAAGCTGGCGAAGAGGATGGACCTCTTCCACCTCCAGGAGGAGGCGCCGGGGATGGTCTTCTGGCACCCCAACGGCTGGACCATCTACCAGGCCCTGGAGCAGTACATGCGCCGGGTCCAGGTCGAGAACGGCTACCAGGAGATCAAGACGCCGCAGATCGTCGATCTCTCGCTGTGGAAGGCCTCCGGTCACTGGGGGCACTACAGCGACATGATGTTCACCACCGAGTCGGAGAAGCGTGACTACGCGGTCAAGCCGATGAACTGCCCCTGCCACGTGCAGGTCTTCAACCAGGGGCTGAAGAGCTACCGTGACCTGCCGCTGCGCCTGGCCGAGTTCGGCAGCTGTCACCGCAACGAGCCCTCCGGCGCGCTGCACGGCCTGATGCGGGTGCGCGGCTTCACCCAGGACGATGCGCACATCTTCTGCACCGAGGGGCAGATCCAGTCCGAGGCCGAGGCCTTCATCGCCCTGACCATGAAGGTCTACCGGGAGCTGGGCTTCGATGACGTGGAGCTCAAGCTCTCCACGCGACCCGACGACGACTTCCTGGGTGAACCGGAGCTCTGGGACCGCGCCGAGGCAGGTCTCGAGGCCGCGCTCGACGCCACCGGCCTCGACTGGGAGCTGCAGCCGGGCGAGGGGGCCTTCTACGGACCCAAGATCGAGTTCTCGCTGCGTGACTGTCTCAACCGGGTCTGGCAGTGCGGGACCCTGCAGCTGGACTTCAACCTGCCGGGGCGGCTGGGGGCGCAGTTCGTCGACGAGGACGGTGTCCGCAAGACGCCGGTGATGCTGCATCGGGCGATCCTCGGTTCCTTCGAGCGCTTCCTCGGTATTCTCATCGAGCACTATGCCGGGGCCATGCCGCTGTGGCTGGCACCCCAGCAGGTGGTGGTCATGACCATCACCGATGCGCAGCGCGACTATGCCATGTCGCTGGTGAAGCGTTTGCAGAAAGTCGGTCTGCGCGTCAAGTCGGACTTGAGGAACGAGAAGATCGGCTTTAAAATCCGCGAGCATACGTTGCAGAAGGTCCCCTATCTCCTGGTGGTGGGAGATAAGGAAGTCGAGTCCGACTCGGTGGCCGTGCGTACGCGCAGTGGCGAGAACCTTGGTACGATGGTGGTGGATGCCTTCATCGACCGTGTTCGGGCCGAGCGGCAATAGCGACATCTTCCCAAGCTGAAGTGGAGACGGAACCATCAAGCGAAGCAACCCAAGAGGGCGTGTTCAAGACAAGCGCCCCCCCATGAACGAGCGGATTACCGAGGATCAGGTTCGCCTGATCGACAGTGACGGCGAGCAGTTGGGCATCGTGCCCACCAGCGAGGCGCTGGAGCGAGCCGAAGCGGCCGGTATGGACCTCGTGCAGATTTCCAACGCCGATCCGATCGTCTGCAAGATCATGGATTACGGCAAGTTCGTCTTCGAGCAGAAGAAGCAGAAGGCTGCTCAGAAGAAGAAGACGAAGCAGATCCAGGTCAAGGAAGTGAAATTCCGGCCTGGCACCGACGAGGGCGACTATCAGGTCAAGATGAAGAACTTGATCCGTTTCCTCGAAGGTGGCGACAAGGGCAAGGTCACGCTGCGCTTCCGCGGTCGCGAGATGGCGCACCAGGACATCGGTCGCAAGCTGATGGAGCGGATCGCCGCCGATCTCGAGGAGATCGGGACCGTGGAGTCCTTCCCCAAGATGGAAGGGCGCCAGATGATCATGATCATTGCCCCCAAGAAGAAGTGATCCGACGGCCAGTCCAACGGGCGGAAGGCGAGAAGGCCTTCCGTCGGCCACGGATTTTCTGAAAAAGCCTCGAGCGGAGTTAACCTCATGCCGAAAATCAAGAGCAACAGCGGCGCTGCCAAGCGCTTCAAGAAGACGGCCAACGGCTTCAAGCACAAGCAGTCGTTCCGCAGCCACATCCTGACCAAGAAGTCCACCAAGCGGAAGCGTCAGCTGCGTGGGATGAAGCAGATCCACGACGCCGACAAGCAGCTCGTGCAGCGCATGCTGCCGAACCTGTAACGCCCGGGTGAACCCCTCTAACGTCAGGAGAAAGCCATGACTCGTGTCAAGCGTGGTGTCGTCGCCCGTCGTCGTCACAAGAAGATTCTCAAGCAGGCCAAGGGCTACTACGGTGCCCGTTCACGCGTCTTCCGCGTGGCCAAGCAGGCCGTCATCAAGGCCGGCCAGTACGCCTACCGTGACCGCCGCCAGCGCAAGCGCCAGTTCCGCGCCCTGTGGATCCAGCGCATCAACGCCGGTGCCCGTCAGCACGGCCTGTCCTACAGCCGCTTCGTCGGTGGCCTGAAGAAGGCCGGTATCGAGATCGACCGCAAGGTGCTGGCCGATCTGGCCGTTCACGAGAAGGCTGCCTTTGCCGCCATCGTCGAGAAGGCCAAGGCTGCCCAGTAAGGGACGTCGACCCTTGGCCGGCCACGGCGCACGCCGAGAGGCCGGACCATGATCGTCGCAGGGGAAGAGCAGCCGCTCTTCCCCTGTTTTTTTGAAAGACTTCGGAGCTCAACGGATGGACCACCTTCCCACTCTGGTTGCCGAGGCTCGCGACGCCATCCACGCCGCCGACAGCCTGGCCGTGCTGGACGAACTGCGCGTCCGCTATCTCGGCAAGAAGGGCGAGATCACCGCGCTGCTCAAGGGGCTCGGCAAGCTGCCTGCCGAGGAGCGCCCGGCCGCGGGCGAGCGCATCAACCAGGCCAAGCAGGCCCTGGGCAAGGAACTGGACGAGCGGCGTCAGGCGCTGGAAAAGGCGGCCCTCGAGGCGCGCCTGGCCGCCGAGCGCCTCGACGTGACCCTGCCGGGGCGCGGTCAGCCCAGCGGTGGCCTGCACCCGGTGACCCTGACCCTGGAGCGCATCGAGGGGCTCTTCACCCGTATCGGCTACGACGTGGCGGTCGGTCCCGAGATCGAGGACGATTACCACAACTTCGAGGCCCTCAATATCCCCGCGCACCACCCCGCAAGGGGCATGGCCGATACCTTCTACTTCGATGCCACCCGGTTGCTGAGGACCCATACCTCGCCGGTGCAGGTACGGACCATGAAGGAGGCCGAGCCGCCGATCCGCATCGTCTGTCCCGGGCGCGTCTACCGCAGCGATTCCGACCTGACCCACACCCCCATGTTCCATCAGGTCGAGGGGTTGCTGGTCGACGAGGACGTCAGCTTCGCCGACCTCAAGGGCACCATCCAGGACTTCCTGCACGCCTTCTTCGAGCGTGATGACCTCTCGGTGCGCTTCCGGCCCTCCTACTTCCCCTTCACCGAGCCCTCGGCGGAGGTCGACATCCAGTGCGTGATGTGTGGTGGCGATGGCTGCCGGGTCTGCTCCCATAGCGGCTGGCTGGAAGTGATGGGCTGCGGGATGGTGCATCCCGAGGTGTTCCGCCACTCCGGCATCGACGCCGAGCGCTACACGGGCTTTGCCTTCGGCATGGGCGCCGAGCGCCTGGCCATGCTGCGCTACGGCGTCAACGACCTGCGGCTGTTCTTCGACAACGACCTGCGCTTCCTGCGCCAGTTCGCCTGATCGACCCCCGGATAAGCAGAACACAGGATACGTCATGAAATTTTCCGAACAGTGGCTGCGTGACTGGGTCTCGCCGGCGCTCTCCACCCAGGCCCTGGCCGACCAGATCACCATGGCCGGCCTGGAAGTCGATGCCGTGGACCCGGTGGCCGCCGCCTTCAGCGAGGTCGTCGTGGCGGAGGTGGTCGGCAAGGAGCCCCATCCCGATGCCGACAAGCTCAATGTCTGCCGGGTCGACGACGGCAGTGGCGAGCCCGTCCAGGTGGTATGCGGGGCGCCCAATGTGGCCGTGGGGCAGAAGGTGCCCTTCGCCCGGGTCGGTGCGGTTCTGCCCGGTGACTTCACGATCAAGCAGGCTCGGCTGCGCGGTGTCGAGTCCCGCGGCATGATCTGCTCGGCCTCCGAGCTGGGCCTCGAGGAGGAGACCTCCGCGGGGATCCTCGTGCTGCCCCCGGGGGCGCCGGTCGGCGAGGGATTCCGTGACTACATGGGCCTGGACGACCACACCATCGAGGTGGACCTGACGCCGAACCGCGGGGACTGCCTTAGCCTCAAGGGGCTGGCCCGCGAGGTCGGGGTGCTCAATCGACTGGCCGTCTCGGGCCCCGACCTGCCCCCCGTGGCGCCCACCGTCGATGAGACCTTCCCGGTGCGGGTCGAGGACGCCGAGCGCTGTCCGCGCTACATCGGCCGCCTCATCAAGGGCGTCGACGTCACCGCCGAGACACCGCTGTGGATGGTCGAACGGCTGCGCCGCAGCGGCATCCGCTCCATCGACCCGGTGGTGGATGTCACCAACTACGTGATGCTCGAACTGGGCCAGCCGCTGCATGCCTTCGATCGCGCCAACCTGCACGGCAGCGTGGTCGTGCGGCTGGCACGGGAGGGGGAGCGCCTGGTGCTGCTCGACGGTCAGGAGATCACCCTGGACGGCTCCACGCTGGTCATCGCTGACGAGCGGGGCCCGCTGGCCATCGCGGGCGTCATGGGTGGCGAGCACTCCGGCGTGACCCCAGAGACCCGCGACATCTTCCTCGAGTCGGCCTTCTTCTCGCCGCTGGCGATCGCCGGCCAGTCGCGCGCCTATGGCCTGCATACCGACGCCTCGCACCGCTTCGAGCGCGGTGTCGACCCCTGCCTGGCCCGCGAGGCCGCCGAGCGGGCCACCGCCCTGCTGCTGGCGATCACCGGTGGCGAGCCGGGGCCGCTGGTCGAGGTGGCGAGCGTTGAACATCTGCCGGACGGCCGTGAGGCGACCCTGCGGGCGTCTCGCCTGGAGCAGGCGCTTGGCAAGTCGCTGCCCCGTGGCGAGGTCACCGAGATCCTCGAGCGCCTCGGCCTGGCGGTCGAGGCCTCCGGGCAGGGCTGGACCGTGCGGGTCCCGAGCTGGCGCTTCGACATCGCCATCGAGGAGGACCTGATCGAGGAGGTGGCGCGCATCCACGGCTACAATCGCCTGCCGGTGCGCCGTCCCCTGGTCCGCCTGGCCCTGCGCCCGGCCCACGAGGCGCACACGCCGCTGGCGCGGCTGCGGCGCCAGATGGTCGCGCGCGGCTACCAGGAGGCCGTGACCTACAGCTTCGTCGCCCCCGAGCTGCAGCAGGCGCTGCATCCCGAGGCGGTATCGCCGACGCTGGCCAACCCCATCTCCAGCGATCTCTCGGTGATGCGCGCGAGCCTCTTTCCCGGCCTGGTGCGGGCCCTGCAGCACAACCTCAACCGCCAGCAGGACCGGGTGCGACTGTTCGAGACCGGCCTCACCTTTCGTGGCGAGCTCGACCACTTGCACCAGACCCCGATGCTCGGCGCGCTGGTCTGCGGTCCTCGCGAGCCGGAGGGCTGGACCGGCGGCAGGGAGCCGGTCGACTTCTTCGACCTCAAGGGGGACCTGGAAAGCCTGCTGGCCCTCGGCGAGCCCCAGGCCTGGCGCTTCGAGCCCGGCGAGCACCCGGCCCTGCATCCCGGCCAGTGCGCCCGCCTCCTGCATCGTGGTGAGGAGGCCGGCTGGATCGGCACCCTGCACCCCGCGGTGCGCGCCAGACTTGGCCTCAAGGTCGACGCGCTGCTCTTCGAGGTGCGCCTCGATGCCCTGACCCAGGGTCGGGTGCCGGCCTTCACGCCGCTCTCACGCCATCCCGAGGTGCGCCGCGACCTGGCCTTCCTGGTCGAGGAGGGGCTGCCGGTGCAGTCGCTGCTCGACACCATCCGGGCCCAGGCCGGCGAGTGGCTGGTGGAGTCTCACCTGTTCGATGTCTACCAGGGCAAGGGGGTGCCGGAAGGCCTCAAGAGCGTGGCCCTGGGCTTGACCTGGCAGCATCCATCGCGCACGCTTAATGACGAGGAAATCAATCAGTTGGTTGATGCCATCGTCGCGGAGTCACGTCAGCATCTGGGGGCGGAGTTGCGCGCATGAGGCCTGGGCGTCTCGTCGATCGGCAGGACCAGCGCCATGAGGACGACAACATGGGTGCGTTGACCAAGGCGGAACTGGCCGAACATCTGCACGCGGAATTGGGCCTCTCCAAGCGCGAGGCGAAGTCCATGGTGGAGGCCTTCTTCGAGGAGATTCGCGGCTGCCTTCGCGAGAACGAGCAGGTCAAGCTCTCGGGCTTCGGCAACTTCGACCTGCGCGACAAGCGTGAACGACCCGGTCGCAACCCCAAGACCGGCGAGGAGATCCCGATCTCGGCGCGGCGGGTGGTCACCTTCCGGCCCGGCCAGAAGCTCAAGAGCCAGGTCGAGGGGTACCGCGGCGAGTCCCACTGACCCCCTTGCCGTCCATCAAGAACGCCACTCCGCGGAGTGGCGTTTTTCGTCGACGGTGCCCGGCGTCTCGTCACACGCCGTTGCCGTTCTCCAGCATCCAGGTGATGACCACCTTCAGGACATAGCCCAGCATCCCGGCACCCAGCACCACGAACAGCATGATGGTGCCGAAGCGGCCGGCCTGGGACTTCTTCGCCAGGTCCCAGATGATGAAGCACATGAAGAGGATCAGGCCGCCGATCATGATCGGGGTGATCCAGGTCTCGAAGGTCTGCTGCATGATGCCTCCGTGCATGCCTCAGGGAAATCCGACCATTATACTCGGGCTTAGGCGGCACTGCAGGCCCCAGGGCGTGGCCCCATGCCGCACCCCCATGTTAATATCCGACCGAAATCCTCAGGTAAATCCATGACATGCCCATGCTCAAGATCTTCGTAGGTACCATGTATGGCGGTGCCCTGGACGTCGCCGAGCAGGTCAAGCCGCTGTTCGAGGAGGCCGGGTACGAGGTGGCCATCTTCGACCAGCCGACCCTCGACGACCTCATCGGCTCGCCCACCGACCTGGCGCTGTTCTGCGTCTCGACCACCGGCAGCGGCGACCTGCCCGGCAACATCGTGCCCTTCGCCCGGGACCTCGAGGAGCAGAGTCCCGGCCTCGCCGGACTCCGTTACGGCCTCATCGCCCTGGGCGACAGCTCCTACGGCGACACCTTCTGTGGCGCGGGGCGCTATCTTGACGAGCTGCTCGAGGGACAGGGGGCGCAGCGCCTCGGTGAGCGCCTCGAGGTGGATGCCATGGAGACCTTCATGGCGGACGACGAGGCCCTGCCCTGGGTCGAACAGTGGATCGATGTCCAGCAGCTGAAGGTGGCCTGACGTGGGGGCGACGCCGACAGCGGAGCGCCTCAGCCTGCTGCTGGGGCTCGGGACGTTGATGCTGGCGACCTTGCCACGCTACCTGGCCGGAGGGCACGAGACACGTCTCTCGCTGATGCTGATGGCGCTGGCGGTGGTGACCGTGGTGAGCGTACTGCAGTGGCGGCTGCTCCCGGGCGAGGCGCGCTCGCGCCTTCCCACGCTGTTGCGTCGACTGGGGCTCTGCCTGGGCGTGGGGCTGATCGTGATGGCTGCCTGGCACGCCCTGACCAGTGACTTCTTCGGCTGGGAACTGCTGCTCTCTCACGGCGCAACGCTGGGGCTGCTGCTGCATGCCCTGGGGCTGTGGGTCAGGGTGCCTCGCTGAACTCGGCCCCAGCTACAAGGTTCAAGGAGCAAGTCACGAGGAAACCCTACAAAGACAGCCTTGTAGCCTGTCGGAGTGTGGGCGCACAGTACTTGCCCCTTGCCCCTTGCCCCTTGCCCCTTGCCCCTTGCCCCTTGTTCCTTGTTCCTTGTTCCTAGCCCAGCGTATAGCAGGGCACGTAGTCCCCGGCGAGCTTCATGCGGCCCTGGTCGACGAAGGAGGCCAGCAGCTCGTCGAGGCGGGCCATCAGCTCCGGTTCGGCGTGCAGGCGGAAGGGGCCATGGGCCTCGATCGCGCGGATACCCTTCTCCTTGACGTTGCCGGCGACGATGCCCGAGAAGGCGCGGCGCAGATTGGCGGCCAGTTCGTGGACCGGCTGCTCCTGGTGGAGTGCCAGGCCGGCCATGGCCTCGTGGGTGGGCTCGAAGGGCTCCTGGAAGTCCCGGGCCACGGTGAGTCGCCAGTTGTAGTAGAAGGCGTCCTGGCGGCTGCGGCGATACTCGGTCACCGCGTCGATGTTCTTGCGCATAGTGCGGGCGACCTCGACGGCGTCGTCGACGACAATGCGGTAGAGCCGGCGCACCTCTTCGCCCAGGGTGTAGACCAGGAACTCGTCGATGCGCCTGAAATAGTCGGCAGAGTCGGCGGGCCCGGTAAGGATCACCGGCAGCGCCATGTCGGCATTGTCCGGGTGCAGCAGGATCCCCAGCAGGTAGAGGATCTCCTCGGCAGTGCCCACGCCGCCCGGGAAGACGATGATGCCGTGGCCCAGGCGCACGAACGCCTCGAGGCGTTTCTCGATGTCGGGCATCACCACCAGCTCGTTGACGATGGGGTTGGGCGCCTCGGCAGCGATGATGCCGGGCTCCGAGACCCCCAGGTAGCGTCCCTGGGTGCGACGCTGCTTGGCATGGGCCACGTTGGCGCCCTTCATGGGTCCCTTCATGGCGCCGGGGCCGCAGCCGGTGCAGATGTCCAGCTCACGAAGCCCCAGGTGGTAGCCGACGGACTTGGTGTAGTCGTACTCCTCGCGGGAGATAGAGTGGCCGCCCCAGCAGACGACCAGGCTGGGGTCGCGTCCCGGCTTGAGGGTCCCGGCCTTGCGCAGGATATGGAAGACCGCGTTGGTGGTGCCCTCGGCGGTCCGCAGGTCGAAACGGTGGCGGGTCTGGATCTCGTTGTAGACGTAGACGATGTCGCGCAGCACCGCGGAGAGGTGCTCGCGGATGCCGCGGATCATCTTGCCGTCGACGAAGGCCTCGGCGGGGGCGTTGGTAATCTTGAGGCGAACCCCGCGGTCCTGCTGCAGCACCTCGATGTCGAAGTCCCGATAGGTCTCGAGCAGGGCCAGGCCATCATCGGTGGGATTGCCGCAGTTGAGTACCGCCAGCGAACAGTTACGCAGCAGCTCGTGCAGGCCGCTCCGGGAGGTATCGTGGAGGCGCTCGACCTCCTGCTGGGAGAGAATCTCGAGGCTGCCTTCCGGCGAGATGGTGGTGGAAATGGTGTCGGGCATGCTTGGCGTTCCCTGTCGTCATGGCGGCATTGCTCGTCCTGCGATGCTACCACGCCGCGCCTCGGCCGGGCATCGCTGCGGCCCCTGCGGCGAACTGGTAGAATCCGTGCTGCCAGGCCATCGCCCGCCACGTGACGCCCCATGTTCAACGCCCGATACTTCCGCACCTTCATCACCCTGGTCGAGACCGGCAGCTTCACGCGCACCGCCCGCCGCCTGGAGATGACCCAGCCCGGGGTCAGCCAGCACGTGCGCAAGCTTGAGGAGTACCTCGGCAAGCCGCTGCTGGATCGCCAGGGGAGGCGTTTCGTACTCACCGAGACCGGCCGGCGGGCCTACGACTACGCGCTCAAGCTGTTCGCCGAGCACGAGCAGTTCCGCCACTCCCTGGACGATGACAGCCTGGACAGCGGCGAGTGCCGCCTCGCCTCGCCGGGGAGCGTCGGCCTGATGCTCTATCCCTTCATCCTCGGCCAGCAGCAGATGCAGCCCGGTCTCACGGTGAGCTACAGCTTCGCCTTCAACGGCGAGATCGTCGCCGACGTGCTGGGAGGCCGTCATGACCTGGGGATCATCACCGAGGCCGTGCGCCATCCCGACCTCGACTGCGAGCCCTGGCACCAGGAGCCGCTCTGCCTGGTGGTGCCGGCGGACTTCGCCGGCAATGGCCTGGCCGACCTGATGGGGATCGGCTTCATCAGCTACTCGGGTGGGGAGGATCACGCCGGGGCCCTGCTGAAGGCCAACTTTCCCGACTTCCGCTCCATGAGCCACTTCCGGCGCCAGGGCTTTACCAACGAGGTGAGCATGGTGCTGGATGCCGTGGCGCGCGGGCTCGGCTTCACCGTGGTCTCCCGAGTGGTGCTGGAGACCTCGCCCTGGCAGCGCCAGGTCAAGGAGCTCTCTCTGAACCAGCCGGTCCACGAGACCCTGCATCTGGTCATGCGTGCCGGCGAGCAGATGCCACGGCGCTACGTGCGGCTGCTCGAGGGCTATCGCGAGCAGCGCCGTCACGAACGCTTCGGTTTCGGCGAGGGGCCGGAACGCCAGGAGGCCTGAACGCAGCAGGCCCCGCTGGGGGCGGGGCCTGTGCAATGCGTTGGTGCATGCGGGCAATGCGGCGTGCCCGTCAGTCACGTCGTTCCGTCGCGGTACTCGTCGATGCTCGGGCAGGAGCAGATCAGCTGCCGGTCGCCGAAGACGTTGTCGACCCGGTTGACCGCCGGCCAGTATTTGGCGGCCTTGACCGCCTCGGAAGGGAAGGCGCCGAGCTCTCTGGAGTAGGGGCGTTCCCAGGCGTCGTCCATCAGGTCGGCCATGGTGTGCGGGGCGTTGACCAGGGGGTTGTCGTCCGCCGGCCAGTCGCCGCGCTGCACGGAGGCGATCTCCTCGCGAATGGCGATCATGGCGTCGCAGAAGCGGTCGATCTCGTAGCGCGACTCCGATTCGGTGGGCTCGATCATCAGCGTGCCGGGTACCGGGAAGGACATGGTCGGGGCGTGGAAGCCGTAGTCCATCAGGCGCTTGGCGATGTCTTCCTCGCTGATGCCCGACTCGGCCTTGAGCGGGCGGATGTCGATGATGCACTCGTGGGCCACGGTACCGTTGCGCCCCTTGTAGAGCACCGGGTAGTGGCGCTCCAGGCGCGCCGCGACGTAGTTGGCGTTGAGGATCGCCAGCTCGGTGGCCTCACGCAGGCCACGGGCCCCCATCATCTTGATGTAGGCCCAGGAGATCGGCAGGATCGAGGCCGAGCCGAAGGGCGCGGCCGAGACCGCCCCACAGCTTGCCTCGACGCCGTCCAGTGGCGTCACCACATGGTTGGAGACGAAGGGGGCCAGGTGGGCCTTGACCCCGATCGGCCCCATCCCCGGGCCGCCGCCGCCGTGGGGAATGCAGAAGGTCTTGTGCAGGTTGAGGTGGCTGACGTCGCCGCCGAAGTCGCCGGGGCGGGTCAGGCCCACCTGGGCATTCATGTTGGCGCCGTCGATGTACACCTGGCCGCCGTGGGCATGCACGAGGTCGCACACCTCGCGCACGCTCTCCTCGAAGACCCCGTGGGTGGAGGGATAGGTGATCATGATCGCCGAGAGGGCGTCACGGTGCTGCTCGGCCTTGGCGCGCAGGTCCTCGAGGTCGATGTTGCCGTCGCTGTCGCACTCCACCACCACCACCTTCATCCGCGCCATGGCGGCGGAGGCCGGGTTGGTGCCGTGGGCGGAGCTCGGGATCAGGCAGACATCGCGGTGCCCCTCGCCCTGGGCAGCCTGATAGCGGCGGATCGCCACCAGGCCGGCGTACTCGCCCTGGGCGCCGGAGTTGGGCTGCATGGAGATATGGTCGTAGCCGGTGACCTCCACCAGGAAGGCGGCCAGCTCGTCGATCATCTGCCGGTAGCCCGCCACCTGGTCACGGGGCGCGAAGGGGTGGATGCGCGCAAACTCCGGCCAGGTGATGGGGATCATCTCGCTGGTCGCGTTGAGCTTCATGGTGCAGGAGCCCAGCGGGATCATGGCGTGGGCCAGCGACAGGTCCTTGTTCTCCAGGCGCTTGAGGTAGCGCAGCATCTCCGTCTCGCTTTGGTAGCGGCGGAAGGTCGGGTGGGTCAGGAAGTCCGACTGGCGACGGCAGGCCGCCGGGATGCCGGTGAGTCCCTCTGCCAGCACCCGGTCGTCGAGCTCGCGCACCGAGAGGCCGTGCTCCTCGCCGAGCAGCACGTCGAACAGCACGTCCACATCATGGGCGGTGGTGGTCTCGTCGAGGCTCAGGCCCACGTCGCCATTGGCGAAGTAGCGCAGGTTGAGGTCGTGGGTCATGGCCCGGCCATGGAGCTTGCCGGCGTCCACGCCGGTCAGGCGCAGTGTGTCGAACCAGCTGTCATGGGCCAGGGAGATGCCCTTGGCCTTGAGCCCCTCGGCGAGGATCGTGGTCAGGCGGTGGATGCGCGAGGCGATGGTGGTGAGCCCCTTGGCGCCATGGTAGACGGCGTAGAAGCCGGCGATGTTGGCCAGCAGCGCCTGAGCGGTGCAGATGTTGGAGGTGGCCTTCTCGCGGCGGATGTGCTGCTCGCGGGTCTGCATGGCCATGCGCAGCGCGGTGTTGCCGCGGCTGTCCCGCGAGACGCCGATGATGCGGCCAGGGATCGAGCGCTTGAGCTTGTCCGTGGTGGCGAAGAAGGCGGCATGCGGGCCACCGTAGCCCATGGGCACGCCGAAGCGCTGCGAGGAGCCCACCACCATGTCGGCGCCGATGGCCCCTGGCTCCTTGAGCAGCACCAGGCCCATGATGTCGGCGACCACGCAGGTCATCACGCCGCGCTCGCGGGCCGCGGTAACCAGCGGCGCCAGGTCACGGACCTGACCGCTGTCACCCGGGTACTGCAGCAGGGCACCGAAGACCTCATGGTCGGCGAGTTCCTCGGCCGGGGCCACCACCAGGTCGAAGCCGAACCAGGCGGCGCGGGTGCGCACCACGTCGAGGGTCTGGGGGAAGACGTCCTCGGCGACGAAGAAGGTGTCGCTCTTGGCCTTCTTGTTGGCGCGTTTGCACAGCGCCATGGCTTCGGCGGCGGCCGTCGCCTCATCGAGCAGCGAGGCGTTGGCCAGTTCCATGCCGGTGAGGTCCATGACCATCTGCTGGAAATTCAGCAGGCCTTCCAGCCGACCCTGGGAGATCTCCGGCTGGTAGGGCGTATAGGCGGTGTACCAGCCGGGGTTCTCCAGCACGTTGCGCTGGATCACGGTCGGCAGATGGGTGTCGTAGTAGCCCTGGCCGATGTAGCTCTTGACGACCCGGTTCTGGCGGGCGAGGCGCTGCAGGTAGTCCAGGGCCTCGGCCTCGCTCTTCGGCGGATCCAGGTCCAGCTCACGCCCCAGCCGGATGCCGGCGGGAACGGTCGCCTCGATCAGCGAGGGCAGGTTCTCCATGCCCAGGGTGGTGAGCATGCCATCCACGTCGGCACCGGCCGGTCCGTTGTGGCGCTGGAGGAAGGCATCGTGAGCGGCCAGATCGGCCAGGCGGCGGTTGTCGAAAGCCATGGAACACCCTGTGTGCGTGACGGGGCCTCGCCCCGGGGATCGTCGAAAGGGGCCGGCCCCGTCAGGGACGAGGCCGGGCGTGGCGCCCGTCGCGTCAGCGGCCGGCACGATCCGGTCGGTCCCGACGGGGGCGCCAGGGGCGAGGATCACTCCTCGGCGGCGGCCACTGCCTGGTAGGCGTCGGCATCGAGCAGGTCGTCGAGGACGCTGGCGTCCTCGAGACGCACCTTCATGATCCAGCCATCCTCGTAGGGCGACTCGTTGACGGTCTCGGGGGCATCCTCGAGCGTCTCGTTGACCTCGAGGATCTCGCCGGCCACCGGGGCGTAGAGGTCGGAAGCGGCCTTGACCGATTCGATGACGCCGAACTCGTCGCCCACGGCCAGGGTACGGCCCACCTCGGGCAGTTCGACGAAGACCACGTCGCCCAGCGCCTCCTGGGCATGGTCGGTGATGCCGATGGTCACGGTGCCGTCGCCATTGTCGAGGACCCATTCATGGCTTTCGGCATAGCGCAGGTTGGCGGGGATAGAGCTCATCGTGATTTCCTATACGAAAAAGGTTTTCGGATCCGCGAATGCTAACGCCATTGGCAGCATTTGGCGAGTCCTCCCGGCGGGTCGGTTCGGCGCCTGGCGCTCCTCGACCCGTTCACAGGTTGGTTCGCCGCAGCCGGTTCGTCCAGTACCGGCCCCGCAGGAGGAACGGCTGCTGTTCGGCGTGGACCAGGACGGCGGGATCCAGGCTGAGAGAGAGGCGGAGGGGTGATGCCAGGCGTCATCCTCTTGCTCCCAGGCGTTGCCGACAGTAGGCTTGCCGCGTTTCCGATCGGAAACAGGCGGCGTCATCCTGCGCGGTGCCGCTGTGGTGTCTCCCCCGGCTCATCGGGCTGGTGCATCAGTGGCATGATCCGCTATCGTGAAGGCGTTCGTCCTGTCGATCTTTCGTCGAAGCCTGGCCCGGCCATGCCATTTCGTCTTTCCCGAGGTCAGGCGAGCCCGGAAGCGCATGGCGGGTCACAACAACAAGCGTGAATTAAGGGAGACTCTCGTGGAAACCTTGAACAGTATCTTCGGTGCCATCAATGGCGTGGTATGGGGGCCATTGATGCTCATCCTGCTGCTGGGGGTGGGCCTCTACCTGCAGCTCGGCCTGAAGCTGATGCCGATCCGCAAGCTCGGCACCGGCTTCAAGCTGATGTGGCAGGGGCGTGACAAGAAACCCGAGCCGGGCAAGAAGGCCGAGAAGCTCGAAGACGGTGAGATCTCGCCCTTCAATGCCTTGATGACGGCGCTCTCCGCCACCATCGGGACCGGCAACATCGCCGGGGTGGCCACCGCCATCGCCCTGGGTGGCCCGGGGGCGGTGTTCTGGATGTGGATCACGGCCCTGGTGGGCATGGCGACGAAGTTCGCCGAGGCGGTGCTGGCGGTGCGTTACCGCGAGACCGACAGCACCGGCTACCATGTCGGCGGCCCGATGTTCTACATCAAGAACGGACTGGGCAAGAAGTGGCTGTGGCTGGGCGGTGCCTTCGCCTTCTTCGGCGCCGTGGCGGCCTTCGGCATCGGTAACACCGTGCAGTCGAACTCCGTGGCGGATGCCCTGGACTCCACCTTCGGCCTGCCGCACTGGATCACCGGGGTGGTGATCATGGTGCTGGCCGGGGCCGTGATCCTCGGCGGCATCAAGCGTATCGCCAAGGTGGCGGGCAAGCTGGTGCCGGTCATGGGCATCCTCTACGTGCTGGCCGGCCTGGTCGTGCTGGCGATCAACGCCGGCCAGATCGGTGAGGCGTTCAGCATGATCTTCTACTACGCCTTCAACCCGCATGCGGCCATGGGCGGCTTCGCCGGCGCGGCGGTGATGGCGGCGATCCGCTTCGGTGTGGCCCGCGGCATCTTCTCCAACGAGGCTGGCCTGGGTAGCGCGCCCATCGCCCACGCCGCGGCCCAGACCAAGAACCCGGTTCGCCAGGGCCTGATCGCCATGCTGGGTACCTTCATCGACACCATCATCGTCTGCTCCATCACCGCGCTGGTCATCCTGACCGCGGGTGTCTGGGAGACCGGGGAGGCCGGGGCGTCGCTGACCGCGCTCTCCTTCGACGAGGCCCTGCCCGGCATGGGCAACCAGATCGTGTCGCTGGCGCTGGCGGTGTTCGCCTTCACCACCATCCTGGGCTGGTCCTTCTACGGGGAGAAGTGCTTCCAGTTCCTGTTCGGTACCCGATCGATCATGCTCTACCGGGTGCTGTTCGTGCTGGCAATCCCGCTGGGTGCCATGGCCCAGCTGGGCTTCATCTGGCTGATGGCCGACACCTTCAATGCCATGATGGCCATCCCCAACCTGATCGCCCTGGCGCTGCTGTCGCCGGTGGTCTTCAAGCTGGCCCGTGACTACTTCGACGGCAAGGAGATCCTGCCGGGCGAGGAACTGGACCACGACAAATCCTGAGGGTGCGTCACGCCGGAGAGGTGTCCCGAGGGGCACCTCTCTTGCGTTGGCCCCCCAAGCCATGAGTGGTGACGACATGAGTGAACTCAAGCATACCCCCCTGCACGCCCTGCACGTGGAACTGGGGGGCAAGATGGTGCCCTTCGCCGGCTACGACATGCCGGTGCAGTATCCGCTGGGGGTCAAGCGCGAGCATGAGCATACCCGCCGCGCCTGTGGGCTCTTCGATGTCTCCCATATGGGGCAGATCCTGCTGCGGGGCCCGCGGCCGGCCGAGGCGCTGGAGACCCTGGTGCCGGCGGACATCGTCGGGCTGGCCGAGGGCATGCAGCGCTACGCGCTGTTCACCGCCGAGGAGGGCGGCATCCTCGATGACCTGATGGTGGTCAATGGCGGGGATCACCTCTACCTGGTGGTCAACGCCGCCTGCCGGGAACAGGACATCGCCCACCTGCGTCGCGGCCTGCCCGACCACGAGGTCGAGGTGGTCGACCGGGGCCTGCTGGCGCTGCAGGGACCGGCGGCGGCGGAGGTGATGCAGCGCCTGTGCCCCGAGGCCTGCGAGATGGTCTTCATGCAGCATGGCCACTTCACCATCGAGGGCATCGACGTCTGGGTCAGCCGCAGCGGCTACACCGGCGAGGACGGCTTCGAGATGTCGGTGGCCGCCGAGCAGACCGAGGCCCTGGCGCGTCGCCTGCTGGGGGAAGAGGAGGTCGAGGCGATCGGCCTGGGGGCCCGTGACTCGCTGCGCCTCGAGGCGGGCCTGTGCCTCTATGGCCACGATATCGACACCGAGACGACGCCGGTGGAAGCGGGACTGATTTGGGCCATCGGCAAGCCTCGCCGGCGCGGGGGCGAGCGTGCCGGTGGTTTCCCCGGCGCCGACCTGATCCTGCATCAGGTGGCCGAGAAGGACCATCGCCGCAAGCGGGTCGGGCTGCTCGGCGAGGGCCGCGCCCCGGTGCGCGAGGGGGCCGAGCTCTATGATGCCGAGGATAACCGGCTGGGTCACGTGACCTCGGGAGGCTTCGGCCCCAGCGTCGGGCGGCCGGTGGCGATGGGCTACGTGGCCATCGAGGCCAGCGAGGTCGGCACCACGGTGTATGCCGAGGTGCGCGGCAAGCGCCTGCCGATGACGGTGACCAGGATGCCCTTCGTCACGCCCGGCTACCATCGGGGTTGATGCCCGCCTTTTTATACCGTTATCTATCGAGCCTCCCTCAGCGGCCATCCCGATCCGGGGTGGCCGTTCTGCCGTAAGGAGCGTCCATCAAGGACGGCAGGGTGTCAGGCAGGCGACGCCGCCAGGTGAACCCGGCGGAAGGTCAGGCTGATACGCAACCCGGGCAACCGGCGCGGCAGCAGGGCATGCTGCAGCCTCTCCTGCACGCCGGCCCCCATCAGCAGCAGGCTGTCATGGGGCAGCCAGACGTTGAAGGCCGCATGCGAGCGATCCTTCCAGCGGAAGCGCAGCGGCCGTTCGCTGCCCAGGCTCACCGCGGCGATCAGCGGGTCCGGGCCAAGCTCGGGTTCGTCGTCGCTGTGCCAGCCCATGCGCTCCTCGCCGCCGGCATAGCGATTGAGCAGCACGCTGTTGAAGCGGGCCGCGAGGCCGGCATCCGCCAGGCGCCGGATCACGGCCGCACGCAGGGTCGAGACCGCGGGATGCCAGGGCTCGGGCAGGAAGTCCCGGCCCGAATAGCGGTAGCGGGCGTCGAGGTCGCCCATCCAGAGCTGGCGGCGCGGGATCGGATGCTCGCGTCCGTAGAGACGCAGGGTAGGTCGCTGCCACGCCAGCGCCTGGTCGAGCTCGTTCAGCAGCCGGGTTGCGGTCGGCTCGCCGAGCAGGCCGGTGAAGAGGGTCAGGGACGGCGAGTCGAGCAGGGGCTCGCCCGGCAGGGTGGGGGGAGAGGTCATGACGTCAGGATGCCAGCCCGAGCCGCTGGCGGCCAATGGTGTCCTGTCAGCCGGCCAGCTGCAGGCTGGCCAGGGCAAAGCCCAGCCCGAGAAGGGCACCGGCCGCCACATCGCTGATGTAGTGCAGCCCCAGGCCCACCCGCGACACGGCAATCAGCAGGGCGACGGGAACCAGCCCCGGTAGCAGCCAGGGGGCATGGGCGGCGGTCAGGGAGCAGAACAGCACCGCATGCATGGTATGGCCGCTGGGAAAGCTGTAGCGGTCCCTTGCGGGCTCGCTGCAGCGGATGATGCCGCTGAAGGTGATGAAGGGGCGCTCGCGACACAGGCGGGTCTTCAGTAGCCGGTAGATCCCGATGGCCAGCAGGGCCGTCGCGGTGTATTGCACCACCCGCTGACCGCCACCGGCGGGGTGGAGCAGCGGCTGGGCGAGGATCAGTCCGACCCAGAGCGGCCAGTCCCCCAGCCTGCTGGCCAGCCGCAGCAGGGCCAGCCAGGGCGGGTGGACGTTGAACCCAGCCAGGCGCTGGCAGAGCTGCCACTCGATGAGGTCGAGACGTTCAAACACGGCAGGAGGCTGCGGCTTCATCGTGGTGCTCCCGTGGTTGGGCCAGGGTGGCGAGGAAGGTATCGGCAATCGCCGACCAGCGGTACCTCAGGGCGCGCTCCCTGGCGGCGCGACCCAGGCGGGCATAGCGGGCAGGCTGCTGGCAGAGGGTCGCGGCGGCTTCCCGGAAGCCGGCCTCGTCGCCCACCGGCAGGCTGATGCCGGTGAGGTCGTCATCTATCAGCTCGGCGCCGGCGGCATGGCGGAAGGCCACCACGGCCAGGCCGCTGGCCATGGCCTCGAGCACCACATTGCCCCAGGTCTCGGAGATCGAGGGAAAGACGAAGAGGTCGGCACTGGCGTAATGGCGTACCAGGCTTTCCCGGTCGATGAAGCCGGTGAAATGGGCCTGGGGCAGGGCACGCTGCAGCGCGGCGCGCCCCGGGCCGTCGCCGACCACCACCAGGCTGATGTCCGGGCGGGCGGCAAGCATCGCCGTGAAGGTGTCGCGCAGCAGGTCGAGGTTCTTCTCCGCGGCGAGGCGTCCCACGTGCAGCGCCACCGGACGATGGGCATCGCTGCCCCAGGCGGCGCGCAGCACCGTGTCACGATGGGCCGGGGAGAAGCGCTCGCCGTCGATGCCACGGGCCATGACCCGCACGTTGGCAAATCCGCGGCCACCCAGCGCCTCGGCCTGGGCACGGGTCGGCACCAGGGTGGCGGCCGTGCGGTTGTGGAAGTGTCTCAGGCGACGCAGCACCAGCGGCGCCAGCCAGGGCAGCCCGTAGTCGCGGCAGTAGTGGTCGAAGTTGGTGTGCCAGCCGCTGACCACCGGTATGCCCAGCCGCTCGGCAGCGCGCAGGGCCGACCAGCCCAGCGGTCCCTGGGTGGCCAGGTAGACGGCCGTCGGGCGCTGTTGTCGCCACAGGCGCTGGATGGCCGCCGTGGCCGGCAGGCCGATACGCACCTGGCGATAGCCGGGCAGGCCCAGCCCGCGCACCCGGAGCTCCGCCTCCATCCCCTCGGTCCGCGGCGCGGACCCGTTTGCCGGCCGGGGCCGGATCAGCTGAAGGGCCACGCCACGTCGACGCAGTTCCATGCCGAGTTGGCCCAGGGTATGGGCGACGCCGTTGATCTCGGGGGACCAGGTTTCACTGACCAGGCAGATGCGCATGGGGTTCCTCGTGCGGTGGCAGGCCCGGAGGGGGCTGACACCGTCGAGGATGCCGGCTGGCCATGACAGCCGCACGACACGGCGATGAAGGCCGGATGACGGCTGCCCGGCAATTCAACGCAGGGCACCGCCGCCTCCGTCAGCGCAGCACCCGCGCCGGGTCGATGGGCTTGCCGCCATGGCGCATGTCGAAGAGCAGCCGCGGACTGCCATCCTGCTGGCCGACCTCGCACACCGGGGTCCCGCGGGTGACCGCGTCGCCGCTGGCCACCAGCGGCCTCGCGCAGAGGGCATAGACGCTCTGCAGGTTGTCGGCATGGTGGACGATCACCACCTGGCCGAGCTGGCGCATGCTGTCGGCGAACCGTACCTCGCCATCGGCCACGGCACGGGCCCGGCTCCCCCGGCCGGTGGCCAGCAGCATGGGCTGCAAGGTGCCACGCCCATCGGTGCCGAAGGCACGCTCGACCCGGTACTCCTCCAGCGGCCAGGGCCAGCCCCGCGAGGAGGCGGACAGCTTCCCGGGGTCCGGCAGGCGCTTGCTCGGCGGCCGGGCGGCCTGGGGCTTGCCTGATGCCTTGCTGCCGGTGCTTCCCCCTGACGTGTCCGTGGCAGCCGCCTGCCGGCCTCCCAGCGGCACCTGGATCAACTGATCGACCCTCAGGCCGGTGGGTGACAGGCCGGGATTGGCCGCCTGGATCCGGTCGGCGCGGCCGCCGAAGCGCCGCGCGATGGCGCTGTAGGTATCCCCCGGGCGTACCCGGTAGCGATAGGGGCCTCCCGACGGGGCCCGCTCGTCACGTCCGGGGACCAGCAGGCGCTGGCCCACGGCCAGGTGCCGGGCATCGACGCCGGGGTTGAAGCGCTCCAGGCGCACCAGGGGCACCTCGGCGCGACGGGCGATCTCGCCCAGGGTGTCGCCGCGCTGGATGGTGACCCACTCGCCGGCGATCTCCTCGACCGGACGCCCCTCGCCACCGCGCCCGGCGCAGCCGGCCAGCAGCAGCGCCAGGGTGACCAGCAGCAGGGTCAGCGCGATGAGTCGAGACGGTGATCCTTGTCCTGCCACAGGGCGTTGAGCCATGACTGGAAGCGTTCCTTGTAGTCCGTGTCGTCGTGATAGTCGCCCTCGAGCATCCAGGCCGGGACCGCCAGGCGGCGGGCCTCCAGCCGCACTCGTCCCTCGCGGCCGCAGAGGAAGCCCCAGAAGCTCGGGTCGGGATTGTCGTAGTGCAGGGTGACATCCAGGATGCCGCCGAGGCGGTCGCCGAGCAGGCTCACCACCTGGGCGATGCCGCCGGCGCGAGGCCTCAGCAGGTGGCGATAGGGAGCGTCCTGGGCGGCATGCTTGGCAGGGGTAAAACGGGTGCCCTCGACGAAGTTGTAGATGGCGATGGGGCGCTCCCGAGCGTGGCGGCACATGCGCTCGGTGGCCTCGCGGTCGCGGCGCGCCAGCTGCGGGTTGCGCTCGCGCTGTTCGCGGGTCAGGCGGCGCAGCATGGGGAACTCCATGGCCCAGAAGGCCAGGCCGACGATGGGGATCCAGATCAGCTGGCGCTTGACGAAGAAGTGAGGCATGGGAATGCGCCGATGCAGGGCGAAGAACAGCAGGAAGATGTCGGTCCAGCTGCGATGGTTCGAGAGCACCAGCCACCACTGGTCGCGGGACAGTCCCTCGGGCAGCGCCATCTCCAGCCGCGGCCTCAGCCAGCGACGCATCCACCAGAGGTTGCTGCCCACCCAGTTGAGCGCGACCCAGTTGAGGGCCGTCAGCACCCGGCGGCGCAGCCGACGCCCCGGGGTCACCAGCTTGATCAGGGTGAGCAGGATCAGCGGAACCCCCCAGGCGAGGGTAGTGAGAGTCAGCAGCAGGATGCTGACGAACCCCCTGAGGGTCGGCATGCCTGTCTCCTCGGCCGGATTGACGAGCTGCCCATGCTAATGGATCGACCGCGGACTGCCCAGCCGCCGGGGTCAACGTCCCACGGTGAGGCGAGGGGTGCGGATGGTCTCGGCGAGCACCTCCTGCAGCGCCAGGGCGGCCACCGACAGCTCGTGGTTGTTCCAGGTCAGCACGCCGACGTCGCGTTCGATCACCGGATCCTCGAGGGGCACGCAGACGGCGCCGAGCTCCTGCATCTGGGCAATGCACAGCGACGGGACCGCGCTGACCCCCAGGCCGCTGGCGACCATGCGCCCTACGGTGGCCAGCTGGTGGCACTCGAAGGCGGCGGGAAGCGTCACGCCGCGACTCTGTAGCTGCTGTTCCAGCAGCCGGCGCACCATGGAGGGGCGCTGCAGAGCGATGAAGTCGCGGGTCATCAGTGTCGCCCAGCCGAGCCGTGCCCGCTCGGCCAGACGCGAATCGGCCGGCACCACTGCAACGAAGCGGTCGCGAAACAGCGGGGTGAAGGTGAGGCTACCGGTGGCCTCCGGCTCGAACACCAGCCCCAGCTCGACCTGGCGGGCACGCACCATCTCGATCACCTGCTCGTTGATGACGTCATGTACCGTGACGTTGACCCTCGGATGACGCTGGCGGAAGACGCGCAGGGCGGGGGGCAGCAGGTTGCTGGCAAAGGAGGGCATGGTGGCCACCGCCAGGCGGCCGAGCTGCAGGGTGAAGCGCTGGCGCAACAGCTCCTCGGTGTTGTCCCATTCGGCGATCAGCCGCTTGGCCAGGGGCACCAGCGACTCGCCTTCCGGGGTGAGCCGTACGCTGCGAGTACTGCGGATCAGCAGGCGACCGCCCAGACTCTCCTCGAGCCCCTTGATCGCCAGGCTCAGGGCGGGCTGGGAGAGATGAAGGTGCTCGCAGGCCTGGGTGAAGCTCAGGGTCCGGGCCACGGCGAGGAAGGCGCGAAGCTGCTTGACGGTCATGGCATGCTACCAAGGTCAAATTTATGAGCAAAACGGATCAATCGATAAATAAAACAAACTTAACAAATATATTGGCAGCGGCAACACTGGCCTGACATTCTGCCCACTCACTCCACAACTCACTCCACAACAACGCGAGGCGCCACTATGGCCGGATTCGACAAGCGTGTGTATTCCTACGAAGAGGCAATGGACGGCATCGAGAGCGGCATGACCGTGATCGCCGGCGGCTTCGGTCTCTGCGGCATCCCCGAGAACCTGATCGCCGAGATCAAGCGTCGCGGCGTCAAGGACCTGACGGTATGGTCCAACAACTGCGGCGTCGACGGCTTCGGCCTGGGCCTGCTGCTCGAGGACAAGCAGATCAGCCGGATCCATGCCTCCTACGTCGGCGAGAATGCGCTCTTCGAGCAGCAGATGCTCAACGATGAGATCGAGGTGGTCCTCACCCCTCAGGGCACCCTGGCGGAGAAGATGCGTGCCGGCGGCGCCGGCATCCCGGCCTTCTATACCGCCACCGGCTACGGCACGCCGATCGGCGAAGGCAAGGAGGTGCGCGAGTTCAACGGTCGCCACTATATCCTCGAGGAGTCAGTGGTAGGGGATTTCGCCATCGTCAAGGGCTGGAAGGCCGACCGCTACGGCAACGTCGTGTATCGCGACACCGCCCAGAACTTCAATCCGATGGCCGCCACCGCGGGCAAGATCACCGTGGTCGAGGTCGAGGAGATCGTCGAGCCCGGCGAGCTCAAGCCCGACCAGATCCACACCCCGGGTATCTATGTCGACCGCCTGATCCAGGGCAGCTTCGAGAAGCGCATCGAGAAGCGCACCGTCCGCAAGGGTTGAACGCCCTTCGCGTCCGTGACGCCCGGCAACCAACGCCGGCGCTTCCTGCAACCGCTTCTCCAACGAACACAAGAGGCAACAAGATGGCACTGACTCGCGAACAGATGGCAATGCGCGTGGCGCGCGAACTCGAGGATGGCTTCTACGTCAACCTGGGCATCGGCATCCCGACCCTGGTGGCCAACTATATCCCCGACGGTATCGACGTGATGCTGCAGTCCGAGAACGGCCTGCTGGGCATGGGGCGCTATCCCTCCGAGGAGGAGGTCGACCCGGACATGATCAACGCCGGCAAGGAGACGGTCACCGCCCGTCCGGGCGCGGCGATCTTTTCGTCGGCGGAATCCTTCGCCATGATCCGCGGCGGCCATGTGGACCTGACCGTGCTGGGCGCCTTCGAGGTGGACCAGAACGGCAACATCGCTTCCTGGATGATCCCCGGCAAGCTGATCAAGGGCATGGGCGGCGCCATGGACCTGGTGGCCGGCGCCGAGAACATCATCTGCACCATGACCCACGCCTCCAAGCACGGCGAGTCCAAGCTGCTCGAATCCTGCAACCTGCCGCTGACTGGCGCGGGCTGCATCAACCGGGTGCTGACCGACCTCGCCTACCTGGAGATCAAGGACGGTGCCTTCCACCTCAAGGAACGGGCGCCGGGGGTCTCCGTGGAGGAGATCGAGTCGCTGACCGCGGGCAAGCTGGTAGTGCCCGACCACGTCCCGGAGATGACCTTCGAGGAGTGATCTCCCCGTTTTTGGCAAGGCCTGCGGCCCGGACTGGAGTCCGGGCCGCTTTCGTCAGGGACATCGAAAAATGGCTGTCGAAAAACTGACCATTCCGAGCCAGGCCCTCTGGCATCCCGCCCGGGCGGCCTTCCCCGGGGATGATGCACAGCGTTATCCACAGAATCTGTGGATGACCGGGGTCAGGAGAGCTCGCAGCGGGTGTGGTGGGGCAGCAGAAGCTCGGCGGCACGCTCCTGGTTGGCGCTGACCTGCTTCTGGACGAGGGCGAGCCCGCCGAGGCCGACGCGATGCTCGTCGCCCTCGGCGAAGGCCAGTCGCCTCGAGCTGGTGGCATAGAAGCGGTAGTCGAGCAGCGGGGAGACGGGGAAGAGGCCGTGATGGCGGTCGCTGCTGCCGGCGAGGCCCGCCTGGCGCAGCTGGCCGTCGAGTTCGATAATGTCGTGCCCCAGACGTTGGCAGTCGAAGCCGGCGTGATGCATCCGCGGCCCCATCACCGAGAGCCAGCCGGCCAGCGGGTGGGCCATGTGGAGGGCCTGATAGGTGTCCCAGTCGGGCATCGGCCAGGGGCGGCCATGGCAGAGCAGCGCCTGGCTGCGGGCCTCGCGGGAGTCGGCATTGCCGACCAGCTGCTGGAGGCGCTCGCGGGGCTGGCGCGACAGGGTGCCGAGCTGGAGCTCGGCGAGCAGTACCCAGGCGCCGTCATCCGGTGCGGTGAGCAGGGTGGCAAGCAGGCCGCGATCGGCCATGGCGTAGCGCTGATGCGGACGATAGCCGTAGCGCACCAGGGTCGGCAGGAGGGCCTCCATGGCCCAGGGGCCATGGTTCAGCGTCAGGATTGCCAGGTACTCCGCCGGCGCTTCCACGGGCCAGAGCCGTAGTCCGCCCACGTCCGGATGCTGGTGGATATAGTCCAGCCATAGCTGCTGGACGAACTCTTCCCGTTGCATCGTGCCTCGTCCCTCTGTCGTGATGCCCTGTGCGCCTGCACGCCGCCAGTATAGGCAGCGGGTCCGGAGCGGCATTCAACGCGGGGAAGACGTTCGTCGTGACGGGATCACCTCGTATCGAGGCAGGCGAGGGTGCCGCGGGCCATCTCGCCCTCCTCGTCGGTGGGGACCACGGCCACGGCCGGGCCCTTCTTGCCATCGATACGCAGGGCGTGGCGGGCATTGGCCGGCGCGTCGAGGTGGATGCCCAGCCAGCCCAGGGCATTCAGGGTGCGGGCGCGGATCTCGGCGGCGTGCTCGCCGATGCCACCGGTGAAGACCAGCGCATCGAGACCACCGAGCAGTGCCACCGAGGCACCGATTTCCTCCAGCAGCCGATCGACGAATAGCGCCACAGCCTCCTCGGCATGGGGCGAGGGGCTTGCCAGCAGGTCGCGCATGTCGGCGGAGATCCCCGAGACGCCGAGCAGGCCGCTGTCGCGGTAGAGCAGCCGCTCCACCTCGGCGACGCTCATGCCCCGCTGCTGCTGCAGGTAGAGCACCACGCCGGGATCGAGGCGGCCGCAGCGGCTGCCCATCATCATGCCGTCGAGCGCCGTGAAACCCATCGACGTCGCCACGCTGCGGCCGTTCTCCAGTGCGCAGAGGCTGCATCCCTGGCCCAGGTGGGCCACCACCACCCGGCCCCGTGCGGCCGCCTCGCCGACCACGGCCGGCAGCTGGCGGGCCACGTGGGCATAGGAGAGGCCGTGGAAGCCGTAGCGTAGTACCCCCTCGTTGGCGAGATGCCGCGGCAGGGCGAAGAGCTGCCGGACTCGCGGCTGGGTGCGGTGGAAGGCGGTGTCGAAGCAAGCCACCTGGGGCAGGCTCGGATGCCGCGCCATCAGGTCGCGAATTATCGCCAGCGACTGGGGCTGGTGCAGGGGTGCCAGGGGCTCCAGGCTTTCCAGGTAGGCCAGGCGGTCGGCATCCAGGCGTACCGGCTCGGTCAGTCGGGTGCCGCCGTGGACCACCCGGTGGCCGACGCCGGCGAGCCCCTCGAGGTCGAAATGGTTGCCCAGCCAGTCGAGCAGCGCCTCGGCCACGCCGGCGTGGCCGCTGTCCGCCGGGGCGAAGCCGTCGGTATCGAGGTCGCCGCTGACCAGCCGCAGTGCCGGAGCGTCGCCGATGCGCTCCACCTCGCCGCGCAGACGGCAGTCCGCCGCTTCGTAGAGCCCGAACTTGAGGGTCGCCGAGCCGGCATTGAGGACCAGGGCTCGGCTCATGGCCCGGCCCCCTCGGCCTGACGGCGCACCAGCAGCTGGGCCAGGGCGGCGGAGGCCAGTCGCGTGTCCACGTCGTCGGCGCGGCTGGTGAGCATGATCGGCACCTGCGCGCCGACCACCAGCCCCGCGGCCTGGGCGCCGGCCAGATGGATCAGCAGCTTGGCGATCATGTTGGCGGCCTCGAGGTCCGGGGCGATCAGGATGTCGGCCTGGCCGGCCACGGGGGAGTCGAGCCCCTTCTGGCGAGCGGCACTCAGCGAGACGGCATTGTCGATGGCCAGTGGGCCGTCGAGCTCGCCGCCCTCGATCTGGCCGCGTTCGGCCATCTTGCACAGTGCCGCGGCCTCGATGGTGGAGGGCAGGGTGGCGCGCACCGTTTCCACTGCCGAGAGCACGGCCACCCGCGGGCGGTCGATGCCGATGGCCCGCGCCAGGTCGATGGCGTTCTGGATGATGTCGGCCTTGGTGGCCAGGTCCGGCGAGATGTGCAGGGCGGCGTCGGAGATCAGCAGCGGGCGCGGATAGCTGGGGACGTCCAGGGCATAGACATGGCTCATCTGGCGTTCGGTGCGCAACCCCGCCTGCCGAGCGACCGCTGCGCTCATCAGCTCATCGGTATGCAGGGCGCCCTTCATCAGCGCCTCCGCTTCCCCGTCGGCGGCGAGGCGCACGGCCCGTTCTGCCGAGGCATGGCTGTGCGGCGTGTCGATCAGCCTCAGCGCGTCGAGGGTCTCGCCCAGCTCCTCGGCGGTGGCCTCGATGCGCGCCCGAGGACCGACCAGCAGGGGCTCGATCAGCCCCTCGCGCCAGGCGGCCAGGGCACCGGCCAGGGACGGCGTGTCGCAGGGGTGGACCACCGCGGTGCGCAGCGGTGAAAGGTCGCGGGTGGCCTCGATCAGCCGGCGGTGCTGGGCGCCGGTCTGGTGCCAGTGGCGGTCGGGGTCGGGGACGGTGAGGGGGCGGTCCATGGGCGGCTCCGGGCAGGGGGACTGCTCCAAGGGTAGCACCGCGGGAAACGGCGACGCCGCGACCCGGGCGAGTGGCGGCGTCAGAGGTGGCCGAGGGGCTGGCGGCTCAGCCGGAGACGGTCAGTAGGGCCTGGTCACGCACGTAGCGGTCGAACTCGGTGAAGCCGCCGACATGGGTCTGGTCGACGAAGATCTGCGGCACGGTGTGCACCGGCTTGCCGATGGTCTTCTCCATGTCGGCCTTGGTGATGCCCTCGGCATGGATGTCGACATAGCGATGACCCTCGATGGCCCCGGTACTCTCGAGCCGGGCCGCGAGGGCCTTGGCACGGTCGCAGAAGGGGCAGGCGGGGCGACCGAAGATGACGATGAACATGCAGCGACTCCTTGCACGGCAGGGTGCGTGAAGAGGGACGGAAAAAAGTGCCGGCCATTGTGACCGAGCAGACGAGATTTCGCCAATAGTCGCCCCCTTGTGGGGTGATGGCGCGCCGCTATCGCGGCGTTCAGCGCTCGACCTCCCCGGTATCGGCCCGGCGCAGCAGGTCGCCGAGTGGGGCATGGAGATCCGGGCTGGTCACCAGCAAGTTCTCCCCGTAGAGGTCCTCGGGAATCCCGGCCGGGCCGGGATAGAGGTGTCCGGTGCGGGCGCCCGCCTCCCGGGCGATCAGCCAGCCGGCGGCGCAATCCCAGGGGGAGACGCTCTCGTAGTAGGCATCCAGTCGGCCGCAGGCCACGTCGCACAGATCCAGGGCCGCCGAGCCGTTGCGGCGCACGTCCTGGCAGTGAGATAGCACGGCGGTGAGGCGACGCATCAGTGGCGGCCGGCTGTCGCGGCGGTAGGGGAAGCCGGTGCCCACCAGGGCGTGGGCCATCTCGCTGGTGCGACTGGCGTGGATCGCCTCGCCGTTGCACCAGGCCCCCTGGCCGTCGAGCGCGGTGAAGGTCTCGCCGAGGAAGGGGGCATGCACCACGCCCAGGCGGGTGCGGCCCCCGCTGGCCCAGCCGATGGACACCGCCACATGGCGCAGCCCATGGGCGAAGTTGACCGTGCCATCGATGGGGTCCACCACCCATAGCGCCCGGGGGCTGGCCAGTACCTCGCGATCCGGGGCCAGTTCCTCGCTGAGGCGCGCCTCCCCGGCGAAGTGCTGCTCGAGGCGCTCGCCGATGCGCGTATCCACCTCGACATCGGTATCGGTGACCAGCTCGTGGCCATGCTTGTAGCGATGGCCGAAGACCTGGCGTTCACGGGCCTCGACGATCATCCGGCCGGCCTCGTGGGCGATGTCGACGGCGATCTCCAGTCGCTGGGCGGGGGTCATGGTGGTTCCTCGGCAGGGGAAGGGCCTGTCATGCTAGCAGCTCGCTACGCCCCTGCCGAATGCCTGGTGCGAAGGCCAGAGAGCGGCGGCTATACTGGCGCCCCCCGCCGCCCTGGAGGACACCATGCAGGCACTGACTGTCGACCAGTATGCCCGGCTTCGCCAGCTGGCCGAGGCCTGGAGCCGCCACCACCTGAAGGCCGCCAAGCGCGATCCCCGCTTCAACCCGCGGCTGGGCGTGGATGCCCTCTGCTTCCAGCCCCATTCGCTTAAGGATGGCCGCAGCGGGCTGCTCGGTGCCCTGGTCACGCCCGTTTCGCTGTCGCTGGCCCTGGTCCTCGACGAACCGGCCGCCCCGCCGAAGACGGAGCACCTGGTGCTGGCCCTTCCCTCCGGGCGCTACCCCTTCGTGCTCGAATCCCTGGGCGAAGCGGACTGGTGGTGGCGCTGCAAGCTGCTCGAGGACCTCTCCGACGTCGGCTCCCTGCAGGAGGGCAGTCGTCTCGCCCAGCAGCTGATGGAGCGGGTCATGACCCCGGCCGCGCCGAACCCGTGAGCGGATGACGCGCTGCGCCATCCGCCTTATGCTGGTGGCGGAGTTCGACAATGCCACCCGGTCCCGAGAGAGGGGCCTGCCCGGCGCCATCCCGGCCCGGATGACTGGACAGAGGAGTCATGCATGACCGCCAACGCTTCCATCCCCCGCGTCGCCCTGGTCACCGGCACCAGCAGCGGCATCGGCGAGGCCGTGGTTCGTCATTTCTGCGAGCAGGGCCATCAGGTGCTGGCCGTGGACTTCAACCCGGCCGGCAAGGAGGTTGCCGAACAGGCGGGCGCCGCCTTCTTCCAGGCCGACCTCACCGACGGCGAGGCCTGCAAGGCGGCGGTGGCCGAGGCGGTCAAGCGCTTCGGACGTGTCGACATCCTGGTCAACAATGCCGGCATCCAGCACGTCTCGCCCATCGAGGAATTCCCGGAGGACAAGTGGCGCCAGATCATCGACCTGATGCTCACCGCGCCCTTCCTGCTCACCCAGGCCGCCTGGCCCTCCATGCGCGAGAACGGCTGGGGCCGCATCGTCAACATCGCCTCGGTCCATGCCCAGGTGGCCTCGCCGGGCAAGTCGGCCTACATCAGCGCCAAGCACGGCATGATCGGCCTGACCAAGACGGCGGCGCTGGAGGGCGGCAGCCAGGGCATCACCGCCAATGCCATCTGCCCCGCCTACGTCAAGACGCCGCTGGTCGATAACCAGATCGCCGACCAGGCGAGGATGCACGGCATGGAGGAGCAGGAGGTGATCGAGAAGATCATGCTCAAGAACGCGGCCGTGAAGCGCCTCATCGAGCCCGCCGAGGTGGCCGAGCTGGTCGGCTACCTGGCCTCCAACCTCGCCGGTGCCGTCACCGGGGCCAGCTGGAACATCGACCTGGGCTGGACGGCCCAATAAGCGCCTTAGGCCAGGTACAAGTGGCAAGGAGAAAGTGACAAGGAACCCCCCTTGGGTTGCCTATAGCTAATTGGCAACGTCCTTGCTCCTTGCTCCTTGCTCCTTGCTCCTTGCTCCTTGCTTTTCATCTCCTCACCGGCCGCTTCTGCAGCTTGCGCTGCAGGGTGCGGCGGTGCATCCCCAGGGCGCGGGCGGTGGCGGAGATGTTGCCGTCGTGCTCCTGCAGCACCTTCTGTATGTGCTCCCAGGTGATGCGGTTGATCGACGGCGGATTGTCGGCCACCTCGGTCTCCGGGTCGCCCTCCGCCCGGGACAGGGCCAGCAGCACCTCGTCGGCATCCGCCGGCTTGCAGAGGTAGTTCACCGCGCCCAGCTTGATCGCCTCCACCGCGGTGGCGATGCTCGAGTAGCCGGTCAGCACCACCACCCGGCAGTCCGGCACGATCTCCAGCAGTTCCGGCAGCAGCTTCAGTCCCGACTCGTGTTCCAGCTTGAGGTCCAGGGTGGCCAGCTGGGGCTGGTGGCGGCGCGCCAGGGAGAGGGCCTGGGCGGCGTCATGGGCCACCAGGACCTCGAAGCCCCGGCGGCTCAGGGCGCGGTCGAGCACGTGGCAGAACATCTCGTCGTCATCGATGATCAGCAGGCGTTCGGCGGTCTCTTGCATGTTGTCCTCGCAGGGGGTCACGGGGTCCGGCAACCATCGGGTGTCAGGCTTCGGGCTGGCTGCGCGGCAGGGTCACCTCGGTCAGGGTGCCGCCCTCCGGGTGATTGTACAGGCTCACGCCGCCCCCGAAGCGGTTGATGGTGGCGTGGGTCAGGAAGAGGCCGATCCCCAGCCCCCTGCTCTTGGTGGAGACGAAGGTCTCGCCCAGCTGGTCGGCGATCGACATCGCCACGCCGGGACCGTGGTCGCGGATGTCGATGATCACCTCGTCGGTGTTCCAGTCGAGCCGGATGGTGACGTCGTCCGGGTTGGCGTCGGCGGCGTTGTTGAGCAGGTTGGTCAGCGCCTGGTCGAGGGTGGCATCCACCGCCAGCCAGGGATGGCCGCGCCGCTCGGCGACCTCCAGGTGGTGGCTGACATCGGGGCGCAGCACCAGCCAGCGCTGGACCACCCCGGCCAGCCAGACCTGGGCGTCGTGGATCTCGGGTTCGGCCATGCGTCGGCGGTCGGCACTCTCCACCAGGTGACGCAGCCGCGACTTGCAGGTATCGACCTGCTGGCGCAGCAGCTCGATGTCCCGGATCAGGGCCGGGTGGTCCCTGGCGTCCTCGCGCATCTCGCTGAGCAGCACCGCCATGGTGGAGAGCGGCGTGCCCAGTTCGTGGGCGGTACCCGCTGCCTGGGTGGCCACGGCCAGCACCTGCTCGTTGCGCAGGGCGGCCTCGCGGGTGCGCGAGAGCGCCTGGTCGCGACTACGCAGGGCGCGGGCCATCTTGTAGATGAAGAAGGTGACGAGTCCTGCCGAGAGCCCGAAGTTGAGCCACATGCCCAGCACGTGAAGGCTGAGGGTCGCCCCGCCGTGGCCTTGGGCGAATTGCGGTACCGGCTGATAGGCCACCATCAGGAAGCTGTAGGCGGCCATGGAGGCGGCGGCGATCACCCAGGCATGCCGCCAGGGGAGGGTCGCCGCGGCGATGGTGACCGGCACCAGGTAGTAGTTGATGAAGGGGTTGTGGGAGCCGCCGGTAAAGTAGAACAGCAGCGTGAGGCCCGTCACGTCGATCAGCAGGTGGACCAGGTACTCGCCGTGGGTCACCGCCCGCGGGCGGCCCATGCGCCACCAGGTGGCGATGTTGATCGCCCCCATGGCGACGATCACCGCGATCACAGCAGGCACCTCCAGCGAGAAGCCCAGCACCTCGATGCCGATGATGATCGCGGCCAGGAAGCCGGTCCAGGTGATGCCGCGCACGATGGTCAGCCGCACCAGGTTGCGGTTGGGTGTGGAGAGCGGCAGGGGCAGGGCGGCTGGCATGGCGACTCCATGAGGTGCGTTGGCCCGATGATACCCGATCCGGGCGACGCCGTGCCCGGGCGTGCCCCCTGAGGCACAGTGTCGCCCGTCGGCCTCGGGCGCCGACAATCGCCTGTCGATGGCGGTATATTGGGGCCTGTTGATATGACCGGTGGACCCCTGCCCGATGCTCAGACGCCTGCTTCCCCTGCTGATCCTGGCCCTCGGTGTGGCGGCCTTCCTGTGGCTGCGGGCCACCCGCCCGGAGAGCGCCAGCGTCACTCCGGAGGAGCGCAGCTGGCGGGTCGAGACCCTGGTGGCCGCGCCCGGCCGCCATGCGCCGGCCCTGCCGCTCTATGGCGAGGTGACGGCCCCCGAGATGCTCACCGTCACCGCGCCGCTGGCCGGGCGGATCGCCGAGCGACCGGTTCGCGAGGGTCAGCGGGTCGCCCGTGGTGAGCTGCTGGTCGCCCTGGACGAGGCCGACGTGCGCCCCCCGCTGGTGCAGGCCGAGGCCGAGGTGGCCGATCGCCGGGCCCAGCTTTCGAGCGAGCGGGTGCGCCATGACAGCGACCTCGCGACCCTGGAGCGCGAGCGAGAGCTGCTCGACACCGCCCGTCGCCAGCTGGAGCGCACTCGCTCCCTGGTGGGGCGCAACCTCGCCTCGCAGTCCGACCTGGATGCGGCCCGCAACGAGCTGGCCCGGGCCCGGGTGACGGTGGCGGCCCGAGAGCGCGCCATCGCCGAGCACCCCGCCCGCCTCGAGGGCCTGGAGGCCGGCCTGGCGCGCGCCTCGGCCGCCCTGGCCGCGGCACGCCGCGATGCCGAGCGCAGCCGCGTCGAGGCGCCCTTCGACGGCATCGTCACGCGCATCCGGGTGGCCCCGGGCGACCAGGTGGCCGCCCGCGGCGAGCTGCTCAGCGTCTACCCCGAGGAGGGGCTGGAGCTGCGGGCGCGCATCCCGCGGCGCCACCAGGCCGAGCTGCTTCACGCCCTGGACGAGGGCCTGCGGCTCGAGGCCACCGGCGAGGGCGGTGCCCGCTTCGCGCTGGTCGGGCTGGCCGGGGAGAGCGACCCCGCGGGCACCGAGGCGATCTTCCGCCTCGCGGCTGGCGGGGCAGGGTTGCGTCCCGGCAGCCTGCTGGCCGTGTCGCTGGCGAGGCCCGCGGTGCCCGACAGCCTGCCCGTCCCCGACAGCGCCCTGTATGGCAACGATGCCCTCTACCTGATGGACGACGAGGGCCGGATGCGGCGCCTGGCGGTGACCCGTCACGGTGAGGTGGTCCGCGACGACGGTGAGCGCTGGGCGCTGGTCAGCGGCGACTCGCTCGGCGAGGGCGACCGGGTGATCACCACCCACCTGCCCAATGCCATCCAGGGCCTGCGGGTCGAGACCGCTGACGCCGGCGACGAGGGCCGGCCATGAGCCGACGGCGCGGGCTGATCGGCTTCTTCGTCCACCACCGGGTCGCCGCCAACCTGGTCATGCTGGTGATGCTGCTCGGCGGGGTGCTGGGCCTGTCACGCATGAACATCCAGTTCTTCCCCTCCTTCGCCCTGGATGTGGTCAGCGTGCGCACGGTATGGAGCGGCGCCTCGGCGGAAGACATCGAGCAGGGCATCACCGTGCCCCTCGAGCAGCGCCTGCGCAGCATCGACGGCCTCTCGCGGATGACCTCCACCTCGGCCCAGGGGGTTTCCAGCATCACCCTGGAGTTCACGGAGGGCAGCGACCCGATCCTGGCCCTGGATGACGTCCGTCAGCAGGTCGACGAGTTCACCAACCTGCCGGCCGACGCCGAGGAGCCGCGGGTCGCCCGGGCCGCCCGCTACGAGCCGGTGGCCCGACTGCTGGTGCATGGCGAGGTGAGCCACGAGGAGCTGCGTCACCTGGCCAATCGCTACGAGGACCAGCTATTGCAGCGGGGCATCGATCGGGTGGAGATCAGCGGCCTGCCCGAGCAGCAGATCAGCATCGAGGTGCCCGCGGAGCGGCTCCAGGGGCTGCAGCTGAGTCTCGCGGAAATAGCCGAGCGGGTCGAGGGCATGTCCCGGGACCTGCCGGCCGGACTGCTCGGCCAGCAGGACAGCACACGCGAGCTGCGTGCCGTTGAGCAGCGTCGAGACGAGCGTGCCTTCGCCGACCTGCCGGTGCTCAGCGGCGAGCGGGTGCAGCTGAGGCTGGGCGACATCGCCACCATTCGCCAGGAGTCCCGCGAGCAGCAGGTGACCCTGAGCCGTGGTGGCCATCCGGCGGTGGAACTGATGCTGCAGCGAAGCGAAGACGGCAATTCCCTGGCCGCCGCCGACGTGCTGGCGAACTGGCTGGCGGAGACCCGTCCCCAGCTGCCGCCCACCGTGGCGCTCGAAGTCCACGACGAGACCTGGCAGCTGATCGCCGACCGTATCGGGTTGCTGATCAGCAACGGTCTCGGTGGCCTGGTGCTGGTCCTGCTGTTGCTCTACTTCTTCCTGCCCGCCCGGGTAGCCCTGTGGGTGGCCATCGGCATCCCCACGGCCTTCATGGCGGCCATGGCAGTGTTCTGGGGGATCGGCGGGTCGATCAACATGATGTCGCTGTTCGCGTTGATCATGGCCCTGGGGGTGATCGTCGATGACGCCATCGTGGTGGGCGAGGACGCCGACGCCCACTTCCGCATGGGCGAGCCTGCCCGTCACGCCTCCGAGGGGGCGGCCAGGCGCATGTTCTGGCCGGTGCTGGCCTCGTCGCTGACCACGGTGGCCGCCTTCATGCCGCTGCTGCTGGTGGGTGGCGTGATCGGTAACATCCTCGGCGACATCCCGGTGATCATGATCTGCGTGCTGATCGCCTCGCTGCTGGAGTGCTTCGTGGTGCTGCCGGCCCACCTGCGCAACGCCTTCGTGCCGGGCCAGACGCGTCGGCGCCACCCGCTGTCGCGGCCTCGGGAGCGCTTCGAGGCGGCCTTCGACCGCTTCCGCGAGGGACCCTTTCGGCGCTTCTCGGCGCTGACCCTGCGCCACCGCGGCGCCACCCTGGCCTCGGCCGCGGCGGTGGTGCTCTTCACCCTGGGCCTGCTGGCCGGCGGGCGTCTGGAGTTCAACTTCTTTCCCACGCCCGAGCCCAACGTGCTCTATGCCAATGCCAGCTTCGTGGCGGGGACCGACAGCGAGCGCGTCGATGAGCTGCTGGCCCGCATGCAGGCGGCGCTGGAGGAGACCGAGCAGGCCCTGGGGGGCAACCTGGTCCAGCACGCCGTGACCCGCCACGGAGCGACGCTCGCCAGCGGCATGCAGGCGCGCAGCGGCGACAACGTAGGCTCGATGATGGTGGAGCTGACCCCCTCGGACGACCGCGAGGTGCGCAATGCCGAGTTCATCCGCGCCTGGCGCTCGCGCCTCGCCGATCCGGCGGGGCTGGAGAACCTGACCATCAACGAGCGCGCCGCGGGCCCGCCGGGCAAGGACGTCAACATCCGTCTGACCGGCGAGGAGGCCGGTGCCCTCAAGGCCGCCGCCGAGTCGCTCTCCCGTTCGCTGCGCGAGCTGCCCGGCGTGCTCGATACCGAGGACGACATGCCCTGGGGGCGTGAGCAGCTGATCTACCGGGTCAACGCCCAGGGCGAGGCCCTGGGGCTGACCACCGCCGATCTCGGCCGGCAGCTCAGGGATGCCTTCGATGGCCGGCTGGTGCAGATCTACCAGGACGGCGCCGACGAGATCGAGGTGCGGGTGCTGCTGCCCCGGGCGCAGCGCGAGCGGCTCTCGACCCTGTCGCGTCTCGCCGTGCGCGTCCCCGACGGACGCTTCGTGCCGCTGGATCAGGTCATGGCCCTGGACCATCGCCAGGGCTTCGAGGCACTGCGCCATGCCGATGGCCGCCTGGCGGTGGAGGTTACCGCCGAGCTCGACACCGAGACGACCTCCGCCGAGCGCGTGCTCGATGCGGTCTCCGCCGAGGTGCTGCCGAGTCTTGCCAGCACGCACCGCCTGCGCTACAGCTTCGAGGGGCGCGCCGCCGACCAGCGCGAGACCTTCGCCGACATGCGCACCGGGCTGATGATTGGCCTGGGGCTGATGTACGTGGTGCTGGCCTGGGTCTTCGCCTCCTGGAGCCTGCCGCTGATCGTCATGACGATCATCCCGCTGGCGCTGGTCGGCGCCCTGCTGGGGCACTGGGTGCTGGGCCTCAACCTGACCATGCTCTCGCTGTTCGGGCTCTTCGGCCTCTCGGGCATCGTGGTCAACAACGCCATCATCCTGGTGGCCTTCTACCGCCACCAGCGTCACCAGGGGCTGGCCATCGAGGCGGCGCTCAACGAGGCGGTGGTGCAGCGCGTGCGCGCCGTGCTGCTCACCTCGCTGACCACCATCGGCGGGCTCACGCCGCTGCTCTTCGAGACCTCGCTGCAGGCGCAGTTCCTGATCCCCATGGCGGTCTCCATCGCCTTCGGCCTGGCCTTCTCGACCCTGCTGGTGCTGGCCGTGATCCCGGTGCTGCTCAGCTACCTGGAGCGACTGCGAGTGCGCCTGGGGCGTACCGGACAGGAACACCTGCCGTCCGGCGCCGCTCGGACTAGACTCCCGGAGTAGGGCTCGATGCGTTCTCCCGGAGGTGCCTGCCATGACGACCCCCCTTGCCTGTGTCCGTGAGCGCGCCCTGCGGCTCGACGGCCGTGCCAGCGACCATGATGCGCTGCTGGAACGGGTCGGTGACCGTCCCTTCGTGCTGCTCGGCGAGGCCTCCCACGGCACGGCCGAGTTCTACCGCCTGCGCGCGGCGATCAGTCGGCGGCTGATCGAGGAGAAGGGCTTCCAGGCGGTGCTGGTGGAGGCCGACTGGCCCGATGCCCTGCGTCTTGACCGCTACGTGCGTGGCGGGAGCGAGGATTCCCTGGACGGGGCCTTCGAGGACTTCCAGCGCTTTCCCCACTGGATGTGGTGCAACCAGGAGGTGCGCGACTTCATCGCCTGGCTGCGTCAGCACAACGCCCGCCAGCCCCTGGCGAAGAAGGCCGGCTTCCACGGGATGGATCTCTACAGCCTGCATCGCTCGGCCGAGGCGGTGATCGACTACCTGGCGCGCGTCGACCCCGAGCAGGCCGAGGTCGCTCGCCGGGGCTATGCCTGTCTCGACCATCGCGGCGATCCGTTCCACTACGGACGCAACGTGGCCTTCGGCCTGAGCCCCTCCTGCGAGCGGGCGGCCGTGGGCCTGCAGGTCCGGCTGATGGAGCGGGCCGCAGCGTACCTCAAGGCGGATGGGCGACGGGCCGTCGACGAGCAGTTCTTCGCCGAGCAGAACGCCCGGGTGGTGGTCAATGCCGAGGCCTACTATCGGGCCATGTTCGGCGCCCGGGTGGATACCTGGAACCTGCGCGATGAGCACATGGCCGAGACCCTCGCCGAACTGCATGGCCACCTGCGTCGTCAGGGGGGAGCGGGCAAGGTGGTGGTGTGGGCCCACAACTCGCACCTGGGTGACGCCCGTGCCACCGAGATGGGCTGGCGCCAGGCGCAGCACAACGTCGGCCAGCTGGCGCGGCAGCGCTTCGGTGCCGAGCGGGTGCTGCTGGTGGGGTTCACCACGCATACCGGCCATGTCACGGCCGCCCGCGACTGGGATGGACCCGCCGAGCATCGCTGGGTACGCCCGTCGCTCGAGGGCAGCGTCGAGCGGCTCTTCCATCGCAGCGGGCTCGACCGCTTCTACCTGCCTCTCTCGCCGACGCGGGCCGAGCCGCTCGAGGAGAGTCTGCTGGAGCGGGCGATCGGGGTGATCTATCGCCCGGAGACGGAGCGGGGCAGCCACTATTTTCGCGCCTGCCTGGCCGAGCAGTTCGATGCCCTCTACCACCTGGACGAGACCACGGCCGTCGAGCCGCTGGCACCGGGATCAAGCTGGCAGCGCGAGGCCATCCCCGACACCTATCCCTTCGGGGTGTGAGGCGCGGCCGCGGCGTCATGGACCGGCGTCGGAGGCGTTCCCGGCGGGGAGGGATGGCTTCATCGGCGGGTACTCGTCGGCGGTGAGCGTCTCGCGCTCGAGCAGCAGGGCGGCGCCCTGGAGCAGGTCCTGGCGGCGCGCGCCGAGGGTCTCGCGGGCCAGGGCATAGGCCTCGTCCACCAGCTGGCGGACCGAGAGGTCGATCTCCCGGGCGGTGGCCTCGGAGTAGTCATGTCGTTGGCTGGTGCCGTAGACATCGCCCAGGAAGGCCTGGCGGTCCTTCTCGTAGACCACCTGGCCGGCCTCGTCCGCCATCCCGAAGCGGGTCGCCATGTCACGCGCGATCTCGGTGACCTTGGCCAGGTCGTCGGCGGCCCCGGTGGAGACCTCGTCGAAGACCAGCCGTTCGGCGGCGCGGCCGCCCATCAGTACGGCCATGCGGTATTTCAGGTCGCTGACGGTCTGCAGGAAACGGTCCTCGGTGGGCCGCTGGATGGTGTAGCCCAGTGCGCCGACGCCGCGGGGGATGATCGACACCTTGTGCACCGGGTCCATGCCCGGCAGGGAGGCGGCCACCAGGGCGTGGCCCATCTCGTGGTGGGCCACCACGGACCGCTCGTGGTCGTTGAGCAGGCGGCTCTTCTTCTCCAGGCCGGCGACGATGCGCTCGATGGCGTTGGTGAAGTCCTCCATGGCCACCTCCTCGCTGTCCCGGCGGGTCGCCAGCAGGGCGGCCTCGTTGACCAGGTTGGCAAGATCGGCCCCGGTGAAGCCGGGGGTCAGCGAGGCGATATGGTCCAGGTCCACGTCGGCCGCCAGCGAGTGGATCTTGCCGATATGCACCTCGAGGATCTGCCGACGGCCCTTGCGCTCGGGGCGGTCGACCAGTACCTGGCGGTCGAAGCGGCCGGCACGCAGCAGGGCGGGGTCGAGGATCTCCGGCCGGTTGGTGGCGGCCAGCAGCACGATGCCCGTGGAAGGGTCGAAACCGTCGAGCTCGGAGAGCAGCTGGTTGAGGGTCTGCTCCTTCTCGTCCTGGCCGCCCATGATGCCCGGCCCCCTGGCGCGGCCCAGGGCATCCAGCTCGTCGATGAAGATGATGCACGGCTTGGCCTTGCCGGCCTGCTCGAAGAGGTCGCGGACCCGCGCGGCGCCGACCCCGACGAACATCTCGACGAACTCCGAGCCGGAGATGGAGAAGAAGGGGACCCCGGCTTCCCCCGCCACGGCCCTGGCCAGGAGGGTCTTGCCGGTACCCGGCGGGCCGACCAGCAGGATGCCCTTGGGAATATGGGCGCCGAGCCGGCCGTAGCGCTCGGGGTCGCGCAGGAAGGCCACTACCTCCTGGAGTTCGTTCTTGGCCTCGTCGACCCCGGCGACATCCTCGAAGGTCACCTTGGTGGCGGTCTCCACGTAGACCTTGGCCTTGGATTTGCCGATGGACATCATCCCGCCGATCCCGCCGCCACCGGTCATCCGGCGGATCAGCAGGGACCAGATCGCGAACAGCAGCACCAGCGGCAGGAACCACGACAGCAGGACGGTCAGGAAGGGACTCTCCGGACGGCCGTTGAAGGTGACGTCGTGCTGCGCCAGCCGGTCGGCCAGATCAGGCGGGACGCGGTTGGTGGTGAAGGCGGTGCGGCCGTCGGGAAGGGGGGCGGTGAAGGTGCCGGTGAGGCGGTCGTCGCCGACCTGCACCTCGGCGATCCGTCCCTCCTCCAGCAGCCGGGTGAATTCCGAGTAGGGGATGGGTTCGGTGGTCTGCCAGTCGCGATAGACGCTCTGGAACGTCAGGAAGAGCATCACGGCGATGATCACGTAGATCACGTTGAAGCGGTGATTGGGTTCCATGCCGATGTCCCGTCCCGTGGCCGTGCCGCAGGGCTTCGCTATGCCCCGATGATGGCCTTCAGTGTAGGTCACGCCCGGCAGCCGGGATGGCCCCGGGCAGGCGGGCCCTTGAAGTCGGCCGTCGAGCGCCGCACCTAGGAGGGAGTCGCACCGACACCATGGCACGAGAAGGAGATCCCATGAGCACCCCGATATTGCCCAATCCCGGCCTCGGTACCTTCCGCCTCAAGGGCGATACCCTGAAGCGGGTGATCCACGATGCCCTGGCACTGGGATTCCGCCACATCGACACCGCCCAGATGTACGACAACGAGCAGGACGTGGGCGAGGCCATCGCCGAGAGCGAGGTGTCGCGCGAGTCGCTCTTCGTCACCACCAAGGTCTGGCACGACCGCCTCGCGCCCGCGTCCCTCAAGGCCAGCGTCCAGGAGAGCCTGGAGAAACTCGGCACCGATTACGTCGACCTGCTGCTGATCCACTGGCCCTCGCCGGACGACGCCGTGCCCATGGCCGACTACCTGACGGCCCTGCGCGAGGTACAGCAGGCCGGCCAGGCGCGTCACATCGGGGTCTCCAACTTCACCATCGCCCAGGTCGACCGGGCCCTCGAGATCCTCGGTCCGGACGCGCTGTTGACCAATCAGGTCGAGGTGCATCCCTTCCTGCAGAACCGTGCGGTAGTGGAGCACTGCCAGGCGCGCGGCCTGACCGTCACCGGGTACATGCCGCTCGCCGTGGGCAAGGTGCTGGAGGACGAGACCCTGAAGGGCATCGCCGAGGCCCATGGCGTCTCGCCGGCCCAGGTGGCTCTGGCCTGGACCCGGTCGCGTGGCGTGGTGACCATCCCGTCGTCCACCCGTCGCGAGCACCTGGCGGGCAACCTGGCGGCCCTCGACCTTAGCCTGGGCGAGGACGAACTCGAGGCGATCGCGGGCCTGGATCGCGGCGAGCGCATCGCCGATCCGGACTTCGCCCCGGCGTGGGACTGATCCCGGCCGGCCCCCAGACCTTCGAGAGGAGATGACATGGCTTCCACCGTACTGATCACCGGCGCCAACCGCGGCGTCGGCCTGGCGCTGGCCCGTCACTATCACCAGGCGGGCTGGCAGGTGATCGGCGTCTGTCGCCACGCTTCCGCCGAGCTCGCCGAGGTGGCGAGCCGGGTCATCGACGGCATCGACGTCACCCGGGAAGCGGACGTCGCCCGACTCGCCGAGGCACTCGCCGGCCGGCCGCTGGACCTGCTGATCAACAATGCCGGGATGCTCCACGACGAGTCGCTGGGGGCGCTCGATTTCGATGCCATCCGGGCGCAGATGGAAATCAATGCCTATGCCCCGCTGCGGGTGACCGAGGTGCTGCTGCCCTGCCTGGGCGAGGGCGCCAAGGTCGCCAACATCACCAGCCGCATGGGCTCCATCGCCGACAACGACTCCGGCGGTCGCTATGGCTACCGCGCCTCCAAGGCGGCGCTGAACGCCTTCGGCAAGTCGCTGGCGGTGGACCTGGCGCCTCGGGGCATTGCCGTGGCCCAGCTGCATCCGGGCTATGTGCAGACGCGCATGGTCAACTTCGGCGGCCTGATCACCCCGGAGGAGGCCGCCGAAGGGATTGCCGAGCGCATCACGGCACTCACCCTGGCGACCAGTGGCGGCTTCTGGCACAGCAACGGCGAGTCGCTGCCCTGGTAGGCGGCCCTGAGGATCATCGATGGAGGATATCGCGGGGCGGTCGTCCAGCGGGCACGGCTGGGCTCTTCGCCAGGCACGCCGCCAGGCGATGAGCCTGGTCGGCCGGTTCGCGATGCGTCATGGGATTTCTCCCCTGCCTGCTGCGGTCAACTAGACTGCAGTGATGTCTCAACGAGGTATCTGCAGGGCGGGCAGACACCGGCGTTTTCCTTCCGGGCCGCAGAGTGTGGGGATGTTACGTTCGTTCACGGCGGCTGTACTGGCGACAGGCTGGCCTCTCGCGGTCGTTGCAGTCATGCCGTCATGGCGAGGCCGGCACACGTGCTGGCTGCTTGTCGCCATGCTGTTGCTGGCGGCTCCTCTCGCGTCATCGGGGTCGCCTGAACTCCCGGAGGGAAGGCCAGCCCCTTCCCTTGAGCCCCTGGTCAGGAACATGAGTGCCTGGCTGGCGGCACGGACGGCTTACCGGGAACCCCCGATACCCGGGATCCTGTTCGAGAGCCAGTCCCGACTTCAGCAGCGATGCTTTCCCGACTTCCCCGAGCCGCTGGCCACCCTGATCAAGGGCGCCTACGCCCCTGCCGAGAAGATCATTTATCTCGATAACGCGTTCGACCGTGACGATCCTGTCGACAGGAGTTATCTGCTTCACGAGCTGACCCACCATTTCCAGGTCCATAACCGGGACGATACCGATGTGCGGACCCCCGGCATCCTCGAGGGGGAAGCCTACCGGCTGCAGCTGCGCTGGCTCGGAGAAGCGGGAGTCTCGGATCCCTTAGGGACACTGGGACTCGATGAAAAGACCCTGCGCATCATCGAACGTTGCCCCCGATAGGGGGCGAGCACTGAACCGTGCCTGCGGTTGGTGCGGGGTGCAGACCCACCGGCTGTCGCGGTATCATGGTTGCCTATTCGAGATCCCATTCGAGTCCTGACCAGGCACCGCATTGATGTCAAACCCCACCCTGGCCCGTGAAGTCGGGCTTCGACGCACCTTTGCGATCATCTCGCACCCGGACGCCGGCAAGACCACCATCACCGAGAAGATGCTGCTGTTCGGCAATGCCATCCAGATGGCCGGCTCGGTGAAGAGCAAGCGCAACGACCGCCACGCCACCTCCGACTGGATGAAGATGGAGCAGGAACGCGGCATCTCGGTGACCACCTCGGTGATGCAGTTCCCCTATGGCGGGCGCATCGTCAACCTGCTCGACACGCCCGGCCACGAGGACTTCTCCGAGGATACCTACCGCACCCTGACCGCGGTGGACTCGGCGCTGATGGTGATCGACGGCGCCAAGGGCGTCGAGGCCCGGACCATCAAGCTGATGGAGGTGTGTCGCCTGCGCACCACGCCGATCCTCACCTTCATCAACAAGATGGACCGCGACGTCCGCGACCCCGTCGAGGTGATGGACGAGGTCGAGGAAGTGCTGAACATCCAGTGTGCCCCCATGACCTGGCCGATCGGCATGGGCCGCCACTTCAAGGGCGTCTATCACCTCCACAATGACGTGATCCACCTCTACACCCAGGGGCAGGGCAGCCAGATCCCCGATGACCGGCGCATCGAGGGGCTCGACAACCCCGAGGTGGACGCCGTGCTCGGCGAGGAGCAGGCCGAGGAGCTGCGCATGGAGGTGGAACTGGTGCGTGGCGCCTCCCATGAGTTCGACCACGAGGCCTACCTGCGCGGCGAGTTGTCGCCGGTCTACTTCGGGACCGCCATGGGCAACTTCGGGGTGCGCGAGATGCTGGACGGCTTCGTCGAGTACGCGCCGCCTCCCCAGCCGCGCGAGACCGATACCCGCACGGTGGAAGCCGAGGACGAGCGTTTCACCGGCTTCGTCTTCAAGATCCAGGCCAACATGGATCCCAACCACCGCGACCGCATCGCCTTCCTGCGGGTCTGCTCGGGCAAGTACGAGAAGCACATGAAGATGCGCCACGTGCGCATCGGCAAGGAGGTCAAGATCGCCGATGCCCTGACCTTCATGGCCTCGGACCGCTCCCAGGTGGAGGAGGCTTGGCCCGGGGACATCATCGGCCTGCACAACCACGGTACCATCCAGATCGGCGATACCTTCACCCAGGGGGAGGACATGCGCTTCACCGGCATTCCGCACTTCGCCCCGGAGCTCTTCAAGCGCGTGCGCCTCAAGGATCCGCTGAAGATGAAGGCGCTGCAGAAGGGGCTGCAGCAGCTTTCCGAGGAGGGGGCCACCCAGGTCTTCATGCCGCTGGACAACAACGACCTGATCCTCGGTGCCGTGGGTACCCTGCAGTTCGACGTCGTCGCCCATCGCCTCAAGGAGGAGTACAAGGTCGACTGTGTCTATGAAGGGGTGAACGTCAACACCGCCCGCTGGATCTACAGCGACGACGCAAAGAAGCTCGAGGAGTTCAAGCGCAAGGCCAGCGCCAACCTGGCCATCGACGGCGGCGGCTACCTGACCTATATCGCCCCCACGCGCGTGAACCTGCAGATGACCCAGGAGCGCTGGCCGGAGATCCGCTTCCAGCCCACCCGGGAGCACTGAAACTCCGGCCTTCGGCCAGCCACAAGCGACAAGGAGCAAGCCACAAGGAACCCCTTGCCCCTTGCCCCTTGCCCCTTGTAGCTTGTGTCCATGCTGATCGATGCCCACTGCCACCTCGACTTTCCCGACTTCGACGCCGACCGCGAGGCGGTGGTCGAGCGGGCCAGGGCGGAGGGTGTGGCGCATTTCGTCGTGCCGGGGACCACCCGGGCCCGCTGGCCCAATGTGCAGGCGCTGGGTGAGCGCGGCGACGTCAGCATCTGTCTGGGGTTGCACCCCTATTTCATGGACACCCATCGCGACGAGGACCTTGAGGCCCTGGCGCAGGCGCTGGAGGCGCATCCGGCGGTAGTGGCAGTGGGCGAGTGCGGCATCGATGCGCGCTTTGCCGAGACCCTGGATGCGCAGTGGCGACTGTTCGATGCCCAGCTTCGCCTGGCCAAGGCGCGGGAGCTGCCGGTAGTGATCCACTGCGTGCACGCCAACGACCAGGTGGCCAAGCGCCTTGGCCAGTTGGACCTCCGCGGCGGCGGGTTGATCCATGCCTTCGCCGGCTCCCCGGAGCAGGCCAGGAAGTTCCTCGACCTGGGGTTCGTCGTCGGCCTGGGCGGCGCCGTTACCTTCGATCGGGCAAAGCGGCTGCACCGCGCGGTGGCCTCGCTGCCCGACGACGGCTATGTGCTGGAGACCGACAGCCCCGACATGCCGCTGGCCGGCCATCGAGGCGAGCGCAACGAGCCGGCACGGGTCGCCGAGGTCTGCCGGGCGGTAGCCAGGCGGCGAGGTCAGGATACCGACAAGGTAGCGACGGACAGTACCGCTAACGCCCGCCGCCTGTTCCGCTGCTGACTAGGTCCTTTCCGCCAGACTCTCCGGGTCCAGGCGCTCGACGGGGTAGGGCAGCTTGAGCAGCTTGAGCTTCTGCCCGGCGCAACGCAGCGGCAGGGCGGGTTCCCGGGTGCTCATTACCGCCAGCACCTCGGCCTCACCGTAGGCGTCCAGTTCGGCGCACAGCACCTCGCCGAGTCGCCGGTCGTCGGCGTCCTCGATGGCGCTGCCGGCCTCCGGCAGCAGCCCGCCGTCGAGCTGGGCACGCACCATCCGCTTCTTGACCTGGCCGCGGAAGTGCGCGCGGGCGACCACTTCCTGGCCGGTATAGCACCCCTTCTTGAAGCTGATGCCGCCCAGCGCCTCCCAGTTGATCATCTGCGGCAGGTAGGTGTCGCGCTGGTCGGCCTCGAGCCAGGCCAGCCCCGCCTGGATGTCGTGCAGCCGCCACACGGCGTTGCCGACCGGCGTGGCGTGCGCCTTCAGCCACTGCCAGGCCCCCTCGGCCCGGTCGGCCGGCAGGCAGACCAGCAGGCGAGGTCGGGGTCCCGGATGCGCCAGCACCTGGAGTTCATCATCACCGGCCTGGTGCCAGGGCCGGGGCGGCAGGACATCGAAGCGCACCTCGGCGAGCGCGGAGGCCTCGCGGCCGATCAGTCCCAGCAGCGCCAGGTCGTCGCGCTCGCGCAGTTCGACCTTGTAGAAGGGGGCGAACTTCTTCAGGTGCTCGGCCAGCGAGGCGACCAGGCTGGCGTGCATCAGCAGGCGGTAGTGCGACGGGGCGACGCGCATCAGCTGGGCGTTGGCCAGCATCCGCCCCTTGGGCGTGCAGAAGCAGGTCAGCGGGGCGAGGCCGCCGTCGGCCAGCGAGACCTGGGCGCTGGTCTGGCCCTGCAGGAAGGTCTCGGCATCGGGACCCTCCACGTCGAGGATGCCGAGATGGGCGAGGGGCGTCATCACGCTGGTATCCAGGGCCAGCCGTGGGGCATCGGGGGTGTCGAACGTCACCCGGTATTCGGCCTCCTGCCGACCGCCTGTGGCAGCGATCCAATCCATCATTTCCGGGCTCCTCTTGGTTCGGCGTCAGGCATGGTCATCTGCACTAGTTGCGGGCGGGAGGGCGACATTGCAAGCGCTGCCCGGCGGCGGGTGGCATGCTAGACTCGGACCTTCCCGCTCATTCATGCCGCGTCAGGAGCCGCCCATGGCCCATCAGTCATTGAGCTTTCAGGGCGTCGAGAACGCCGATCAGGTCAACCGCATCACCACTGCCCTGATGATGCTGGACGGCGTCAACAGTGTCGAGGTTGGCCGCCACGGGGCCGAGGTGGAAGGACACGCCAGGCGTGAGGCGCTGATCAAGGCGGTGCAATCTCTCAACCTGGGTATCGAGGTCAAGTGATGAAGAAGACCATTGAAGTCGTCAGCGAACGCAACCATATCTACCGCCAGCGGGTCGAACTGGACGGCTTCGACGACCTCTACGTCGATGTGCCCGTGGCCTATGGCGGGGAGGGCAGTGCCCCGGATCCCCATGATTACTTCGACCTCTCGCTCGGTGCCTGCAAGGCGATCACTTCCATGATGTATGCCCGGCGCAAGCAGTGGCCGTTGACGGGGATCAGCGTCACGGTCAACCGGGACGACAGCCAGGAGCGCCACGGGACCTACCGGCTCGACGTGGCGATGACCTTTCATGGCATCGACGACCCCGAGCGACTGGTCCGCCTGGAGGAGATCAGCCACAAGTGCCCGATTCACCGGCTGATGACCACGTCCACCGTGGAGGTGACCACCCGCACCGTCGATAGCACCGCCGAGGCCTGACCCCGGCCTGAACTCGTCCCACCCCGGGCGCCAGACAGGCGCCCGCCCCGTCACTGGAGCCGCCATGAGCAAGCCCTTCCGCCTGCAGTCCAAGTTCCAGCCCGCCGGCGACCAGCCCACCGCCATCCGGGAGCTGGTCAGCGGGCTGGAGTCGGGGCTGGCGCACCAGACGCTGCTCGGCGTGACCGGCTCCGGCAAGACCTTCACCATGGCCAACGTGGTCGAGCACCTGCAGCGGCCGACCATCGTCATGGCGCCCAACAAGACCCTGGCGGCACAGCTCTACGGCGAGTTCAAGGCGTTCTTTCCCGACAACGCGGTGGAGTACTTCGTCTCCTACTACGACTACTACCAGCCCGAGGCGTACGTGCCCTCGTCGGACACCTTCATCGAGAAGGATGCCTCGATCAACGACCATATCGAGCAGATGCGCCTCTCGGCGACCAAGGCGCTGCTGGAGCGCCGCGACGCCATCATCGTGGTCTCGGTGTCGGCGATCTATGGCCTGGGGGATCCCGACCAGTACCTGAAGATGCGCCTGCATTTCACCCGCGGCGAGCTGATCGACCAGCGCAAGTTCCTGCGTCGCCTGGCGGAGCTGCAGTACACGCGCAACGACATGGACTTCAGGCGCGGCACCTACCGGGTGCGCGGCGATGTCATCGACATCTTCCCGGCAGACGCCGAGGACGAGGCGGTGCGCGTCGAGCTCTTCGATGACGAGATCGACACCATCAGCCTCTTCGACCCGCTCACCGGCGAGGTGCGGGGCCGGGTGCCGCGCATGACCATCTACCCCAAGTCGCACTACGTCACGCCCCGGGAGACCATCCTCGGCGCCATCGATGCGATCAAGGCGGAACTGGTGGAGCGACTGGACTGGCTGCGCAAGCACGACAGGCTGGTCGAGGCCCAGCGCCTGGAGCAGCGCACCCTCTACGACATCGAGATGATGCTCGAGCTCGGCTACTGCAACGGCATCGAGAACTACTCGCGCTACCTCTCCGGGCGCAACCCGGGCGAGCCGCCGCCGACCTTCTTCGACTACCTGCCCAGTGACGCCCTGCTGTTCATCGACGAGAGCCACGTCAGCGTTCCCCAGGTGGGCGGCATGTACAAGGGCGACCGCTCGCGCAAGGAAACGCTGGTGGAGTACGGCTTCCGGCTGCCCTCGGCGCTGGACAACCGCCCGATGACCTTCCAGGAGTGGGAGCGCATCTGCCCGCAGACCATCTTCGTTTCGGCCACTCCCGGGCCCTACGAGGCCGAGCATGCCGGCCAGGTGGTCGAGCAGGTGGTGCGCCCCACCGGCCTGCTCGACCCCGAGATCGAGGTGCGCCCGGCCTCCACCCAGGTGGACGATCTGCTCTCGGAGATCCGTCTGCGCAGCGAGGTGGGCGAGCGGGTGTTGGTGACCACCCTGACCAAGCGCATGGCCGAGGACCTCACCGAGTACCTGGATGAGCACGACGTGCGGGTACGCTACCTCCACTCCGATATCGACACCGTGGAGCGGGTAGAGATCATCCGTGACCTGCGCCTGGGCAAGTTCGACGTCCTGGTGGGGATCAACCTGCTGCGCGAGGGACTCGACATCCCCGAGGTGTCGCTGGTGGCGATCCTCGATGCAGACAAGGAGGGCTTCCTGCGCAACGAGCGCTCGCTGATCCAGACCATGGGCCGGGCGGCACGCAACGCCCACGGCAAGGCGATCCTCTACGGCGACCGGATCACCGACTCCATGCGCCGCGCCATGGACGAGACCCAGCGCCGCCGCGACAAGCAGGTCGCCCACAACGAGGCCCACGGCATCACGCCGACCACGGTGACGCGCTCGGTGGCCGACATCATGGAGGCCGCCCAGGCCCCGGGGAAGAAGAAGGGACGCAAGGGCGAGCGCAAGGTGGCCGAGCGCGAGGCCCTCTACGACCCTGCGGAGCTGTCACCGAGCGAACTGCTCAAGGAGATCTCGCGAACCGAGGACGGGATGCACGAGGCGGCGCAGAACCTGGCGTTCGAGGAAGCCGCCCGGCTGCGCGACCGCCTGCACGAGCTCAAGGAGCGCCAGCTGCTCCTGGGGTCCGCCTGACGGGCGCCCGCCATGCCCGAAGGCCCCGAGATCCGTCGTGCCGCGGACCGCGTGCATCGCCAGATTGCCGGCCGGCGGCTCGACGATGCCTGGTTCGCCTTTCCCGACTTGGCCGGGCAGGCCGCCTCGCTGATCGGGCGCGAGGTCATCGCCGTGGACAGCTGGGGCAAGGCGCTGCTGACGCGCTTCGACGACAACCGCGTGCTCTACTCCCACAACCAGCTCTACGGGGTCTGGAAGTTGCACGCGGCCGACCGCGAGCCGGACACCAACCGTTCGCTGCGTGTCCGCCTGGTGGCGCAGGGCAGGGCGGCGAGCCTCTTCAGCGCCTCGGACGTCTCCCTATGGGACGGGGAGAGGCTTGGCGACCACCCCTTCCTGTCGCGACTCGGCCCCGACCTGCTGACGCACGGCGTGACGATGGAGCAGGCCAGGGCGAGGCTTCTCGAGGCGCGCTTCCGGCGGCGCGGACTGGGCGGGCTGCTCCTCGACCAGTCGCTATTCGCCGGTATCGGCAACTACCTGCGCGCCGAGATCCTGTTCTTCGCCGGACTGCATTTCACGACCCGGCCGGGGGACCTGGAGGAGGGCGCCCTGACACGCCTGGCGGCCTGCATCCTGGAAGTGACGCGACAGGCCTACGAGCAGGCGGGGGTGACCAATCGGGCCGAGTGGGCCGCCGCCGACCGTGCCCGGGGAGCCAGTCGGCGGCGCTGGCGCTTTGCCGTGTTCGAGCGCGAGGGCCTGCCGTGCCACGCCTGCGGCACGGCCATCGAGCGGGTGATGGTGGCCTCCCGGCGGCTCTACCTTTGTCCATTCTGCCAGCCAGCGGGTTGATCCACCGGATAGTTTTATACCGTTATCTCCCCTCTGTAACTCACTTCCATAGACTCAGACCTTCGGCCATACCAATGTCGACAGCCAAAGGGGTGGGGTATAATGCCCGCCGTTCAAGCCCCGCCGCTGCGCCCTTCGAGCGCCCCGGCGCAGGCATGCCGACAACGCCAAGGAGCTCCTTGCCCATGACCGTGATTCGCCAGGACGACCTGATCCAGAGCGTCGCCGATGCCCTGCAGTACATCTCGTATTACCACCCGAAGGACTTCATCGACGCCATGGCGGCCGCCTACGAGCGCGAGGAGAACCCGGCGGCCAAGGACGCCATCGCCCAGATCCTGATCAACTCGCGGATGTGTGCCTTCGGCAAGCGGCCGATCTGCCAGGATACCGGCATCGTCACCGTCTTCGTGCACGTGGGGATGAACGTGCGTTTCGAGGCCGACAGGAGCCTCGACGACATGATCAACGAGGGCGTACGGCGCGCCTACCAGTTGCCCGACAACGTGCTGCGCGCCTCGGTGCTGGCCGACCCGGACGGCGCCCGCAAGAACACCGGTGACAACACCCCGGCCGTCATCCACCACAAGCTGGTGCCCGGCGACACCGTCGAGGTGCATGTGGCGGCCAAGGGGGGCGGCAGCGAGGCGAAGTCGAAGTTCGCCATGCTCAATCCCTCCGATAGCGTGGTCGACTGGGTGATGGAGCAGCTGCCCAAGATGGGCGCCGGCTGGTGCCCGCCGGGCATGCTCGGCATCGGCATCGGCGGCACCGCCGAGAAGGCCATGGAGATCGCCAAGGAGGCGCTGCTCGACCCCATCGACATCCAGGAGCTCCAGGCTCGCGGTCCCGCCAATCGTGCCGAGGAGCTTCGCCTGGAACTGTTCGACAGGGTCAACCGGAGCGGCATCGGCGCCCAGGGCCTCGGCGGCCTGACCACGGTGCTCGACATCAAGGTCAAGGAGTTCCCGACCCACGCCGCCAACAAGCCGGTGGCGATCATTCCCAACTGTGCCGCCACGCGCCACGCCCACTTCACCCTCGACGGTTCCGGTCCCGCGGCACTGCCGGCGCCGAAGCTCGAGGACTGGCCGGAGATCACCCGCGAGGCCGGTGACAACGTCAAGCGCGTCGACCTCGACAGCGTGACCCCGGAAGAGGTGCGGACCTGGCAGCCCGGCGATACCCTGTTGCTCAACGGCAAGCTGCTCACCGGTCGCGATGCCGCGCACAAGCGCATGGTCGACATGATCGCCAAGGGCGAGCCGCTGCCCGTGGACATGAAGGGACGTTTCATCTATTACGTGGGCCCGGTGGATCCGGTGCGTGACGAGGTCGTCGGGCCGGCTGGCCCGACCACGGCGACCCGCATGGACAAGTTCACCCGCACCATGCTCGAGGAGACCGGCCTGCTGGGCATGGTCGGCAAGGCCGAGCGGGGCGAGGCGGCCATCGAGGCGATCCGCGACAATCAGGCGGTCTACCTGATGGCCGTGGGCGGCTCCGCCTACCTGGTCGCCCAGGCGATCAAGAAGGCCCGCGTGGTCGGCTTCGAGGATCTGGGCATGGAAGCCATCTACGAGTTCGAGGTGGAGGACATGCCGGTGACCGTGGCCGTGGACAGCCAGGGCACCTCGGTGCACCAGACCGGTCCCGCCAAGTGGAAGGAGATCATCGCCGAGCGCGCCTGATCGTCCCGTGCTGACGACGGCCCCGCCATCTGGTGGGGCCGTCGTCGTTGGGGGTATGCTGCAAGTCACTGCTTTCCGGACGGCGCTGCCGTCCTCCCACGGAATGGGGATCCGACCATGACTTCCTGGCTGATCGGCCTGGCGATCTTCCTGACCTACCTGCTGGGCTTCGTCTCGGCGGTGCTGGCCCTGATGTCCAGCCGTACCTCCCAGGGCGCCATTGCCTGGATCATTTCGCTGATCACCATGCCCTACGTGGCGGTGCCAGCCTACTGGATCTTCGGCCGGCCGCGCTTCTATGGCTATGTCTCGGCCCGGGGCGAGCGCGACACCGTGCTGCGCCGCCTGCTGGAACGCTACCGCGACCGCTTCGATCCCTACCTGCCCGAGCCCGGCGATGCGGACATCCGCGCCGTGGAACAGCTGGCGATGATGCCGCTGACCCGGGGCAATCGGGCGGAGCTGCTGATCGACGGCGAGGACACCTTCGACAGCCTCTTCGCCGGGATCGAGGCGGCCGAGGAGTACGTTCTCATCCAGTTCTTCATCGTCCGCGACGATGCCCTGGGCATCGAGCTCAAGCATCGGCTGCAGCGGGCCGCCGAGCGCGACGTGCGCATCTACTTCCTGTATGACGAGATCGGCAGTCGCGGGCTCGGTGATCGCTTCCTCCGCGATCTCGCCGAGGCCGGCGTGGAAGTCAGCGCCTTCCGTTCCTCCCGCGGATTCAAGCATCGCTTCCAGCTCAACTTCCGCAACCACCGCAAGGTGCTGGTGGTCGATGGCCGGGAAGGGTGGCTGGGGGGCTTCAACGTCGGCACCGAGTACCTCGGACAGCACCCTCGCCACGGCCACTGGCGCGATACGCATCTCAAGCTCACCGGCCCCAGCGTGCTGGGGCTGCAGGAGGCCTTCTGGGAGGACTGGCACTGGGCCACCGGCGAGATGATCACCCTGACCTGGACGCCCCGGCCGAGCGGAGACGCCGACCAGAATGTGGTGATCGTGCCCTCCGGGCCGGCGGACTATCAGGAGACGGCGAGCCTGCTGGTGCAGCATGCGATCCACAGCGCCCACGAACGCTTCTGGGTCACCAGCCCCTATTTCGTGCCCGACCAGGGGGTGCAGGATGCCCTGCGCCTGGCGGCGATGCGTGGGGTGGACGTACGCATCATGATGCCCGAACGCCCCGACCATCTGCTGGTCTTCCTCTCGGCCTTCTCCTTCCTGCCCGACATGCTGCGTGCCGGGGTCAGGGTCTACCGATACCAGCCGGGGTTCCTGCACCAGAAGGTGATGCTGATCGACGATGCCGCCGCCAGTGTCGGCACGGTCAACCTGGACAACCGCTCCTTTCGTCTCAACTTCGAGATCACCGCCGTCGTGCCCGACCGGCAGTTCGCCGCCGAGGTGCGTCTGATGCTCGAGCATGACTTCACCAACTGCCGTCGCGTGGCCCTCGAGGAGCTGACCCGCCGTCCCCTGTGGCGCAAGCTGCTGTCCCGGGCGGCCTACCTGCTCTCGCCGATCCAGTAAGGCAGCTTGGGTCCCGGCCGCCGCTGGGGTACATTAGCGGGCTTCGAAGGCTCCCGGGGGGAGTCGTGCACGCAGACATCCTGGGGAGTCCTGGTGAACCTCGAGACCAAGTGGCTGGAAGACTTCGTCGCCCTGGCCAGTACGCGCAGCTTTTCCGCCTCGGCCCGTCAGCGGCATGTCACCCAGCCGGCCTTCAGCCGGCGCATCCGCTCCCTGGAGCAGGCGGTCGGCGTGACCCTGGTCGACCGCTCGACCACCCCGGTGGACCTGACACCCGAGGGGCAGCTGTTCCTGGTCACCGCCCGCAACATCGTCGAGCAGCTCAACGAGAGCCTCGGCCACCTGCGTGGCCTGGCCATGGCCAACGAGGCGCTGGATATCGTCGCCGCCCATTCCCTGGCGCTGAGCTTCTACCCCCAGTGGATCTCCCGCCTGCAGCAGGGCCTCGGCGAGCTGCCGACGCGCCTGGTGGCCATGAACGTGGGCGACGCGATCCATGTGCTGCGCGAGGGCAACTGCGACCTGATGCTCGCCTATTACGACCCCTACGCCAGCATGCAACTCGATGCCGAGGTCTTTCCCTCCTTCTCCATCGGCCAGGTCAAGATGCTGCCGGTCTGCCTGCCCGACGCGCAGGGCAGGCCACGCTTCCCGCTGGAAGGGCAGGAGTCGATTCCCTATCTGGCCTACACCCAGGGCGCCTTCCTGGGGCGCAGCGTGCGCATGCTGCTCAAGAACGACCCCTTGCGCATGCGCCTGAGAACCGTCTACGAGACGGCCATGGCCGAAGGACTCAAGGGCATGGTGATGCAGGGCATGGGCATGGCCTGGATACCCGACTTCTGCATCCGCCAGGAGCTCAAGGATGGGCGCCTGGTGCGGGCCGGTGGCGAGCAGTGGGACGTGCCTCTGGAGATCCGCCTCTATCGTTGCTCGCTGGTGCACAAGCCGGGGGTCGAGAAGCTGTGGCGGCAGATGATGAAGTTGCCCCGCGATTTCCTCCAGGCCTGATGGCGCCGGCTGCCGGCGCGTTGCCATGGCGCATCAGGGACGGTCGAAATCCGCCGGCAGTCCCAGGAAGTCCTGGATGATGAAGAAGTGGTCCTCGAACAGGCCCTCGGGGTCGAGGTCGGCCAGGGGGACCCAGCGCGCATGGTCACCACCCCGGACCGGCTTGAGCTGGGGCAGCTGCTGTTCGGGACGCAGAGCAAAGTAGAAGGCCTCGGCCAGGGTGCGCCCCCGCCAGCTGCGGTGGGGTTCGTCGAACAGCCGCTGGCCGCGCAACGAGCCCTTGAGCACGGCCTCGGGCACCTTGAGGCGCACCCGCTCGCGCAGCTCCCTCAGGCAGGCATCCATCAGGCGTTCATGGGGGCTGATGAAGCCGCCGGGCAGGGCATAGAGCCCCTTGCCGGGCGCGGCCGTACGCCTGACCAGCAGCACATGCCCGGACTGCACCACCACGGCATTCACGGTAACGAAGATCGGCGGGTAGGGGGCCTGGGACCAGGCCTGGCGGTACTGGTCCAGCAGGTGCTGCTCCTCGACCAGCTGCCCGTAGGGCGCCTCCTCCAGGAAGTCGCGTATCCGTGCCACCACCCCGGGGGGCAGGTCGTGGGCGGCGTGCGTGCTCAGGTAATCCTCCGCCGATGAGGCGGAGCGGAACAGTCGATCGCGGATGCGGCTGGCCGAGATGCCTTCCACTAGGGGCACGCTGACCGATTCCCATTGCGGGAACAGCGCAAGGTAGTAGCTGGACTGGCCCCGACTGGCGCCGATCAGGCCGATACGCGGCAGACGGGCGTGCTCGGGGCTGGCGATGTCGCGCACCTTGCGCTGGACGTCGCGCACCCAGACGTCGTTGTTGTAAAGGGCGTCGAGCAGCGGCACGACCTCGAGCCGGGCATTCTCCTCTTCTTCGAAGGCGCTGCGCAGCATGCGCAGGCGCTCCTCGTAGCGCCAGGGATTGCGCAGCGAGCGTGCCTGCCAGGCGGAGCCCACCAGCACGATGACCTGGCGCGCGTGGCGCAGGGCTTCGCGGATCACCGCCAGGTGCCCCAGGTGCGGAGGCTGGAAACGGCCGATGAACACCAGACAATCGAAGTCGGGCGGGCTGTCGGCGTCCGGTCGTGCGGTCATGGGCGCTCCTGGGAAGAGGGGGCGGGATGGGCGGAGCCCATTATGGTCAGGCCCGCCGGCTGCTGCAATTGGGGCCGGTCTCGGCGGGCTGGCTACATTCGGGTATGCTGAAGGAAACGACGGGGACGCGGGGAACGGCATGATCAAGGCGAGCATGACGACCATCAGGCAAGCGGGGCTGTTCTGGTGGCGGGTGGTGCGGGGGGCGGGCAAGCTCTGGCTGGAGCGCAACGCCTTCAGCTATGCCGGCTCGCTGGCCTTCTATACTCTCTTTTCCCTGGCCCCTACGATGATCATCGCCGTCACGGTGATCGGCGTGGTGCTCGGCGAGGAGGCCGCCCATGGACAGATCGTCGCCCAGCTGCAGGGCACCATGGGCCATGACGCCGCTGCCGCCATCGAGCAGGCGGTCGCCCAGTCGCGCATCGAGGAGTCCGGCCTGTTGCCGACGCTGCTCGGGGTGGGAGCCCTGCTGGTCGGTGCCACCACCGTCTTCGCTCAGATGCAGTTCTCGCTGAATACCCTCTGGGGCGTGACGGCTAGGCCCAGCAGCAACAGCGCCCTCAAGTTCCTCAAGAACCGCCTGCTGTCGCTGACCGTGGTGCTCTCCATCGGCTTCATTCTGCTGGTGTCGTTGGTACTCGGGGTGGTGATACGGGCAATGCTGAAGGCGGCCGATGACCTGCTGCCCTTCGTCGGGCTGCTGACCACCGGCGCCGAGTTCCTGGTCTCGCTGGCGGTGATCGCCGCGCTCTTCGCCACCATCTTCAAGGTATTGCCGGACGTGGTGCTGCGCTGGCAGGACGTGCTGGTCGGCGCCGTGGTCACCGCCGTACTGTTCGCGATCGGCCGTTGGGGCATCGCCATCTACCTGGCCTACACGGCCACGGCCTCCACCTACGGCGCCGCCGGGTCGGTGGTGATGATCCTGCTGTGGGTCTACTACAGCTCGCTGATCCTGCTGTTCGGCGCCGCCTTCACCAAGTGCCACCTGCTGGCTTTGGGCAAGGCGGTGGTGCCGCGCAATTCCGCGGTGCTGGTCCGCCACGAGCTGCTGGAGGAGTGAGCGCGCCCCCCCGAGCGCCCCACGCAACGAAGACCGGCGATGGCCGGCCTTCGGGGTCATGACACCAAGCAGGCGAGTCCGCCTCAGCCGGCGGGACGGAAACGCTCCCGGGCCAGATCGTCGGCCACGGTGGCGGGACTCAGGCCCTCGCGGTCGGCGCGAGCGAAGATCTCGTCCAGGGTGGCCCCGATGCCCTCGATATGCGCCATGACGGCATCGCGGCGGTAGTCATCGCGACGCTGCCAGGCGATCTCGATCACACCGCCGGCGTTGGCCACGTAGTCCGGGGTATAGAGGATGCCGCGGGCCATCAGCCGCTCGGCGATCGACGGGGAGGCCAGCTGGTTGTTGGCGGCCCCGCAGACTACCCTGGCCTTCAGGCGGTCGACCACCGCGTCCGAGAGGGCGGCCCCCAGGGCGCAGGGAGCGAACACGTCGACCTCGGCATCGGCGATCGCCGCCGGTGCCACGGCCTCGGCACCGAGCTCCTCGGCGAGCTTGGCCAGGGCGGCGGCATCGACATCGGTCAACACCAGCCGGGCGCCGGCGGCATGGAGGTGGCGTGCCAGGTGGGCGCCGACATTGCCGACCCCCTGCACCGCCACCCGCACCCCCGTCAGGTCATCGCGCCCCAGGCCATGGCGTACGGCGCTCTTGAGGGCACAGTACACCCCCCAGGCCGTGAACGGCGAGGGGTCGCCCGAGGCGGCGCCGTGGCGGGGCAGGCCGCCGACGTGTTCGGTGGCCTCGGCGATGAGCCGCATGTCGGCCTCGCCGGTGCCCGAGTCCTCGGCGGTGATGTAGGCGCCGCCCAGGCCATCGACCAGCCGGCCCATGGCACGCAGCAGTTCGGGCGTCTTGTCACGGCGCGGGTCGGCGATGATCACCGCCTTGCCGCCGCCCAGCGGCAGGTCGGCGAGGGCCGACTTGTAGGTCATGCCGCGGGAGAGGCGAAGAACGTCGGTCAGTGCCTCGGTATCACTGGCATAGGGAAAGATGCGCAGGCCGCCCAGGGCGGGGCCGCGAGCGGTATCGTGGATGGCGATGATGGCGCGCAGGCCGCTCGCCTCGTCGCTGCCGAAGACGATCTGCTGGTGGTGGTCGAACTCGGGGTGGTCGAAGACCGGCATGGCGGAACTCCCTCGTGAGGATGATCATTGTGGTTGTCTCGGCCCGGGTAGGGCGATCCTCGGCCGCGGAGGGCTTGTGGCCGTGTGGCGTCCGGGGATAGTGATAAGACTAGGGCATCGCTCCCCGGACGGGAAGCCCGGGGGCTGGCCCCGCACGTGGCCCGACTGGTAGAAAGGATCGCACCACCGATCGCGACGACAGAGGAGATGGCCATGGACAAGTGCTGCGCGAGAGCGCTGGTGACGGGCAAGGTGCAGGGGGTCTGGTACCGCCGGGCGACCCAGGAGCAGGCCCTCAGGGCCGGCATCACCGGCCATGCGATCAACCTGCCGGACGGGCGGGTCGAGGTGCTGATGTGCGGCAAGCGCGAGGCGGTCAAGCGACTCGCCGAGTGGCTATGGAAGGGGCCGGACGGGGCCCGGGTCACCCATGTGGAGTTCGAGGTGATCGAGACCCACGAGCCGGACGAGTTCCACGTCGGCTAGCGTCATCCCGAACCGGCATGGCCTGTGGCGCGCCGCACCGGTTCGGCCCTCGGACGTCAGGCCAGGGTGTCGGCGATCCAGTCGCTGACGGCTTCGCCGTCGACACCCAGGCACACCTCCACCAGCGGGGTGCGGGACCAGCGCGTCTCGATGAAGCCGCGCCCCTCGGGGGCGAAGATCGTCTGGCCCTCGGCATCACCGGCGGTCGCCACGGTCAGGTGGCCGCGGCTGGTGGTGAAGAGCTCCGGGCGCAGCAGCCAGGCCAGGGCACAGCTGTCGTGGGGACAGCAGCCATCGATGCCCAGGAACTCCCGGTAGAAGTCCCGGTAGAAGCCGTAGCTGCCCGCCAGCACCTTGCCGAGGGCGCCCTGGCCGGCCTCGATGCGCGCCATGTGCTCGCCGGTGAGCACGCAGCGATGGGTGACGTCCAGTCCCACCAGGGTCAGCGGCCAGCCGGCGGTGAGCACCCGGGCGGCGGCGTCCGGGTCATTGAACATGTTGGCCTCGGCCACCGGGGTGACGTTGCCGCTCTCGCGGATCGAGCCGCCCATGATCACCACCCGCTTGACCTTGCCGATGATCGTCGGGTCGAGCTGCAGGGCCGCGGCCAGGTTGCCCACCGGGCCCACTGCCACCAGGGTGACCTCGCCGGGCCGGGCATTCAGGGTGTCGACGATGAACTGCGCTGCGCTGCGGGGATCGGCCTTGCCCTGGACCGGCGGCAGTTCGATATCGCCCAGTCCGTTGGTGCCATGGATATGGGCGGGCGGGGGGTGGCGGGCCTTGACCAGCGGTGCCGCGGCGCCCTGGGCGACGGGGATCTCGCGCCCGGCGAGTTCGGAGAGCAGCAGGGCATTGTGGGTGGCGGTCTCCACGTCGACGTTGCCGTAGGTGGTGGTCAGCCCCAGCAGGTCGATCTCGGGATGGCGCAGCGCGATGGCGATGGCCTGGGCGTCGTCGACCCCCGGGTCGGTGTCGAAGATGATCGGATGGCTCACGGTGCCTCCTCGTCGTGGCGGTGGGGCGCGGGAAGGCCGTCGCGCAGGGCGCGCTCGACCGCCGTCGCCTCGGGAATGCTCTCGGCGGCGCCGGCGATCTGGACGCCCAGGGCGGCGGCGGTGGCGGCGCGCGTCAGGCAGTCGGTCACCGGCCGTCCCTGCTGCAGGGCGGCCAGGTAGTAGCCGATGAAGGTGTCGCCGGCCGCCGTGGTGTCCCGCGGCGTGACAGGCAGGGCCGGCTGGAAGTGGCGTTCGTCGCCGGACTGGTACCAGGCGCCGTCGCCGCCCAGGGTCAGCACCGTCTCGCCGTCGGGCAGGCGGCGAGCAAGGCCGTCCAGCAGGACCTCGGGCGGGGAGGCCTCGTCCAGGCCGGCCAGCCACGCGGCCTCGCCGCGATTGACGAACAGCAGCCGACAGTGGGCCAGGGGCAACTCGAGCACCGCATCGCTCATCGGGGCCGGGTTGAAGGCGACGTTCAGGCCCGCCTCGGCGGCGCGTTCCAGCACCCGGGGCAGGGCATTGCACTCGTTCTGGGCCAGCAGCCAGTCCCCGGGCGAGGCCGCGGCGAAGTGCGCGTCGAGGTCCTGCTCGGTGGTGCCGTGGTTGGCGCCCGGGAAGAGGATGATGGCGTTCTCGCCGCGGTCGTCCACCTGGATGATGGCGTGGCCGCTGGGCTCGTCGACCAGGGCGATCGCCTCTACCTCCACCCCGGCACGGCCCAGCAGGTCACGGGCCCAGGCGTCCTGGCGACCCAGCCGCCCCCAGTGGCGGACCCGCCCGCCGGCGCGTGCCATGGCCAGTGACTGGTTGGCCCCCTTGCCACCCAGGCCGACCCGGTAGTCGCGGCTGGCCAGGGTCTCGCCGGGACGCACCAGATGGGGAACGCGATAGAAGTGGTCGAGATTGATGGAGCCGAAGTTGTGCAGCATGCGGGTCTCCATGCTCAGCCTTCCTGCCAGCCGCGCAGGTTGTCGGCGGTGAGGGCCACGATGCGCTGGCGGGCCTCGGGGGTGATCCAGGCGTTGTGGGGCGTGACGATCAGGTTGAGCGGCTCGCCCAGGGCGTCGAGCAGCGGGTGCCCCTCGCGCGGTGGCTCCACGGGCAGCACGTCGACGCCGAGCCCGCCCAGGCGGCCCCGCCGCAGGGCCTCGAGCGCCGCCTCCTCGTCGATGATCCCGCCCCGGGCGCAGTTGACGAGCAGCACACCGGGCTTGAGGGTGGCCAGCAGGGCGGTATCGACCAGGTGGCGGGTGGCCTCGGTAAGCGGGCAGTGCAGGCTGATCACGTCCGCCTCGGGCGCCAGGTCGTGCAGGCCGGGGCGGCTGTCATGTGCCTCGTTGCCGGGGCGGGCGGCGAAGTCGACGTGCATGCCGAAGGCCTGGGCCAGGCGGGCCACCTTCGAGCCCAGCTCGCCCTGGCCGACGATCACCAGCCGCTTACCTTCCAACTGCAGGGTCGTGTGATCCATCAGGCAGAAGAAGGGGCTTTCGTTCCAGCGCCCCTCGGCCACGTCGCGCTGGTAGAGGGGCAGTCGGGTGGCCAGGGCCAGCATCAGCATCAGGGTGTGCTGGGCCACACTGGCCGTGCCATAGGCCGTGACGTTCTTCACGCTGATGCCCAGGCGTTCGGCCGCAGCCATGTCGATGTTGTTGGTGCCGGTGGCCAGCACGCAGATCAGCTTGAGCGCGGGCAGGGCATCGAGGGTCTGGGCGTCGAGCACCACCTTGTTGACGATGGCCACCTCGGCGCCGGCGAGCCGGTCGGCGGCCTGGTCGCGCGTGCTCTGATCATGCACGTCCAGGGTGTCGAGGTGCTGGCGGATCGGTTCCAGGTCGATGTCGGGCCCCAGGCTGGCGGCGTCGAGGATGACGGCTTTCATGAGATATTCCTTGTCGATGCAGGCGAGTCGGGCAACAGGCCCTGGCAGGGCTGGGCCTTGCCCGGCGCGACAGGCTATAATAGCCGGCTTTCGAGGCAGGCTTGGATTAACCGCGGGCCGGCCCTATATCGCACCACGGTAGCGCGAGGCGGTGGTCCCCCTGCCCGTGCTTGACCCATGGGACATGTCATTACATCGGGAGTGATCAAACCATGCCCATCTACGAATACGAGTGCAAGGCCTGCGGCCACCGCCTGGAGAAGCTTCAGAAGATCAGCGCCGAGCCGCTGAGGGACTGTCCCGCCTGCGAGGCGGCAGAGCTCAATCGCCTGGTTTCCGCGGCCGGGTTCCGGCTGGCCGGCGGCGGCTGGTACGAGACCGACTTCAAGACCGGCAGCAAGAAGAACCTGGCCGGCGGCGAGGGCGGCAAGGCCGACAAGACGCCGAGCAAGGACGGGGCGGCGGCCTGAGTCGCCCGGCCTTGCCTTTCACCATTTCATGCAACAGAACAGGATTTGACATGCGCAGCCATTATTGCGGCCAGCTGAACGAGACCCTGGTGGATCAGACGGTCACCCTGTGCGGCTGGGTCCATCGCCGCCGTGACCATGGGGGCGTGATCTTCCTCGACATGCGCGATCGCGACGGCATCGCCCAGGTCGTGGTCGACCCCGATACCGCCGAGGCCTTCGCCAATGCCGACCGCGCCCGCAGCGAGTATGTGCTGCGCATCGGCGGTCGCGTCAGGCTGCGCCCCGAGGGCACCCAGAACCCCAACATGCCCACCGGCATGATCGAGGTGCTGGCCAAGCAGGTGGAGGTGCTCAACACCGCCGCCACGCCGCCCTTTCAGCTCGACGAGCATGGCAAGGTGGGCGAGGAGGTACGACTCAAGCATCGCTACATCGACCTGCGTCGCCCGGAGATGATCGAGAAGCTGCGCCTGCGCTCGCGCATCTCCCACAGCGTACGCGCCTTCCTCGAGGGCCAGGGCTTCCTGGACATCGAGACCCCGATCCTGACCCGCGCCACCCCCGAGGGGGCCCGCGACTACCTGGTGCCGAGCCGCACCCATCCGGGCAGCTTCTTCGCGCTGCCCCAGTCGCCGCAGCTGTTCAAGCAGTTGTTGATGGTGTCGGGCTTCGACCGCTACTACCAGATCGCCAAGTGCTTCCGCGACGAGGACCTGCGCGCCGACCGCCAGCCCGAGTTCACCCAGATCGACCTCGAGGCCTCCTTCGTCGAGGAGGAGGACATCATGGCGATCACCGAGGCGATGGTCCGCCAGCTGTTCCAGGAGGTGCTCGAGGTCGAGCTGCCCGCCTTCCCGCGCATGCCCTATGCCGAGGCCATGAGCCGCTTCGGCTCCGACAAGCCGGACCTGCGCATCCCGCTCGAGCTCACCGACGTCGATGACCTGATGCAGGACGTCGACTTCAAGGTCTTCTCCGGCCCGGCCAACGCCGATGACGGTCGCGTCGCCGCCCTGAAGGTGACGGGCGGGGCCAGCCTGTCCCGCAAGGAGATCGACGACTACACCCGGTTCGTCGGCATCTACGGTGCTCGCGGGCTGGCCTGGATCAAGGTCAACGAGCGGGCCAAGGGCCTCGAGGGCCTGCAGTCGCCCATCGTCAAGTTCATGGAGGGCGTGGTCGAGCAGCTGCTGGACCGGGTGGGCGCCGAGGACGGCGATATCATCTTCTTCGGTGCCGACAAGGCACGCATCGTCAACGAGGCCCTCGGGGCGCTGCGCGTGCGCCTCGGCGAGGACCTCGACCTCTATACCGCCGACTGGGCCCCGCTGTGGGTGGTCGACTTCCCGATGTTCGAGGAGGACGGCAGCGCCCGCCTGCAGGCCCTGCACCATCCGTTCACCGCTCCCTCCTGCGACGCCGAGACCCTCAAGGCCCACCCGGCCTCCGCGCTCTCGCGGGCCTATGACATGGTGCTCAACGGCACCGAACTTGGCGGCGGCTCGATCCGTATCCACGACCAGGCGATGCAGCAGACCGTCCTCGAGGTGCTGGGCATCGGCGAGGAGGAGGCCCGCGAGAAGTTCGGCTTCCTGCTCGACGCCCTGCAGTACGGCGCGCCGCCCCACGGCGGCCTGGCCTTCGGCCTCGACCGCCTGGTGATGCTGATGAGCGGGGCGAAGACCATCCGCGAGGTGATCGCCTTCCCGAAGACCCAGAGCGCGGCCTGCCTGCTGACCGAGGCGCCGGGCGAGGTCAGCGCCGAGCAGCTCAAGGAGCTCAACATCCGCCTGCGCCAGAAGGCCAAGGCGGAGACCGCCGGCGAGTGACGGCGATTCCGACCCGATGACATCCACCGGCGCCCCAGGGCGCCGGTGGCGTCTGGAAACCTTGAGGAAGGAGGCGCTGTCGCCGAAATGGCCTCGAGCAGAGATAGCGCTACCACAGGAGGTTGTTGCAATGGCAGGCCATAGCAAGTGGGCCAATATCAAACATCGCAAGGCGGCCCAGGACGCCAGGCGCGGCAAGATCTTCAACAAGCTGATCCGTGAGCTGAGCGTGGCGGCACGCCAGGGCGGCGGTGAGCCGGCCGACAACCCGCGACTGCGCGCCGCCATCGACAAGGCGCTGGCCAACAACATGACCAAGGAGACCATCCAGCGTGCGGTGGACCGGGGCGCCGGCAACGCCGACGGCGACGCCATGGAGGAGTGCGTCTACGAGGGCTATGGGCCCGAGGGGGTCGCGGTGATGGTCGAGTGCATGACCGATAACCGCAATCGAACTGTCTCCGAGGTGCGACATGCCTTCGGCAAGCAGGGCGGCAACCTGGGTACCACCGGGTCGGTGGCCTTCATGTTCCACCGTCAGGGGCGCCTGCTGCTGCCCGAGGGGGTCACCGAGGAGGCCGCGATCGAGGCCACCCTGGACGCGGAGCCCGAGGAGATCGAGGTCCGTGACGATGGCCGCCTCGAGGTGGTCACCACGCCCGACTCCTTCGGCCGGGTGAAGGATGCCCTGGTCGCGGCGGGGATCGAGCCCGCGTACAGCGATGTGGGGCTCTATCCGGAAACCACCACGCCCATCGCCGAGGCGGAGCTCGCCAGCAAGGTCCTCAAGCTGCTCGACATGCTCGAGGACCTGGACGATGTCCAGAACGTCACCACCAACGCGGAGTTTGCCGATGATGTCCTCGACCTGCTCGACTGAACCTTGCCGATGCTGATCCTCGGCATCGACCCCGGCTCGCGGATCACCGGCTACGGGGTGCTGGACGTCACCACGCCCACGCCGCGCTATGTGGCCAGCGGCTGCATCCGCATCCAGGCCGACGACCTGGCCCAGCGCCTGGCCCAGGTCTACGCCGGGGTCAGCGAGCTGATCTCGGTGCATGGCCCCGGGGAGTTCGCCATCGAGCAGGTGTTCATGTCGAAGAATGCCGACTCCGCCCTCAAGCTCGGCCAGGCCCGCGGCACGGCCATCGTCTGTGCCGCCAACCATGGCTTGCCGGTCAGCGAGTACGGCCCTCGCCAGATCAAGCAGGCGGTGGCCGGCAGTGGCAGCGCCGACAAGGCCCAGGTGCAGCACATGGTGACGGCGATCCTCGGCCTCTCGGCCACGCCTCAGGCGGATGCCGCCGACGCCCTGGCCATTGCGCTCACCCATGCCCATGCCCGCATGGGGCTGATGCGTGAGGGGAGCTATGGCGGGCATCGCAGCCGTCGCAAGGGAGGCTCCTGGCGTGACTTTCGTCCGTGAGCTGTCGCCGTGAGGCGACGGTGCCAGATTGTCGAACGCTGTTCCCGCGGGCTGGCATGCGGCACGGGCGAACAGTATAGTGGCCCGATGACGGCCCCGCGGGCCGCGATGGACTCCAACCCAAGGGACAGCGAACTTCCATGATAGGACGCCTGCGAGGCACCCTGCTCGAGAAACAGCCCCCCTGGATGGTGGTGGAGGTGGCGGGTGTCGGCTACGAGCTGGAAGCCTCCATGACCACCCTGGTGGCCATGCCCGGCACCGGGGAGCCGGTATCGCTCTATACCCACCTGGTCATCCGGGAGGATGCCCACCTGCTCTACGGCTTCGCCCGGGAGCAGGAGCGTTCCCTCTTCCGTGCCCTGATCAAGGTCAATGGTATCGGCCCCAAGCTGGCACTGGGCATCCTCTCCGGCATGGACGAGGAGGCCTTCGTGCGCTGCGTGATGGACGATGACGTCAAGGCGCTGACCCGGCTGCCCGGGGTGGGCAAGAAGACCGCTGAGCGGTTGATCATCGAGATGCGCGACCGCTTCCCTCACTGGGAGCAGCCGGGCGAGCTGGCCATCGGCACCAGGGATCCGACGGGCAGCGTCTCCTCCGGCGCCGCGGACCCCGTCGCCGATGCCGAGGCGGCCCTGGTCAGCCTCGGCTACAAGCCCACCGAGGCGGCCCGCATGCTGCTCGGCCTAGAGACGTCCGGCTCCACCGAGGCCATGATCAAGGCGGCGCTGACCCGCCGCCTGGCGGGGTGATTCGATGCCGTATCCACGTTTTCACCTGATGCCGGATGGCCGCCATGCTCGAGACTGATCGCCTGATCGCCGCCGACCCCCGCGAGGGGGAGGGCAGCGTCGACCATGCCATCCGTCCCAAGCGGCTCGCCGACTATATCGGCCAGCCGCGGGTGCGCGAGCAGCTCGACATCTTCATCAGCGCCGCCCGCGGACGAGAGGAGAGCCTCGACCACACCCTGGTGTTCGGTCCGCCGGGGCTCGGCAAGACGACGCTCGCCAACATCGTCGCCGCCGAGATGGGGGTGGGGCTCAAGTCCACCTCGGGGCCGGTGCTGGAGCGGGCCGGCGACCTCGCCGCCATGCTCACCAACCTGCAGCCCGGCGATGTGCTGTTCATCGACGAGATCCACCGCCTGTCGCCGGTGGTGGAGGAGATCCTCTACCCCGCCATGGAGGACTTTCAGCTCGACATCGTCATCGGCGAGGGGCCGGCGGCGCGTTCGATCAAGCTCGACCTTCCCCCCTTCACCCTGGTCGGTGCCACCACCCGGGCGGGCCTTCTGACCTCGCCGCTGCGCGACCGCTTCGGCATCGTCCAGCGCCTGGAGTTCTACAGCATCGACGAGCTTACCGAGATCGTCGTGCGCTCTGCCCGGCTGCTGGGGGTCGAGAGCGACCGGGAAGGCGCCCGAGAGGTCGCACGCCGTTCCCGGGGCACCCCGCGCATCGCCAACCGGCTGCTGCGCCGGGTGCGGGACTTCGCCGAGGTGCGCGCCCAGGGGCGCGTGGATGCCGAGATAGCCGACTTGGCCCTGAACATGCTCCACGTCGACCACCACGGTCTCGATCATATGGACCGGCGCCTGCTGCTGGCGATGATCGAGAAGTTCGACGGGGGCCCGGTGGGCATCGACTCCCTGGCCGCGGCGATCGGCGAGGAGCGCGACACCATCGAGGACGTCATCGAACCCTACCTGATCCAGCAGGGCCTGATGATGCGCACCGCGCGTGGTCGGGTGGTGACCCGTCAGGCCTGGGATCACTTCGACATGGCGCCCCACGAGCGGGCGCCCCAATAGCGGACTCCCACTCCCGTGACGACTGACCAAGACCGACGAGGATCCCCGTGAACGACTCCATGTCCATACCCCACCTGATCATGAACGCCAGCGGCGTAGTGCAGATGGTGATGCTGATCCTGGTGATCGGCTCCATCCTCTCCTGGGTGGTGATCTTCCAGCGTACCTTCGTGATGCGCCGGGCACGCAAGGCACACCGTGCCTTCGAGGACCGCTTCTGGTCCGGTGTCGATCTCAACGAGCTCTATCGCGAGACCCCCGCCGAGCAGGAGACCCAGGGGGCCGAGCACGTCTTCCGTGCCGGCTTCCGCGAGTTCAACCGCCTGCTGGCCAAGACCCGCAGCCCCCAGGCGATCCTCGAGGGCGTCCAGCGCAGCATGCGTGTGGCGTGGTCCCGCGAGGAGGACCGCCTCAACCTGCACCTGGTGTTTCTGGCCACGGTCGCCTCGGCCAGTCCCTATATCGGGCTGTTCGGCACCGTCTGGGGCATCATGGGCTCCTTCCAGTCCCTCTCCATGGCCCAGCAGGCGACCCTGGCCACGGTGGCCCCCTGGATCGCCGAGGCCCTGATCGCCACCGCCATGGGGCTGTTCGCGGCGATTCCGGCGGTGATCTTCTACAACCGGCTTTCCGCCGAGTCTGGGCGCCTGCTGGGCAAGTACGAGGACTTCGCCGAGGAGTTCCATTCCATCCTGCACCGCAACCTGCAGGGCCGGACCGACCCCGGCGCCGACTGAGGGAGAGGCCGTCATGCTAGGACCCTTCAATCGTGGCGGGCGCAGCAAGCCCATGGGCGAGATCAACGTCGTGCCCTTCATCGACGTCATGCTGGTGCTGCTGGTGATCTTCATGATCACCGCGCCCATGCTCACCCAGGGCGTGCAGGTCGACCTGCCCCAGGTCAGTTCCGAACCCATCGAGGAGACCGAGGATCGCGAGCCGATCATCGTCTCGGTGGACCGTGACGGCCAGTACTTCATTTCCCTGGGCGAGGACGAGACACCGGTCAGCCTCGACGAGGTGAGCGAACGGGTGATCATCCTGCTGGAACGTCAGCCGGGCACCCCGGTGATGGTGCGCGGCGACCGCAATGTCCCCTACGGCCAGGTGGTGACGCTGATGAGCACCCTGCAGACCGCGGGGGTGACCAATGTCGGGCTGATCTCGGAACCGCCCCCCGGGGACAGTTGAGGAGCCCACATGGCCAGACATGACCGACGCGTGGGCTATGGCCTGCCGCTGGTGCTCGCCATCGCCCTGCACCTGGCGATCCTGGTGGCCAGCGTGATCCGCTTTCCCGAGCGGGAGACCGAGCCACCGAGCACCAATATCGTCCAGGCGACCCTCGTCAGTACCGAGACCACCACCGACCAGGCCCAGCGTGCCGAGGAGGCCCGGGCCCGGGCGGCGGCCCGACAGGCCGAGGAGGAGGCCGCGGCGGCTGCCGAGCAAGAAGAAGCTCGCGAGGCAGAGGCCGAGGCGGTCGAGGCCGCCGAGGAAGCTGCCCGTCAGGCCGAGGAGGCCGAACGTCAGCGTCAGGCGGAAAACGAGGCCCGCGAGGAGGCTCGTCGGGCTGCCGAGGAGGAGGCCGCCCGCCGCACCGAGCAGGCCGAACGGCAAGCCCGCGAACGCGAGCAGCAGGCCGAGCGTCGCCGTCAGGAGGAAGCCGAACGCCAGCGCCAGGCCGAAGAGGAAGCCGAACGCCAGCGCCAGGCCGAGGCGGAAGCCGAACGCCAGCGTCAGGCCGAGGCGGAAGCCGAACGCCAGCGTCAGGCCGAAGAGGAAGCCGAACGCCAGCGCCAGGCCGAGGCAGAAGCCGAGCGTCAGCGCCAGGCCGAGGCGGAAGCCGAACGCCAGCGCCAGGCCGAGGCGGAAGCCGAACGCCAGCGCCAGGCCGAGGCAGAAGCCGAACGCCAGCGCCAGGCCGAAGCGGAAGCCGAACGCCAGCGCCAGGCCGAGGAGCAGGCCCGCCGCGCTGCCGAGGCCGCCAACCAGGGCCTGGATCGTGCCATCGAGGGCGAAGCCGACAACGTGGCCAATGCCCGTCAGGCCACCGAAGCGGCCAACAGCTTCATCAACCTCGTGCGCCGGGCGGTGGAGCAGGCCTGGGTGATTCCGCCCAACGTGCCTGACGGGGCCAGCGCCGAGGTCTCGGTGCGACTGGGCCCCTCAGGTGAGCTGTTCGCGGCTACCATTGGTCAGAGCAGTGGCAACAGTGCCTTCGACCGTTCTGCGGTCCAGGCCGTGGAGGCCGCCGCGCCCTTCGCCGAGCTGCGCCAGTTGCCGGCGTCGGCCCAGCGCGACTACCGTCAATTCAACCTGCGATTCCGACCGGGGGATATCCGCTGATGAACATCCTGAAGACCACCTGGCTGGCCGCCATGCTGATGCTGTTCACCAGCCTGGCGCAGGCCGCCGACCTGACCATCGAGATCACCCGTGGCAGCGACCGCGCCACGCCCATCGCGATCGTGCCCTTCGCCGACGGCGACGACATGCCCCAGGACATTGCGCAGATCGTCTCCGATGACCTGGAGCGAAGCGGCTACTTCGAACCGCTGGAGCGTCGTGCCATGTTCGAGCGCCCCGCCTCGAGCGACGAGGTCCACTACGGCGACTGGCGCGCCCTGGACGTTCGCTACCTGGTGGCGGGGCGAATCAGTCGCGAGGGGGATGAGTATCGCATCCAGTACGAGCTGATGGACGTCAGTGGCGAGAGCCGCATGATCGCCGAGAGCGTGACGGCCGGTCGCCAGGGACTGCGCGATGCCGCGCACTACATCAGCGACCAGATCTTCGAGGAGATCACCGATATCCGGGGGGCCTTCTCGACCCGTATCGCCTACGTGACCTCCAGCGGCGTGGGGGACGAAACCCAGTATGCCCTCCACGTGGCCGATGCCGACGGGCGTAACAGCCAGCAGATCCTCTCGTCCGACGAGCCGATCATGTCGCCGGCCTGGTCGCCGGATGGCGGCAAGCTGGCTTACGTCTCCTTCGAGACCGAGCGCCCGGCGATCTACATCCAGGATCTCGCGTCCGGCCGGCGCGTGCGTGCCACCTCCTTCGAGGGGCTGAACAGTGCTCCGACCTGGTCACCGGATGGTCGCCGACTGGCGATGGCGCTCTCCAAGGATGGCCAGCCCGAGATCTACGTGATGGACATCGGCTCGCGGGACGTGCAGCGCGTCACCAACAACTCCAGCATCGACACCGAGCCCGCCTGGTCGCCGGATGGTCGCAGCCTGCTGTTCACCTCCGACCGCAGCGGGGGCCCGCAGATCTATCGCCTCGACCTGGGCAGCGGCGAGGAGGAGCGCCTCACCTTCACCGGCAACTACAATGCCCGGGCGCGCTTCGCGCCGGACGGCGAGGCGATCTTCCTGATCCACCGGGGCAACAATGGCTACCAGGTGGCGCGTCAGGACCTGGAAAGCGGGCGCCTGGTGGCCCTGAGCGACGCGGGGCAGGCCGAATCCCCCAGTGTCGCGCCCAATGGCACCATGGTAATCTTCGCCACCCAGCAGGGCGGCAACGGGGTGCTGGGCGGGGTCTCCGCCGATGGGCGCGCCTCTTTCCGTCTGCCGGCGGCACAGGGTGATGTCCGCGAACCCGCGTGGTCACCGTTTCTGAACTGATGTATCCAACAAGGAGTTTCACGATGCAGCTCAAGCCCCATGCCAGAATCCTGGCCATCGCCCTGTCCCTGGCCTTCGTGGCCGGCTGTTCCAGCACGGGGGGGGGCCAGGACGGCGACCTGACGGGAAGCGCCGGCGGCGCCGATCGCGACGGCGTGACCACGGACAGCGCCGATGGACGCGGCGTCAGCGGCGAGCGTGCCGGCCAGAGAGCCGATGCCGACGGTCGAATCCCCGAGACCCGCACCATCTACTTCGAGTACGACAGCGATGCCATTCGCAGCGAATTCGAGTCGGTGCTGACCGCCCATGCCCGCTTCCTGCAGAACAACCCCAATGCGAGCGTCGTCCTGCAGGGGCATACCGACGAGCGCGGTACCCGCGAATACAACCTGGCACTGGGTGAGCGTCGCGCCGGCGCCGTCGAGCGCTACCTCAACGTCCAGGGGGTGTCGCCCTCCCAGGTCGAGGTGGTCAGCTATGGCGAGGAGCGACCTGCGGCCCGTGGCCAGAACGAGGATGCCTACGCCCAGAACCGTCGGGTGGTCTTCGCCTACTGAGCGGGACTGACACGACGAGGGAGAGAACGATGAGACACGGTCTGAAGAGACTGTGCGGTGCGGGAGCTTTGCTGCTCCCGCTGACCGTAGCGGCACCGGCCCTGGCCCAGCAGCCGGTCATCGAGGACCTCACCGGGCAATCGGGTTCCGGTGGCTTCTATGACCAGGCGGCCACCCGCGAGGAATCCGGCGGCAGCCTGGTGATCTTCAATCAAGTCCAGCAGCATCAGGAGGAGATCCGCCAGCTGCGTGGGCAGGTGGAGGAGTTGCGTCACCAGCTGGAGCAGTTGCGCCGCCAGACTCGCCAGCAATATCTGGACATCGAGGATCGCCTGATGGCGGCGGGCAGCGGCGTCGACCAGGCCGCCCCCCCGGTGGACGAGGAGAGCGCTCGCCAGGTCGCCGAGACCCCCCCGCCGAGCGGTGACGATCCCGGCGCCCAGTCGGCCTACCAGGCGGCCTTCTCGCACGTTCAGGCCCGCGAGTTCGGCCAGGCCATCGGCGCCTTCGAGTCCTTCGTTGCCGATCATCCCGACAGCCGCCTGACCGCCAACGCCCACTACTGGCTCGGCGAGCTCTACTCGGCCGAGGGGGATCTGGATGCCGCCGATGCCGCCTTCCGGCGCGTCCTGCAGGACTTCCCGGAGAGCAGCAAGGTGCCTGATACCCTCTATAAGCTGGGGCTGCTGGAGGCGCGCCGTGGGCGCCCGGAAGAGAGCCGGGCGCTGCTCGACCGCGTGCGCGAGGAGCATCCCGGCAGCAGCGCCGCCGGGCTGGCCGACGACTTCCTGCGTCAGGCAGGCAACTGAGGGACAGAGGAGACGTGATGACCTGCAAGATCGACTACCAGCCAGCGGCCGACCTGCTCGACGGTCGCATCATCCTGGTGACCGGTGCCGGTGACGGCATCGGTCGGGCCGCGGCCCTGGCCTTCGCCGGCCACGGGGCCACCGTGATCCTGCTGGGACGCACCATTGCCAAGCTGGAGAAGGTCTACGACGAGATCGAGGCCGCCGGGGGGCCCCAGCCGGCCATCTTCCCGCTCAACTTCGAGGGGGCCACGCTCAAGGACTACCATGACATGGCCGAGACTCTCGACAAGGAGTTCGGCCGCCTCGACGGCATCCTGCACAACGCCGGGATCCTCGGGCGCATCACCCCCTTCGAGCAGTACAATCCCGAGCTCTGGGAGCAGGTGATGCAGGTCAACATCAACGGGCCGATCTGGATGACCCAGGCCCTGCTGCCGTTGCTGAAGAGTTCGCCGGACGCCTCGGTGGTGTTCACCTCCTCGAGCGTGGGACGACGTGGCCGGGCCTACTGGGGGGCCTACGCGGTGTCCAAGTTCGCCACCGAAGGCTTCGTCGAGGTGCTGGCCGACGAGGTCGAGCACCTGGGCACCCTGCGCGTCAACAGCCTGAACCCCGGGGCGACGCGAACCGCCATGCGCAAGACCGCCTATCCCGGGGAAGACGAGAGGACGCTGCGCGGCCCCGAGGAGATCATGCCCACCTACCTGTGGCTGATGGGGCCGGAGAGCCGCGGCCACAACGGCGAGAAGTTCGACGCCCAGCCGCCGAAACGCGGGTGACGGCGGTGCCCCGGGTCGCCCGGGGCACGGTTAATCCCCCCGCCCGGCGCCTCGCAGTGCCGCCACCAGCGCCTCGGCGGTATCGAACCACAGGTCGGCCGGCCATCCGCGGTAGTCGTCTCCCTCCTCGATATAGCCATAGCCCACCGCCACCGCGGCCATGCCGGCGGCGCGTGCCGCCTGCATGTCGCGCCGGTGATCGCCGATATACCAGCAGTCTGACGCTGTCGTCTGCAGGCGACGGGCGGCTTCTCTCAGGGGCTCGGGGTCCGGCTTCTTGACCGGCAGATCGTCGGCGCAGAGCAGGGCGCCGGGGACCAGCCCCAGCGCCTCGACCAGCGGCACGGCATAGGCCCGGGGCTTGTTGGTGACGATTCCCCAGGGGCGCTCGTTTCCCTCCCATTCGGCCAGCAGGTGCTCCAACGGGGCAAAGACCCGGCTCTCCTCGGCCACCGCCCGTCCATAGGCTTCGAGCAGGAAGGTGCGCGCCTCGCCATGGCCTTCCGCCTCCTTGGCGAGACCCAGAGCAAGGGTCACCAGGGCACTGCCGCCGTTGGAGACCTGGGCGCGGATCACCGGATAGGGCAGGGCGGGTAGGCCGTGGTGGCGCCTCAGGGCATTGGTGGCCCGCGCCAGGTCCGGCGCGGTGTCCACCAGGGTGCCGTCAAGGTCGAAGAGCAGGGCCCGAGGAGACCGTCCAGCCATCACGTCGCCTCCCGGCGACAGTGCATCAGGTAGTTGACCGAGACATCGCTCGTCGACAGGGCGTAGCGACGGGTCAGCGGATGGAAGACCAGGCCGTTCTGCTCACGCACGTCCAGGCCTGCCTCGCGGCACCAGGCGGCCAGTTCCGAGGGGCGGATGAAGCGGCGGTAGTCGTGGGTGCCGCGCGGCAGCATACGCAGCAGGTACTCGGCGCCGAGCACGGCCAGCGCATAGGCCTTGGGGTTGCGGTTCAGGGTCGAGAAGAACACCTGGCCACCGGGCTTGACCAGGGTGGCGCAGGCGCGCACGACCGAGCCGGGATCCGGCACGTGCTCGAGCATCTCCAGGCAGGTCACCACGTCGAACTCGCCGGGGTGGGCCGCGGCCATCTCCTCGACGCTGACGTGGCGGTAGCCGATGGCCACGCCGCTCTCCTTGGCGTGCTGCCGGGCCACGGCCAGTGGCGCCTCTCCCAGGTCGATGGCGGTGACGTCGGCGCCGCGGTGCGCCATGGCCTCGGCAAGGATGCCGCCGCCGCAGCCCACGTCGAGTACCCGTCGCCCGGCCAGTCCCGCCCGGGCATCGATGAAGTCCAGGCGCAGCGGGTTGATGTCGTGGAGCGGCTTGAACTCGCCCTGCGGATCCCACCAGCGGTCGGCCAGGGCCTCGAACTTGGCGATCTCTGCCTGGTCGACGTTGTCCGCTTCCGGGTGGCTTGCACTCATCTGCTCTCTCCATGGTGTCGCCGACCTGATACTCTGGCAGGCCAGGCTCGGTCCGGTATCATGAAGTATTGTACCCGCTCCCCGGAGGGCATTCCCACGCTTTCCTGGGGGCCACATCCTCAACAGTGACAGGGACCGCACCATGATCAACAAGGCTGTTCTTCCCGTTGCCGGGTTCGGCACGCGCTGTCTCCCGGCCTCCAAGGCCATTCCCAAGGAGATGATCACCATCGTCGACCGGCCGGTGATCCAGTATGTGGTCCAGGAGGCCGTCGCCGCCGGCATTCGCGACATCGTGCTGGTGACCCATGGCACCAAGAGCGCCATCGAGAACCATTTCGACAAGCACTTCGAGCTCGAGGCGAGCCTCGAGGCCAAGGGCAAGATCGAACTGCTGGAGGAACTGCGCTCCATCGTGCCCTCCGACGTCCATATCATCAGCGTGCGCCAGCCCGAGCCGCTGGGCCTGGGACACGCCGTGCTCTGCGCGCGCCCGGTAGTGGGCGACGACGAGCCCTTCGCGGTGCTGCTGCCCGACGTGCTGGTCGACAACGAAGGCCTCGAGCCCAACGACCTGGCCGGCATGATCGCCTCCTTCGAGGCCAGCCATCACAGCCAGCTGATGGTCGAGGAAGTGCCCCACGACATGGTCCACAAGTACGGCATTGTCGATACCGACGGCGAACTCCCCGGCCCCGGCGAGTCAAGACCCATCGCCGGGGTGGTGGAGAAGCCGCCCGTCGACGAGGCGCCCTCGAACCTGGCGGTGATCGGCCGCTATGTGCTGCCGGGTCGTATCTTCTCGCTGCTCGCCGATACGCCGCCGGGTGCCGGCAACGAGATCCAGCTCACCGATGCCATCGAGACGCTGCGTCGCGAGGAGGGGGTGGACGCCTGGCGAATGCGCGGCAAGACCTACGACTGCGGCCACCAGCTGGGTTACCTGGAGGCAATCCTCGCCTATGGTCGCCGCCATGCGCGCTACGGCCAAGGGTTCCGTGAACTGCTGACGCGCTACGCCGGAGAGGAGTGACGCTCATGCGGGTACTGATCCACGGCAGCGAACTGGCCGCCGCCACCGCCGCCGCGGCGCTCTCCTGGGTCGGCCACCGGGTCACCTGGCTGCCTCACGCCTCGGCCGACTGGCCGGCGCTCTCCACCAGCGGCTGGTTGACCAGCGAACCGGAGCTGATGCGACGGCTCGAGGAGGGGCTGAGCCAGGGCAGCCTGCGCCTGGTCGCCGACGAGCAGGATGCCGTGGGTGGCGAGCCCTTCGACGTGTTCTGGCTGGCTGTATCCCCGGACCAGCGCCTGGACGCGGCCGACAGTGTCGAGCGACTGATGACCGGCCTCTGCCCCGGGGCGGTGCTGGTCAACAATTCCACCTTCCCGGTGGGGGAGACCGAGCAGCTGGAATCGCGCATCGACGGCTGTCGGGCGGTGGCCCTGGCCGACCTGCTCGAGGAGGGGCGTGCCTGGGAGGCTTTCACCCGGCCCTCCCGCTGGTTGCTGGGCTGTGACGATGACGGAGCGGAGCGTCAGGTGCGCGAGCTGTTGCGCGCCTTCAACCGCCGCCGCGAGGTGGTCCAGCGCATGCCGCGGCGCGCCGCGGAGCTCACCAAGCTGGCCATCAACGGCATGCTCGCCACGCGCATCAGCTACATGAACGATATCGCCGGGCTGGCCGACAGCCTGGGAGTGGACGTGGAGCATGTCCGACAGGGCATGGGTGCCGACTCGCGCATTGGCTACGAGTACCTTTATCCCGGTTGCGGCTTCGGCGGCCCCAACTTCTCCCGCGACCTGATGCGCCTGGCTGACGTCCAGTCGGCGAGCGGGCGCCACTCGGCGCTGCTCGACCAGGTGCTCGACATCAATGAGCACAAGAAGGAGACGCTGTTCCGCAAGCTCTGGGCGCACTTCCATGGCCGCCTGGAGGGTCGCCGGGTGGCGATCTGGGGAGCGGCCTTCAAGCCCGGCACCGCCCGCATCGACCAGGCGCCGGTGCTCACGCTGCTGCGCGCGCTGTGGGCCCAGGGCGTGCGGGTTCGCCTGCATGACCCGGCGGCGATCCCGGCCGTGCTGGCCGAGGTCGGCGAGCACCCGCTGCTCGAGGTGTTCCGGGGGGATCCCCTGGAGGCCTGCGAGGGGGCCGATGCGCTGATGCTCGTCACCGAGTGGAAGGCCTACTGGAACCCCGACTGGCCGCGGCTGGCCGAGCGGCTCGGCGAGAAGTTGCTGCTCGACGGGCGCAACATCTATGACCCCGCCCATGTCGCCGCGTGCGGCATGCACTATCGGGGGATCGGGCGACGCGCCGACCCCTGAGCCAGCCCTCGCGATCCCGGCCGCGCCCGAGAGGGACCGACCAACGCAATCGGCCCCGCCAACTGGCGGGGCCGATTGCGTTGCGTCAGCCGGTCGGCGCAGAGGCGCCGGGCGATCAGCTGAAGTTCTGGGCGACGAAGTCCCAGTTGAGGACGCTCCAGACGTTCTCGAGGTACTTCGGACGCGCGTTGCGGTAATCGATGTAGTAGGCGTGTTCCCATACATCGATGGTCAGCAGCGGGGTCTGGCCATGGGCGATGGGGGTGTCGGCGTTGCTGGTGTTGACGATGTCGACGCCGCCGTCGTCGGTCTTGATCAGCCAGGTCCAGCCGGAACCGAAGTTGCCCGCGGCCTGGGCGTTGAAGGTTTCCTTGAACTTGTCGAAGGATCCAAACTTGGCATTGATGGCCTCGGCCAGCGCGCCGCTCGGCTCACCGCCACCGTTGGGCGACAGGCAGTGCCAGTAGAAGGTGTGGTTCCAGACCTGGGCCGCCTGGTTGAACAGGCCGCCGGAAGAGGACTTGATGATCTCCTCGAGGGACTTGTTGGCATCGTCGGTGCCGTCGGTCAGCTCGTTGAGCTTGTTCACGTAGGTCTGGTGGTGCTTGCCGTAGTGATACTCGAGGGTCTCGGCGGAGATGTGCGGTTCCAGCGCGTTCTTCTCGTAAGGCAGTGCGGGCAGTTCGAATGCCATCGAATCTCTCCTTGTCGTCAGCGGTGTCGGTACAGCACCCCATGGTGCGGCATCGGAACGTCGGGGTTCAAGGCCCGTCGGCTGGCGTTGACGGGCCCCGTGCGTTCCGATGACAAAAAACCTTACACTATCAGGATGATGTGTCGGTGCTGTCGCGGCATCATAGCACCCGGCCCCGGGGGCGCCAATCGACCGGGCCCCGGCCACCCCGTTCCCCAAAGAAGGAGTTCGCCATGGCAGAGCGCCCGGATGCCCCCCGGTACAGCCGGCCGATCGTACCGGACCCGGATGCCAGCCTGTCGGCGCCACGCAGGCATCAGCCCCCGCCCCCGCGGGTATGGCCGCTGTGGCTGCTGGTGCTGCTGCTCATCGCCGCTTGTGCCGCCCTCGCCTGGGCCGGCTGGCAGGAGCGCACTCGGCTGCAGGCCGAGATCGCCCGGGTCAGCGGCGAGCTCTCCAACGTGCATGCCCGCTTCGACGCGGAAGAGGGGCGGGGGGAGGCCCTCACCATGCTGCAGGACCGTCTGGACGAGCTGGCCAACCTGGAGGCCGAGCTCGACGCGGTCATCGACGAGCGCCTGGCCACGCTCGAGACGCGTCAGGAAGAGCGCCTGGCGCCCCTCGAGGAGGCGATCGATGCCCTCGAGGAACGGCTCGCCCGCCAGGACGACGAGGACGACACCCTGGCCGCGACCCTGGCCGCGACTCGCAGCTCCCTGGATGCCCTGGAGCGCGCGGGCGAGGAGGGGCGCGGCGCGCTGCGCGAGCAACTGGCCGGCCTGGACGCTGACCGCGAGACAGAGATCGAACGACGCGAGACCCTGGCCACGGCCCTGGAGGAGCTGGAGGGGCGTCTCGCCGACCATCGTGATGCCCAGCAGTCGCGCCTTGCGGACCTGGACGAGGCGCTGGCGGACCTGGAGGCCGACGTTGAAGCCCTGGCGGGATCACGCGATGATGCGCAGGAACGGATTGAGACGCTGGGCAACCGGCTTCGGGACATCGAGTCCGGGCTGCGCGAGCTGCGCCAGGCGCAGCTCGCCACGAGCGCCCAGCTCGAGGCCCTGCGCCAGTGACATGTCGCCAGTCAGGAAGCGCTACCAATGGATAATCGCGTGTTCACACGCCTGGGGACGGCGGCATTCTGCCTGGGCCTGGCGCCCGGCGCCCTGGCCCTCGAGGCGACCATCGAGGGCATCGAGGACCCGCTGGCGGAGAACGTCCGCCTCTACCTCGACGGGCTTGAGGCCGAGCAGTACAGCCCCGAGCGCCTGGAGAGCGAGGTGCTGCGGCGCAGCAGCGAGGCGCTGCGGGTCTACGGCTACTACTCGCCCCGGATCGAGCCGCGTTTCGACGACCCCATGGACCCGACTCGGGTGACCCTGGCCATCAGCCCGGGGGAGCCGGTGCGGATCGAGGTCCTGGCACTCTCCGTGACCGGCGATGCTGCCGAGGATGCCCCCTTCACCGAGGCCATCGAGGCCTTCCCCCTGTCGGAAGGCGACCGCCTGCGCCATGCCCCCTTCGACAGCCTGCGCAGCCGGCTGGCAAATCTCGCCCTCGAACGCGGCTACTTCGACTGGCGCTTCGCCGACCGCCGGATGGAGGTCAGGCCCCATGCCAACAGCGCCCGGCTCTACCTGGCACTGGACAGCGGCCGGCGCCATCGCTTCGGCGACGTGACCTTCCAGGGCCATCATATCGAGACCTCGCGGCTGGAGGCCCTGGCTCCCTTCGCCAGCGGGGAGCCCTACCTGGCGAGCGAGGTGGCCAGGTTCAACCAGCGCCTGGGCCAGACCGAGTGGTTCGCCTCGGTGAACGTGCGGCCGCGCCTGGACCGGGAGCTGGCCCGACTGGCGCTGCCGGACGTCGAACCGGGCTGGTGGCAGTCCCTCGAGGTCGAGGGCGTGGAGTCCGTCGACCGTGGGCCGCGCATCGCTTCCGGGGCGCTGGTGGCGGCCGCCGGCCTGCAGCGTCCCGACGCTCCCGAGGTGCCCATCGACGTGGTGGTGACCCCCGCCGACCGCCACCAGTTCGAGGTGGGGGTCGGCTATGCCACCGACGTGGGCCCCCGGTTGCGCTTCTCGTGGGACCAGCCCTGGATCAACCGCTATGGCCACGGCCTGGATCACGACCTCTACATCTCGGGGCCCGAGCAGCAGTTCACCGGGGTCTACACCATGCCGCTGGAGGACCCGCTGCGTGACAGCTATCGCTTCCAGTATGGCCTTCGCAACAAGGACAACGAGGACACACGGACCCTGGAGAGCACGGTGGAGGCGGCCCGTCGCTGGACGTTCGACAACGACTGGGAGCAGACCCTCTACGTGCGCGGCACCTACGAGGACTTCACCCAGGCCGGTGTCTCCAACCAAGTGCTGCTGCTCTATCCCGGCATCAGCTGGTCGCGCACCCGTACCCGCAATCCCACCTTTCCCACCTGGGGCGATCGCCAGCGCCTGGCCGTGGAGTATTCCAGTGACTGGTGGGGCTCGTCCGCCGAGTTCCTGCGTCTCACCGGCGACAGCGAATGGATCCGTATGCTCGGCGACGACAACCGCTTCGTGGGCCGGGTCGGCGTCGGCAGCATCACCACCGACGACTTCGAGGATATCCCCCCCTCGCTGCGCTTCTTCACCGGTGGCGATCGCAGCGTGCGCGGCTACGGCTACGAGAGCCTCGCCCCCGAGGACGACGAGGGCCGGCTGGTCGGCGGCGAGCAGCTACTCACCGCCAGCCTCGAGGCCCAGCGTCGCATCACCGGCAAGTGGTGGGCGGCGAGCTTCATCGACACCGGCGATGCCTTCAGCGACTGGGGCCCGAGCGACCTGAAGACCGGTGCCGGCCTGGGGGTGCGCTGGATCTCGCCGGTCGGCCCGATTCGCCTCGATGTCGCCCATCCCTTCGACGACGATGATGCCTTCCGCATCCACTTCGCCATCGGTCCGGAATTCTGAGAGTCCACATTTTGAGAACCCGTGCATTGACCTGGGCCCTGGCCCGACTGCTGATCGTCCTGCCCCTCTGGCTGCTGGGTCTGGTGCTGCTGCTGCTGGGCCTGGCGCTCTCGCCCTGGGGGACCGGCGTGCTGCTCGAGCAGGGTGCCAAGCGCGGCTTCTACGAACTGGGCGCCGTGGAGGGCGCCCCGCTGGATCGCCTGGTGCTGCATGACCTTCGCCTGGAGGTCGGCGCGGCCCGCATTGCCCTGACGCGGTTCGAACTGGCCTGGTCCGAGGAGTGCGTCCTGCAGGGCCGGCTGTGTCTCGACCGGCTGGCCGTGGAAGGTGCCGATATCCGCCTGGCAGAAGCCGACGCCGGGCCGGAGGCCGAGTCGGAGGAGGGGGCCGGCGCGTCCCTCGAGGAGATCCGCCTGCCGTTCCCGGTGGAGCTGCGTGAGCTATCGCTGAGTGATGTGACCCTGCAACTCGCCGACGGGACCCGGCTGACCTGGGCTTCCTTCACCACCGGTGTCCAGGCCGAGGAGAGCACCTTGACCCTGCTGCCCACCCGGCTGGCCGGCACGCGCCTGACCCTGCCGCTCTCGGCGGGCACCCGCCTGGCCCTGAGCGAGGCCGAGCAGGACGGCCCCCGGCTCTCCGCGGCCGCCATCGACGCGGCCATCGCCGTGCGCTCGCCGCTGCCGGCCGGAGCCGCCGCTGAACTGGAAGGACTCGCCGACCTGCCCCTCGACGAGCGGCCGCGCCGCGTGCTCCCCGAGGTGACCCTGCCCATGGCGGTGGAGGTCCCGGAGCTCGCCATCGAGGATGTCGCGATCGACGGTTCGGTCGAGTATGGCGTGGAGCAGCTGCTGCTGCGCCTCAGCGCCCGCGGGCAGGAGGTCGAGATCGACACCTTGGCGGTCGCCACCGCCGATGCGGATGCCGAACTGATGGCTCGCGTGGCGCTTCGCGACGACTATCCCCTGGAGGCCCGGCTGGCCGCCGACCTCTACCTGCCGGAGCGGATGCCGGCGCTGGAGGGGGAGCGCGTCGAGCTCGCCTTGGCCGGCAGCCTGGCCGACCTCGAGGTCGACCTGGTCACCCGGGGGCCGGTCGAGGCCCACCTGGTGGCCCGACTCGACGCCCTCGACCCGACCCTGCCGTTCACTGCCTCGCTTCAGAGCGATGCCCTCCAGTGGCCGCTGCCCGGGGCAGAGGAGCCGCCGGTCGGCGAGGGGAAAGAAGCGCCGGCCGAGGCAGGAGATGAGGCGGACGAGGCGGGAGAAGACACGAGCGAAGCGCCCGCCGAGCCCTGGCAGGTCGAGGCGCTCGCGGTGCACCTGGAGGGTAGCCTGGTCGACTATCGCAGCCGAGTGTCGCTCAATGTCCAGGGCCCGTCGCTGCCGCCCACCGACCTGCTGGTCAGTGGCAGCGGTGACCTCGAGCACTTCCGCTGGTCACCACTGACGGTCAACCAGCAGGGCGCCGTGCTCCTCAGCCGAGGGCAGGCCGCCTGGCGCGACGGCCTCGACGTCGCGGCCACGCTCACGCTTGACAACCTGGACCCCGGCCGCTTCGTCGAGGGCCTCGACGGTCGCCTGGGCGGCGGCGCCGAGCTGGCCTTCGTCCAGGGCGACGCGGGCTGGCGACTCGAGGTGCCGGGCCTGGATATCCAGGGCGTGCTGGACGACCGGCCGCTGAGTCTCGAGGCCGTCCTCGCCGGGGACAGCGAGATGCGCTGGGACATCGAGACCCTCGACTTTCGCCAGGGCGCCAACCGGGTCAGCCTGGCCGGGCGTGTGACCCGCGAGGCCCTGGACCTGGCCGGCGACCTGGACATGCCCACCCTGGACACCCTCTATCCCGATCTCGGCGGCACCCTGGCCGGACGATTCACCACGGCCGGCAGCCTCGAGGCACCGGAGCTCGATCTCGCGCTGACCGGCCGCTCACTGGCCTTCGCCGGCAACGCCGTGGAGGCGCTCGACCTGACGGCCCGCGTCGCCGGCCTGGAGGACCCCGACCTGGCACTGGCCCTCGAGGTCAGCCGCCTCGAGGCCGGCGGACAGCGTCTCGATGCCCTCACCCTGGACCTCGACGGCCGCCTCTCGGAGCACCGCCTGCGTCTGGCCGCCGAGGGCGGCGACGAGATGCCGCTGTCGCGGCTGGTCCTGGCCCTGGAGGGCGGGCTCGACGGTGCCCGGGAGCGCTATCGCGGGGTCCTCTCACCGCTCGAGATCGACAGCGAGTTCGGTGATATCCGCCTCGCCGAGGCGCTGACCTTCGACGCCGACCTTCCCGCGGGGTCGGCCCGGGTGGCGCCCTTCTGCCTGACCCGCCGCCAGGGGGGCGAGGTGTGCCTGACCGATCCGTTGGAGGCCTCGGCAGAGGCCGGTCGGGCGGCGCTCGCGATCCGCGACCTGCCCATGGACCTGGCCGACGCCGCCATGCCGCCGGGGTGGCGTATCAGCGGCGAGAGCGGCGGCAACCTCGAGGCCGGCTGGTCCGCCGGCGGGACGCGCTGGCAGCTGGCCGCCGACCTCGACAGCCGCGCCGAGGTCACCGGCGAGGACGCCTATGGCCGGCCCTGGTCGGTCCCCGGCACCAGCCTGGGCCTGCAGGTCGATGCCAGCGAGACGCGAGCGGATCTCGACCTGCTGCTGGGGCTGGCGGACAGCGGTGAGCTACGCCTGGCCCTGGGCATCGACGAGCCGCTGGGAGAGGGGGGGCTCGACGGCCGGTTGCGCATCGAGGACCTGCGCCTGGCCCCCTATCGCCCCCTGGCCGCCGGTCTGGAGACGCTGGAAGGGGGGCTCGACGGCGATATCCGCATCGGCGGCACCCGCGAGACGCCCCGGCTCGACGGCCGGCTCGCCCTGTCGGGGCTGAGGGCCGGCGGCCTGGATCTGCCGCTGGACGTTCGCGACGGGGAACTGGTCGTGGAACTGGCCGGCGACCGGGCCGACATCGACGGTTTCCTGGCCGCCGACGAGGGGCGCCTGGAGATCGGGGGCAATGCCCGCTGGCCGGCATCGGGCAGCTGGCAGGCCGCCGTCGACCTGCAGGCCGTCGATGATCCCCTGCTGGCAGTACTGCCAGAGTTCGGGCGTCTGCGCCTGGCCCCCGACCTGAGAATCCGTGCCACCCCCGAGCGGCTGCAGGTACGCGGCACGGTCGACATCCCCTGGGCGAGGCTCGAGGCCGGGGAGGTGCCGGACTCGGCCATGGCGCCGAGCCCGGACGAGGTGATCATCACCGAGGAGCAGGACCGTCGCGCCGAAGAGGCCGCGGCCGAGCAGCGCGACGCCACGCAGGACGGGGAGACCGGCGAGTCCACCGCCGAGGCCATGGCCCGGGCCGGGATGGCCACCGATGTCCTGATTACCCTCTCCCTGGGGCCGGACATGCAGCTCGAAGCCTATGGCCTGGAGTCCGGACTCTCGGGCAACCTCGAGGTCCGACAGCAGAACGGGCCGGTCCAGCTGTTCGGCGACGTCAGCCTGGTCGATGGCCGCTTCCGGGCCTTCGGCCAGGACCTGCTGATCCGTGAGGGGATCATCTTCTTCAGCGGTCCCCCCGGGCAGCCGCTGCTCGACTTCGAGGCGATCCGCAACCCCGCGACCACCCAGGACGGGGTGATCGCCGGCATGCGCGTCACTGGCTCGGCGGATTCGCCGAGCCTGGAGATCTTCTCGGAGCCGGCCATGGACGAGGCCAGTGCGCTCTCCTACCTGCTGCGCGGGCGCGCTCCGGGCGGCAGCGGTGGCGCCGACGGCGCCCTGACTTCCGCGCTGATCGGCATTACCCTGGGACAGACCGGCGGCGCCGTGGGCGCCATCGGCGAGGCCTTCGGCATCGACGACCTGAGCCTCGACACCGCCGGGGCCGGGGAGGAGAGCCAGGTGGTGGTCACCGGCAACCTCACCGAGCGCCTGAGCATCGGCTACGGGGTGGGCGTCTTCTCGCCCATCGCCGAGCTCACCCTGCGCTACCAGCTGTGGCGCAGCCTCTATCTCGAGGCGGTCTCGGGGGCGGCCCAGGCGGTCGACCTGGTCTACAGTTTCAGCCTGCCGGGCGATCCCCCGAGCCCATGAGGCGACCCTGCCATGCCAGGCGAACATTCCACCGGACAATGGAGCCCATGCCATGCCACTGCATCCCGACCATGCGCCCGAGGGGCGCGACACGCCGCTGCCGATCAGCGGGACCCACCTGGTCAACGGCCACGCCATGCACCCCCCCTGGCCCGAGGGCATGGAAGAGATCGTGCTCGGGCTTGGCTGCTTCTGGGGGGCCGAGCGGCTCTTCTGGCAACTGCCCGGCGTGCACGTCACCGCGGTGGGCTATGCCGGCGGCGTGACCCCGAACCCCACCTATGAGCAGACCTGCAGCGGCCGGACCGGCCATGCCGAGGTGGTGCGGGTGGTCTTCGACCCCCGCCGGGTCGACCTGGAGTCCCTGCTGCGGGTGTTCTGGGAGGCCCATGACCCGACCCAGGGACACCGCCAGGGCAATGACGTCGGCAGCCAGTACCGCTCGATCATCCTCACCACCACCCCTGGCCAGCGTGAGCTGGCCGAGCGCAGCCGCGAGGCCTATGCCGCGGCGCTGGCGCGCAGCGGCAGGGGCCCCGTGACCACCGAGGTCGAGCCCCTCGAGGCCTTCTACTACGCCGAGGAGTACCACCAGCAGTACCTGGCGAAGAACCCCGGGGGCTACTGTGGCCTCAAGGGGACCGGCGTCAGCTGCCCGATCGGCTGATCACCCGCACGGGAGACCAGCCCGTCAGCCCGCCGGGGCGCCCCCAGGCGTCGAGCTGATGGGCGACTCGGCGGGCCAGCCAGGACTGCAGACGCCCCTCGCGCCACTCCACGAAGCCCACGTGGCCCCCCTGGCGGGCGAGTTCCACCCGCACCGACGGGGAGGGCGCCGGCAGCCTCGCGAACAGCGCCGGCGGCATGAAGGGGTCGTCGTCGGCATGCAGGATGAGCATCGGCAGCTCGACCTCGCCCAGCAGGGGGCCGGCGGAGGCACGGCGGTAGTAGTCCTCCGCGCCGACGAAGCCGTGCAGGGGGGCCGTCACGGCCTCGTCGTAGTCACGCAGGCTCTCCAGCGCGTGGAGATCTCGCGTCGTGAGCGTCAGTGGCAGCTCGCCGCGCGCGAGACGCGCGGTCATCTTGCGCTTGAGCGAGCCGAGCAGGTGGCGTTCATAGACCCGGGCAAAGCCGTGGCGCAGGGTATCGGCACAGGCCGAGAGCTCCAGCGGTGCGCTGATGACGATGGCGCCGGCCAGGTCGAGCCCGTCGCCACCCTGTTCCGCGACCAGCTTGACCAGCATGTTGCCCCCCAGGGAGACCCCGGCGGCGACCTTGAGGGCGCGGGGATAGCGATGGGCCAGCTGGCCGATCAGCCAGTAGGCATCCGCGGTGTCGCCGCTGTGGTAGGCCCGAGGCAGGCGATTGGGCATGGCCCCGCAGCCGCGGAAGTGCATGAGCAGGGCGCGCCAGCCGAGGCGGGCGGCGGCGTGCAGCAGGTGGCGGGCATAGGGCGATGCCAGCGAGCCCTCGAGCCCGTGTAAGAGCAGCAGGATGGGCGCGTCGGCCCGCTCGGGCTGCGGTCGCGCCCAGGCCAGCTCGACGAAGTCCCCGTCCGGCAGCTCGAGGATCTCGGTCTCGGCATCGACGGCCGGCCGAGGCAGGCAGCGGGGTAGCAGGGTCTGGACGTGCCGGTTGCCAAGCCCGGGCGGCGGTCGGAAGTCGGCAGCGTGCCAGGTCGCGTCCATCGGGGTGTCACTCCGCGGGGGTGAGGTTGCCGTGGCCGCTGGGCGTGATCACCAGGTTGTCCTCGATGCGGATGCCGCCGTGGTCGGCCAGGCGCTCGACGAGCGGCCAGTCGATGTCGCGGCCCGCCACGCGCTCCTTCAGCGGTGCCAGCAGCATGGGGATCACGTAGAGCCCGGGTTCCATGGTGACCACCATGCCGGTCTCCAGTTCCCGGGTCAGGCGCAGCGCGGGGTCGCTCTCGGGGGGCGGCAGGGGCCGGCCCGCCCCGTCCACCCGGCCGGCCACGTCGTGGACCTGCAGGCCCAGCGAATGGCCCAGGCCATGGGGGCAGAAGGCCCGGGTGATGCCCTGGTTGACCGCGGCCTCTGGCGTGCAGTGGACCAGCCCCTGCTCGGCCAGCAGCTGCCCCAGGGCCCGGTGCATGCGCTGGTGCAGTTCGACATAGTCGACCCCCGGCGCCAGCGCGTCGATGAGACGGCGCTGCAGCGCCGTGACGCCCTCGATCAGCGCCGCGAAGGTGGGATCGGCATCGGACCCGGCCCAGGTACGGGTGATATCGGCGCAATAGCCCCGGTGGCGATGGCCGGCGTCGAGCAGCAGACTGCGCCGCCTGGCGGGCGCGACGCTGTCGTAGTGCTGGTAGTGCAACACGCCGCCGTGGGCATTGCGCCCCACGATGCTGGCGTAGGGCAGGGCCGTCTCGCGCTGGCGGGAGGCGCCCAGGTAGGCGAGCTGGATATCGAGCTCGGCGCCACCCGCCAGGAACGCCTCGCGGGCGGCGCGATGGCCGGCCATGGCCTGTTGGTTGGCATCGCGCAGGCAGGCGATCTCGTAGTCGCTCTTGTGGACCCGGCACTCGTCCAGGGCCCCCACCAGAGCCGCCGGGTTGCCGTCGGCACCAAGCGACTCGGCGAGCGCCGCCGACACGTCGCCGAGCACGGCGAAGCGACCGGCCGGCAGGATGGGCGGGGCGTCGTCGTGGGCCATCTCGATGTCGAAGGCGTCCACCCAGGGCTCGTCGGGCAGGTGGGCCGGCAGGTGCCAGAAGTCATCCGGGGCATGGACCTTGAGCCTGGGTCGCTGGCCCGGGCGGATCAGCAGCCAGCTGCGCGCGAGGTCGGCCTGGCCGGTCCAGTGCATGAAGTGGCCATAGGCGGCGAAGCTCGCTTCCTGGTCATCGGCGAAGTGGAGGCGTGGCTGGCCGCTGTAGAGCAGCACCCCATCGAGACCCAGGCGTGTCAGCACCTCGCCGTAGGCCTGTTGCAGGGTCTCCAGATGGCGCAATTGCAGGGGGGCGAGCGGCGAGGGCATGGCAGGGACGGTCATGGGGACTCCGGTGAAGGGATCGGTGTGGGGCGACGGGGCACGGCGGGGTCGGGCAGGGCCTCCCAGAGGGCCTCGAGGGCGGGCTGGCCGCGATCGCGACGGCGATAGAGGCGGATTTCCAGGGGGACCTCCCAGCGCGCATCGCCGGCCCGCACCAGCCGGCCGGTGGCCAGGTCGCCACGCACGGTGCGTTCGGGCAGCCAGCCGAGGCCATAGCCCAGGCCGACCAGCTCGCGGATGTTGCCGCTCTGGATGCTCTCGTGGAGCACCCGGAAGCGCGGTGCCCCGGGCAACGCATCCAGGTGGCTGCGCAGGGCCAGGTCGATCAGCCCGCGGGGGTGGTAGGCGATCAGGGGCAGGGTGAAGCGGGCCCCGGCCTCAAGCGAGAAGCGGGGGCGGCCATCGGTCTCGGGCAGCGAGGTCGGGATCATCCGCTCGCTGCCCAGGCAGCGGTGCACCAGTCCTTCGGTCTCCGGCATCTGGGGGCAGGCGTCGGGCGGCCAGTAGCAGAGCACCAGGTCGCACTCGTCGCGGGCCAGGGCCTCGAAGAAGTCGCCGGCGAGCCAGCCGGTGGCGCGCAGGTAGGGCGTCAGCGGGGGGGGCGAGGCCCAGTTGGCCAGCCATGCGGGGAGGAAGTGCGCCAGCAGGCTCTGCGGTGCCGCAAGCCGCAGCTGTCCGGCCTGCTCCTCGGCCAGGTGGGCCAGTCGCTGCCGGGTCGCCGCCACCCGGCGGGTGACCTCCTGGCAGAGGCCAAGGAACTCCTCCCCGGCCGGGGTCAGCGACAGCGGGAGGGTCTGGCGGTTGATCAGGGTCGCGCCCATCTCCTCCTCGAGCAGCTTGATGCGTCGCGAGAAGGTCGGCTGGGTGACGTTCTGCTCCTCCGCCGCCCGGGAGAAGTGCTGGGTCCGGGCCAGGGCGATGAAGTCTTCCAGCCAGCGCAGTTCCATGTCGATCCTCGTGCGTGCCGCGGCCGTGTCTCGGCCCCGGCATTGTGCCATAGCGTGACGGGCCTCAGGCGATGCGCCCTTCCTCCACGGCGTGACAGGCCACCTGGCCGCCGTCGGCGGTGGCGATCAGGCCCGGGATCTCGCGCCGGCAGCGATCATTGGCGTGGGGGCAGCGGCCGTGGAAGACGCACCCCGAGGGCAGGTTGACCGGCGTGGGCACCTCGCCCTCCAGGCGGATGTGCTGTGGCCGGTCGTCCTCGAGGCGCGGGATCGCCGACATCAGGGCCTGGGTGTAGGGGTGTCGCGGCCGGGCGAAGAGCGTCGCCGTCGGGGCCACCTCGCAGACCCGGCCCAGGTACATCACCGCCACCCGGGTACCGAAGTGCTCGACCACGGCGAGGTCATGGGTGATGAAGAGGTAGGTCAGGTTGCGCTGCTGCTGTGCCTCCATCAGCAGGTTCAGCACCTGGGCCTGGATCGACACGTCCAGCGCCGAGATCGGCTCGTCGGCGACGATGAACTCGGGGTCCACCGCCAGGGCGCGGGCGATGGCGATGCGCTGACGCTGGCCGCCGGAGAACTCGTGGCCATAGCGGCCGCCCCAGTCGGCCGCGATGCCCACCGAGGTCATCACCTCGGCCACCTGCTCCTTGATGCGCTGCACCGACCACTCCGGGTGGTGCAGGCGGATCGGCTCCTCCAGGGTCTGCTGGATGGTCATCCGCGGATTGAGCGAGGCATAGGGGTTCTGGAAGATCATCTGCATGCGACGACGATAGGGCATCAGCGCCTTGTGGGAGAGGTCGTCGATGCGCTGGCCGTCATAGTGGATCTCGCCGGCACTGGGATGGAGCAGGCCCATCACGGTGCGGGCCACCGTGGACTTGCCGCAGCCGGACTCACCGACCACGCAGAGCGCCTCGCCACGCCGGATATCCAGGTCGACGCCGTTGATGGCATGCACGTGCTTCTGCTCGCGGACGATCCTGCCCTTCTTGAACTTCAGCTGCTCGAGGAAATCCCCGGAGAGCGAGAAGTGCTTCTCCAGTCCGCGGATCTCCAGCAGGGGGGAGGCCGTCTCTGGCGAAAGGGCCTGGGCCTGGGCGGTGGCACTCATCAGCGAATCTCCTCGGCCGGGATGCGTTCGCGCTCGAGCATCTCGGCGACCATGTGGCAGGCGACCCGGCAGTTGCCGGAGGTCACGAAGCCGGGGACCTCATCGATGCAGGCGCGTCGGGTGGTGCCGTCGGCGCGCTCGACGAAGCCGCAGCGGGGGTGGAAGGCGCAGCCGCTCGGCAGGTTGTCCAGCGACGGCATGCTGCCGGGGATCTGGTTCAGCCGGCTGCCCGGCGTGGCCATCTGGGGCAGGGCGTTGATCAGGCCCTGGGTGTAGGGATGCTGGGGATCGTTGATGATCTCCCGGGTCGGGCCCTGCTCGATCACCCGTCCGGCATACATCACCAGCATGCGCTGGGTGACCTGGCTGACCACGCCCAGGTCGTGGGTGATCAGGATCAGGCCGACGTTGTGCTTCTCGCAGAGCTCCAGCAGCAGCGCCATGATCTCGGCCTGGATGGTCACGTCCAGCGCGGTGGTGGGCTCGTCGGCGATGATGATGTCGGGGTCGAGCAGCAGCGCGATGGCGATGATCACCCGTTGGCGCATGCCGCCGGAGAGCTCGTGGGGATACTGGTCCAGGCGCGCGGTGGGCGAGGGGATCTGCACCTGCTCGAGCTTGCGCAGGGCGATCGCCCGGGCCTCGCGGGTCGAGATGCGCCGGTGGGCCTTGAGGCATTCGACCATCTGTTCGCCGATGGAGAGCACCGGGTTCAGGGTCATCATCGGATCCTGGAAGATCATCGACATGCGGTGGCCGCGGACATGGCGCAGCGCCCGGTCGCTCATCTGGGTCAGGTCGCGACCGTCGAAGTGGATGCTGCCGCCGGCGATATAGCCCGGCTTGGCGATCAGGTTGAGCAGGCTGAAGGCCGCCACCGACTTGCCGGCGCCGGACTCGCCCACGATCCCCAGGCGCTCGCCGCGCTCGAGGCTGAAGCTGACATCGCGCAGCGCCTGGACATCGCCGCGGCGAAGGGCGAAGCGCACGTCGAGATGGTTTACGTCGAGGAGTGCCATGGTTCAGCCCTTGTAGAGTCGCGGGTTGAGGACGTCACGCAGCCAGTCGCCGAGCAGGTTGATCACCAGCACCAGCAGCACCAGCACCAGGCCGGGGATCAGGGTGATCCACCAGGAGCCCGATTGCAGGTAGTCGAAGCCGGACTTGATCAGCGAGCCCAGCGACGGCTGCGTCTCGGGCATGCCCAGGCCGAGGAAGGAGAGCGCCGCCTCGGAGATGATGGCGTTGGCCACCTGGACCGTGGAGATGACGAAGATCGGCGACAGGGTATTGGGCAGGATATGGCGGAACATGATGCGTCGGCTGGTAAAGCCCATCACCCGGGCGGCATCGACATATTCCTTGTGGCGCTCGGCCAGCACCGAGGCGCGCACCGTGCGCGCGTACTGGGGCCATTCGGCCAGGCCGATGATCAGCACGAGCAGCGGCACCGCATAGGCGCTGAAGGTGGCGCCACCGAAGATCGCCTTGACCAGGGCGCCCACCACGATGGCCACCATCAGAGTGGAGAACGACAGCTGGATGTCGGCCAGGCGCATCAGGAAGGCATCCACGCGACCGCCCAGGTAGCCGGCGAGCAGCCCGAAGCTGACGCCCAGCAGCGCCTGGAGGGCCACCGCGCCGAAGCCGATGATCAGCGACACCCGGGCGCCATAGAGGATGGTGGAGAGCAGGTCGCGGCCCTGGGCGTCGGTGCCCATCAGGTAGGTCGGGTCGCTGCCCTCGACCCAGAAGGGCGGCAGTTCCGAGGCCATGATATCGATCTGCGCCAGATCATAGGGGTTCATGGGCGCCAGCCACGGGGCCAGCACCGCCACGGCGACCAGGGCGATGAAGACCACCAGGCTCAGCTGGGCGATCAGGTCACGCTTGAAGCTGTAGAGCAGGTAGGAGCCGCGAAAGCGTGACCAGCGGCTCGCCACCCGGGGTGTCGTGGTTGTCATGCGGGTTTCCCTGTCAGCTTGACGGTGGGGTTGACCAGGCCATAGATCAGGTCGACCAGGGTGTTGGTGATCACGAAGATCAGTCCCACGATCATCAGGTAGGTGATGATCAGCGGCACGTCGGAGCGCTGGATGGCGTTGAGGAACATCAGTCCCATGCCCGGCCACTGGAAGACCGTCTCGGTGAGGATGGTGTAGGCCACCAGGGTGCCGATCTGCACCCCGCCCATGGTGATCACCGGCAGCATGGTGTTCTTCAGGGCGTGCACGAAGTAGATGCGGCGCAGCGAGATGCCCTTGGCGCGGGCGAACTTCACGTACTCGGACTGCAGCACCTCGAGCATCTCGGCGCGGATCAGGCGGATGAACAGCGGCAGCATGATCGAGGCCAGCGAGATAGCCGGCAGCACCAGGTAGGTGAGGCCCTCCAGGGAGGCGAAGTTGGTGGCCCAGGTACCGAACACGGGCACCGGGTTGCCGCGGCCGTAGGCCGGCATGCCCCCCTCGGTGGTGATCAGGTCGTTGAGCCAGGCGCCCCAGCCGGTATCAGCGGGGAAGGGCGACCAGGAAACGCCGATGGCGAACAGCTGGATCAGCATGATGGCGGTGAGGAAGACCGGGATGGAGATGCCGATGATCGACACCCCCATGAAGAAGCGCGACAGCCACGCCCGTGGCCGGATCGCGCTATACACGCCGATCGGCACCGAGAACAGCACGATCAGCAGGGTCGTGGCGAAGACCAGCTCGAGGGTCGCCGGCAGGTGGCGCAGGATCACCTCGGTGGTGGGCTGGTTGAAGATGTAGGAGTAGCCGAAGTCCAGCTGCAGGGCATTGCCCGCGAAGCGCAGGTACTGGACCAGGAAGGGGTCGTTGAGGCCCAGCTGCTCGCGCAGGGCCTCGCGCTCGCTCTCAGGGACCGACTGGCCGACCATCTGCTGGATCGGGTCGCCCAGGTTGTCCTGGATCGCGAAGGCGATGATGCTGATGACGAACATCACCAGCAGGGCATGGAAGAGGCGCTTGATCAGGAAGGCGATCATGGCTGGCGTCCCGTGTGCAACACGCGGCGACGCACTCGGCTGGCGAGCGCGTCACAGGGGTCAGGTTTCGGATGGCCGGCCCGCGAGGGCCGGCGCGAGGGAGGCTTACTCGTCCTCGATGACCAGATCCCCGAGGTAGGGGAAGTTCATCACGTTGAGGATCGGCTCGATATCGACGTTGGCCGCCGAGGCCCAGGCCAGGTCCTGCCAGTGCAGGGGCACGACGGCCGCCTCGTCGTGCAGGGTCTGTTCGACCTGCTGCAGCATCTCGGCCCGTTTCTCGAGGTCGACCTCCAGGTTGGCCTCGGCCACCAGCTTGTCGAGCTCCGGGTTGCAGTAGTTGCCGGCGTTGTACTGGCCGGCACCGCTGTCGGCATCCGGGCAGGCCGTCAGGTACTCGTGGAAGTTGGCGCTGTCCTCGGTGTCGGCGTGCCAGCCGATCAGCATCATGTCGGCGGCGCGGTCGTCGTACTCGCCCCAGTACTGGGCCTTGGGCAGCGTCTTGAGGTCCACCGTGACGTTGATGCGTGCCAGCATGGCGGCCACCGCCTGGGCGATCTTGGCATCGTTCACGTAGCGGTTGTTGGGCGCCATCATGGAGATCTCGAAGCCGTCGGCGTAGCCGGCCTCTTCCATCAGCTGCTTGGCCTTCTCCAGGTCGTAGCGCGGCTCGAGGTCCGCCACGTGGCCGGCATAGCCCTCCGGCGAGAATTGCGCCGCCGGGGTGGCGAAGCCCTTCATCAGGCGGTCGGCGATGCCCTCCTGGTTGACGGCATAGGCGAAGGCCTGGCGGACCCGAGGGTCCTGGAAGGCCTCGACGCGCTCCTGGTTCATGTGGAAGAAGATGATACGGGTGCCGGACATGGTGACCAGCTGGACGTCCTCGTCCTCGCGCACGCGGTCCAGGTCGTTGGGCGGCACCGGGGCGATGAAGTCCACGTCCCCGGAGAGCAGGGCGGCCACACGGGTGGCGTTCTCGCTGATCGGGGTGAGCACGATGCGGTCCACGTTGCCCGGGGAGTCTTCATCCCAGTAGTCGTCGAAGCGGTCGAACTCCATGCGGTTGCCCTTCTGGTGTTCGACCACGGTGAAGGGACCGGTACCGGAGAGGTTGGCCGAGGCGAAGGAGTTGCCGTTCTTGACGATCTTGTCCTTGGGGTCGCCGTCCTCGTCGGTGCCGCTGTAGAACGCGCTGTCCAGCGGGAAGATGTAGGTGGCGAGGTTCAGCAACAGCGGGTAGGGGTCCCGAGTGGTGAACTCGACGGTGGTATCGTCGATGGCCGTGACGCTCTCGATCGGTTCGAAGATCGCCTTGAAGTCCGGGCTGCGCTTGAGGCGCTCGACGGTCCAGGCCACGTCCTCGGCGGTGAGGGTGTTGCCGCTGTGGAATTCGACTCCCTCGCGCAGGGTCATGCGCATGGTGGTGTCGTCGACCTGCTCCCAGTCGGTGGCCAGTCGCGGCTCGAACTCCAGGTCGCTGGTCCAGCGCACCAACGGGTCGAAGGTCATGTGGGAGAGCTGGAGGATCCCTCCGGAGAGCTGCTCGTGGATGTCCAGCGAGACCGGGTCGGCATCGTAGGCCATGCGCAGGGTGGTCTCGGCGCTGGCCATGGAGGGCAGCACGGCGGTGGTCATGGCGGCGCCGATCACGCTCGCCAGCAGGGTCTTCTTGAGAGTCATGTGTCGTTCCATGCCGGTAGACTTGTTGTTGATGTGATGACCACGAAGGTCCAGCCAACAACATAGTGAGCCTGGCCATGGAGGCACAATCGAAATTGTGAGAGGGCTCATGCGCCCGGCGAATGAGCCCCGCCGGCTGGGGCCTGGCTCAGTCCCCGGCGGGGGTGATGCGGTCGATGCGATACAGGGTGGCGACCTGGTCGAGGCCGTGGACACTGCAATCGAGGTCGGAGACCCGGCCGTCGCTCAGCCCGTAGACCCAGCCATGCACCGAGAGCGCCTGGCCGCGCTGCCAGGCGCGCTGGACGATCTTGGTCCGGCACAGGTTGTTGACCTGGGCCTCGACGTTGAGTTCGCACATGCGGTCGACCTGCTCCTCAAGGGACAGTGCTTCCAGGGCCCCCCGATGGCGGCTGTAGAGCTCGCGGACCGAATGCAGCCAGTAGTCGACCATGCCACACTCGCCGCCGGCGACGGCTGCCCGCACGCCACCGCAGCCGTAGTGGCCGACCACCATGATGTGGCGCACCTTGAGCACGTCCACGGCGAACTGCACCACCGAGAGGGCGTTCATGTCGTTGTGGTGGAGCAGGTTGGCGACATTGCGGTGGACAAAGACCTCGCCCGGCGGCAGGTCGATGATCTGGTTGGCCGGCACACGGGAGTCGGAGCAGCCGATCCACAGGTAGTCGGGAGTCTGCTGGCGGGCCAGGCGGGCGAAGTAGTCCGGGTCGTCCCGGCACATCTTCTCCGCCCAACTGCGGTTGTTGGCCAGCAGTCTCTCGATCTCTTGTTTCATGGCAGGCTCCGGAAGGGTTGGCGGGGAAGGTTGGTGCCCCCTTTTAACCTCGCCTGCCGGGGGGGTCAACCGCTCTCCCTGGGCGTCGCCTCGGCTGGTATGATCTCGCCTCGAGATACACCGGTGAGCCGAATGCGGCTCGACCCTTCGACAGGAGACTTGCGTGTCAGACTTCGACTATGACCTGTTCGTGATCGGGGCGGGCTCCGGCGGCGTTCGCGCCGCCCGCACCGCCGCCGCCACCGGCGCGCGGGTCGCCGTGGCGGAGGATCGCTACCTGGGCGGCACCTGTGTCAATGTGGGCTGCGTACCCAAGAAGCTCTACTCCTATGCGGCGCACTTCCACGAGGCCTTCGAGGATGCCGGCGGCTTCGGCTGGGACCTGCCCGAGGCCCCGCGTTTCGAGTGGGCCACGCTGCGCGACAACAAGATCGGCGAGATCAAGCGGCTCAACGACATCTACGGGCGCCTGCTCGACGCGGCCGGGGTGCGCCTGATCAACGGCCGCGCCAAGGTGCTTGACGAACACCATGTCAGCGTGAACGACGAGACCCTCAGCGCGGAGAAGATCCTGGTCGCCGTGGGGGGCTGGCCCTGGGTGCCGGACTTCCCGGGCAACGAGCACGTGGTCGATTCCAACCGGGTCTTTGATCTCGAGCGCTTTCCCGAGCGCTTCCTGGTCCTGGGCGGCGGCTATATCGCCGTGGAGTTCGCCAGTATCTTCAATGGCCTGGGCAGTGATGCCCACCTGGTCTATCGCGGCGAGCTGTTCCTGCGCGGCTTCGACCAGCAGGTGCGCGAATACACCCGCGACGAGATGGCCAAGAAGGGCGTCCAGCTGCATTTCGAGGCCAACATCGCCTCGATCGAGAAGGTCGAGCGAGGCCTGCTGGTGAACCTCACCAATGGCGAGCAGTTGGAGGTGGATGCGGTCCTGGCCGCCACCGGCCGCCGTCCCCACCTCGAGGGCCTGGGGCTTGATCGTCTCGGCATCGCGCTGACTGACAGCGGCTACCTGCGCGTCAACGAGCGCTTCGAGACGTCCGTGCCCTCGATCCTGGCCCTGGGGGACGTGTCCGGCGGCCCCGAGCTGACCCCGGTGGCCCTCGCCGAGGCCATGCAGATGGTCCGGCACCACTTCGACGAGGCCGAGCCGGCCCCCCTGGACTACCGCAACATCCCCACCGCGGTGTTCTGTCACCCCAACATCGGTACCGTGGGACTCTCCGAAGAGCAGGCCCGTGAGACGTGTGGCGAGATCCGCGTCTACGTCGCCAACTTCCGTCCCTTGAAGCACACCCTTTCCGGCAGCAGCGAGCGCTGCCTGATGAAACTGATCGTCGACGATGCGAGCGACGTGGTGGTGGGAGCCCACATGGTGGGCGAGGAGGCCGGTGAGGTGATTCAGGGCATCGCCGTGGCGGTGCGCGCGGGCCTCACCAAGGCAGATTTCGACGCCACCGTGGGCATCCATCCCACCGGCGCCGAAGAGTTCGTCACCATGCGCGCGCCGACACGGCGCTGAGCCCTTGCCCGCCTCGGGCATCGCAGCGGGCCATCCTCCGGGGTGGCCCGCTGCATTCTGGTCAGACGTCCCGACGTCCCGGAGTGGTCTATTATCCAAGACAAGCGGCGCGACTGGCGGGAGCGGGTCAGGGAGTATAATTTTCCATTATGGATCCGAGTCGACAGGATAAGCATCCTTTTGAATTGCCGATAAGCCGCTGTTATACTCCTTCCCAAATTCGCTACAGCGAACCACGACAATGAACGCAACCACCGAGCCCTTCACGCCTTCCGCCGACCTGGCCCGCCCCACCGTGGCGGATGCTGTTGTCGGTCACGAGACGTATCCGCTGTTTATCCGCAAGCCCAATCCCGATGACGGCTGGGGAATCTACGAGCTGGTCAAGTCCTGCCCCCCGCTGGATGTCAATTCCGCCTATGCCTATCTGCTGCTGGCGACCCAGTTCCGCGACAGCTGTGCCGTGGCCACCAACGAGGAGGGCGAGATCGTCGGTTTCGTATCCGGCTACGTGAAGAGCAATGCCCCGGACACCTACTTCCTGTGGCAGGTGGCGGTCGGCGAGAAGGCGCGCGGCACGGGCCTCGCCCGTCGCCTGGTGGAAGCCGTGATGACCCGCCCGGAGTTGGCCGAGGTCCACCACCTCGAGACCACCATCACGCCCGACAACCAGGCCTCCTGGGGTCTGTTCCGTCGGCTTGCCGACCGCTGGCAGGCGCCGCTCAACAGCCGCGAATACTTCTCCACCGACCAGCTCGGTGGTGAGCACGACCCGGAAAACCTCGTGCGCATCGGCCCTTTCCAGACCGATCGCATCTGAGCGCCCCGCTTCACTGCCTGCCGCTTCCGGGCGGCAGGCGACCCCACACCCTTCAGCCGCGCTCGCGCGTCTGATCCCTTTCTATTTGCCAACAGGAGGTCGCACATGCAGACCCAGATCCTCGAACGCATGGAGTCCGAAGTCCGGACCTATTCCCGCTCCTTTCCGGTGGTCTTCACCAAGGCCCGCAATGCCCGTCTGACCGACGAGGACGGCCGCGAGTACATCGACTTCCTGGCCGGTGCCGGCACCCTGAACTACGGCCACAACAACCCGCACATCAAGCAGGCACTGCTCGACTACCTGGCCGACGACAACATCATCCACGGCCTGGACTTCTGGACCGCCGCCAAGCGTGACTACCTCGAGGCTCTCGACGAGATGATCCTCAAGCCGCGCGGCCTGGACTACAAGGTCCAGTTCCCCGGGCCGACCGGTACCAATGCCGTCGAGGCGGCCATCCGTCTGGCCCGCAACGCCAAGGGTCGCCACAACATCGTCACCTTCACCAACGGCTTTCACGGCGTGACCATGGGGGCGCTGGCCACCACCGGTAACCGCAAGTTCCGCGAGGCCACCGGCGGGGTGCCGACGGTCGGCGGCAGCTTCATGCCCTTCGACGGCTACCTGGGCGACAGCGCCGACACCCTGGACTACTTCGAGAAGCTGCTCGGCGACAAGTCCGGCGGCCTGGACATCCCGGCCGGTGTCATCGTCGAGACCGTGCAGGGCGAGGGCGGCATCAACGTCGCCGGCCTCGACTGGCTCAAGCGCCTCGAGGGCATCTGTCGCGCCCATGACATCCTGCTGATCGTCGACGACATCCAGGCCGGCTGCGGCCGCACCGGCAAGTTCTTCAGCTTTGAGCATGCCGATGTCGTCCCCGACATCGTCACCAATTCCAAGTCGCTCTCCGGCCTTGGCCTGCCGTTCTCCCAGGTGCTGATGCGTCCTGAACTCGATGTCTGGAAGCCGGGCCAGTACAACGGCACCTTCCGCGGCTTCGCGCTGGCCTTCACCACCGCGGCCGCCGCCCTGCGCCACTATTGGAGCGACGACGCCCTGGCACAGGACGTGGCGCGCAAGGGCGAGGTGGTCGCCAAGCGTTTCCAGAAGATCGCCGGCATGCTCGGCGAACTGGGCATCGAGGCCTCCGAGCGTGGCCGCGGCCTGATGCGCGGGATCGACGTGGGTAGCGGTGACATCGCCGACAAGATCACCCACAAGGCCTTCGAGAACGGTCTGGTCATCGAGACCAGCGGCCAGGACGGCGAGGTCGTCAAGTGCCTCTGCCCGCTGACCATCACCGATGAGGAGCTGGACAAGGGCCTCGATATTCTCGAGACCAGCACCAAACAGGCGCTTAGCTGATAGTCTGAGGGTGTCGCCCCATGGGCGGCCCAGTCATCGACCGGTCGGCAGGGGCCGACCGGTCCGTCACTGATACCATTGGAGAGCATTCATGATCGTTCGCAATCTCGATGACGCCCGCAAGACCGACCGCCTGGTCAAGGCCGAAAACGGCAACTGGGACAGCACCCGCCTGAGTCTGGCCGATGATGGTGGCAACTGCTCCTTCCATATTACCCGCATCTACGAAGGCACCGAGACCCACATCCACTACAAGCATCACTTCGAGGCCGTTTTCTGCATCGAAGGCGAGGGCGAGGTGGAAACCCTGGCCGACGGCAAGATCTGGCCGATCAAGCCGGGTGACATCTACATCCTCGACCAGCACGACGAGCACCTGCTGCGCGCCAGCAAGACCATGCACCTGGCCTGCGTGTTTACGCCGGGCCTGACCGGCAACGAGGTGCACCGCGAGGATGGCTCCTACGCGCCGGCCGAGGCTGACGACAAGAAGCCGATCTGATCGACCACCGCCGGTCAAGAGGATCCTTCGACGCCCCCGGCTCCTGTGAGTCGGGGGCGTTGTCGTCAGGGCGACTGGTCGAAGACGATGGTGATCTCGGCGAGCGTGACCCCGAACTTGCGCATGGCGGTGCGGTTGATCAGCCGCCCGTCGGGCTGCAGGTACATCCAGTCGTCCAGGGTGAAGGTAATCTCGCGTCCCGAGACCTCGACGGGCAGGCGGTAGCGCATGGTGAAGGCGTGGCCGGCCTGGCGCGCTTCCACCGCGCCCTCGACGTCATTGGCGCGGCCGATCCAGCGATCCTCGCCCTGACGCTCGAAGGTCCAGATGCGCCGGTCGGTCTCGCCGTCGTCATAGGTGAAGCGTTCGTCCAGGGTCAGGGTGTCGCCCTCGAGCCGACCGTCGATCTCCACGGTGAAGCGGCGCTGCACCTCCCCGCTGTAGTCCTGCACCATGCCCCAGGCGCGAGTCTTGCCGTCGAAGTATTCTCCGATGTCGAGGCGCGGCGTGGTGCCTGCATAGCGCTCGATATCGACGCTGCTGCAGCCGGCCAGCAGCCCCAGGGAGAGCAGCAGCACGACCAGGCGAAAAAGCCATTTCCTGTACATTCTCAGTTCCAGTGATAGGGTTTTGTACAGGAAGGCTAGCGGATTTGCGATGTCGGCGCCATATCGCCCGAACGCGTCACCGGAAAGGGCGCCTTGCCACGGCACCGCCCGGAGGACGAGGCCCGCCGGGCGGTGACGTATCATCTGGTGAGGTGCAGTCCGTCACGCCTCGTGGTCGTGTTCCTCGCCATCCTCGTGCTCGCCGCGTCCCTCGGGCGGCCCGCCACCTGGCTCACCGTCCTCGTGGTCGTGGTCGTCTCCCTCCTCGTGGCTCCCTCCGCGGTCGGCAGGCGGGCCACCGCCACGCTCCGGGTTGCCGCGATCGAAGCCCTCGTCGCGAAAGATGTCGGATTCCGCCGAGTGGCTGCCACGGGCCTCGCCGGTGCCGGCGCCCTTGCCCAGGCGCTTGCCCTGACCCTGGCCGCCACCACCGTGCTTGCCGCCCGAGCCGTGGTCATCCCCCTCGGCATGGGAGTCCGTGTGGTCGGAGTGCTGAGCCAGCAGCCGCTGGTCGCTCGGCACCTGGGAGAACTCGCCGGCCTGAGCGAGGCCGGCGGCCAGGACCAGCGGCAGCAGGCCAGTCAGCATGAACCAGCGCAGGGCAGGGGAGTGCTGCTCTTTCATGGATGCCTCCTGTGAGACAAGAGCGGCCCCTCCAGGGGCCGCTTCATTCCTGTGTTCACGCCGTGGTCTGGGTCACTCGGTTTCCAGGCCGAAGTCATGGACATACTCCAGCACCTGGACAGAGTCATCGGCCTGCTGGGTGAAGGTATCGATGCCGTAGCCGTTGTCCTCGATGGTCGGGACGGTATTGAACACCACCTCGTCGAGCAGGCTTACCTCGGTCGGCTCATAATAGGTTGTGCCGTCGATCACGACCTCCTGGAGCACCGTGACCGTGATCCCGCCATAGAGGTCATCAGGGCTGTAGGAGTAGGTATCCGACGACACCAGCGCGGACAGCTCGTCGGCGACGCCCAGGAAGCCACTGATCCCCATCACCTCGTCGATGGTCAGGTCACCGTACTTGTCCGAGCTGGCGGCCAGCGCCGAGGCGGCAAGCGTCAGCAGGATATCCGCATCGACGGTCATCGAGTAGGACTCGGCCGGCTCGTCACCGTGGGGGTTGGTAGAGATGCTGAGGGTATAGAGCCCGTCGACGGGGTCCTCGTTGGTCGCCTCGAGCAGTGCGATATAGAAGGCGAGGTTTTCCAGCGGCGAGTCGATGGTGGCACCGTCCGGGGTGATCAGGCGACCGGATGCGTCGGTCATCTCGGCCAGGGTCTCGGCGGTGATTTCCAGGCCGTCCATCTTGCTGAGCAGTTCGGCCAGGGAGTGATCGGTGACAGTCTCCGGCGAGCGGGCGACATTGAGACGGCCGAACTCGACCGGGATCACCTGGTCGGCATATTCTGCCGGGATCTCCCACTTCCCGTCCTCTTCCTGGACCAGCTGGATCACCTCCTCACAGGCGGCGTCCAGGCAGGGTTGGACTTGACCAGTTTCCTCGTTTAAATCCGGTGTGCCGTCGTCGTTGCGCAGGATGATGACGATATCGCCATAGTCGCCGCCCTTGCCGCTGTCCGGGCCGCCACCGCTGCCGGCGCCATCCGGCTGGCCACCGCGATCACTGCCGCTCCCGCCCTGGCCCTGACCCTTCTCCTCGGGCGGGCCGCCGGCGGCGTCATCGCGGAAGATGTCGGTCTCAAGCGAGCGCCCCTGGCCACCGGCGCCGAAGCCATTGCCCTTGCCGCGTCCGATGTTGAGCAGGTCGTCGCGACCGCCACCATGGCCCTGGCCCTGCTGGGCCTCGGCGCTCTGGATGAAGAAGCCCGCCTCGGGCACGACGGCCGTGCCGAGCATGGCGGTACCCACCAGCGGCAGGACGGCCGCACCGGTCAGGGTGGCGAGGCGGGTGAGGGAGGGGGTCTTGCACAAGGTCTTCATGTGTAGCTCCTGGAATCTCAGTTCGACGTGCCGTGAACTGGTAGAGCCGTAGTTGCGGAGTGCCAGTAATCAAAGTATGGGCGCATCAGTATCAAATGCAATTGACGTATAACAATATCCGATTTGGTCATTAAAGGTGGCGTCGTAAAGGTCGGACGGGGCCTCGGGGCCGCGTCCGACATGGCCGCTCTCCAGGCCTCTCAGAAGCGGATGCTCATGCCCAGCCGCATCTGGTTCTCCTCGCTGTCCAGGGTGTCGACGCCGGAGCCATAGTCGACCTCGATGTCGTCGTAGCGGGTATGGCTGACGTCCATGCGCAGGCGCAGGCGCTCGCGCAGGGGTACCTCGATCCCGCCACCGAACTGCCAGCCCTGCTCGGTCTCGTCCAGCTGGACACGCTGCTCGCCACGCGCGTAGCGGGTCCCGAAGGCCGTCCAGGCCGGACCGCCGCGCAGGTAGAGCAGGGCACCGCTGTCGATCACGTAGCCGGCGCGCAGGGCCAGGCCGAGGCTCGACTCGCGGTCCACCGAGTAGGTGCGGCCGGTGGGTTCGCGTTCGTGGTTCCAGGTCACGTCGCTGACCTCGACCGCCAGTTCGCCCCCCAGGTAGAGCCGCTGGAAGGTCTGGCCATAGCCGACATGCAGGCCCGCCAGTGCACCTGAGTCACCGAAGCGTGCCTCGAGCACCGAGGGTTCGGTGCGCGGCCCCTCGAGATCGGTGATCAGGCTCCCGTAGCCGACCTGGCCGCCGACATAGAGGCCGTCATGGGCCTCGGGTGCGACCGGGGTCCGCCGGCCGGCCTGGCGCCAGGGGTGCCAGGCCAGTCCCAGGCGCATCCGGCTCTCCTCCTGGGCGAAGTCGTCGGTCTCGCCGCCGACCCCGATGTCGAGGTCCTCGTAGTCGGTGTAGCTGTAGTCCATGCGCAGTCCCAGGGCGGTGGTCAGCGGCACCTCCAGGCCGCCGCCCAGGCGGCGTCCATCCAGCCACTCCCTGCGGTCGTCGTTCTCGCCCCCCTCGGCGAAGGCCAGGTCGAAGCGGCCGCGGACCAGCCCCAGGCGACCGTACACCTCATTGTCGCCGGCCAGCAGGCGGCCGATGCGCAGCCCGGCACCGAACTCGCGCTGCTTCTCCACCGAGAAGAGGCGTCCCCCGGTACGTTCGTGGGACCATTCGGTATCGGCGTCCTCGGCCTCGAGCTCCAGGGCCAGCCGCCAGTCACCCAGCGACAGCGCAGGGCCACCGAACAGGCCCAGGCTGCCGCCGGCATCGCGGAAGTCGGCGAGCAGGGTGCCGCCGGAGCCGCGCGGCCCGGCCTGGGCCGTGCCGACCTCGCCGTAGCCCGCCTGGAGCCCCAGGTAGAGGCCGTCCAAGAGATCGGTATCACGGGCCGCGGCCAGCAGTTCGGCGTCCTCGTAGCCCCGGGAGAGCTGGGTGCCGAGGCTGGCCGTCAGGCGGTTGTTGTCGAAGTCCTCGGCGGGGAGGCTGGAGTCGCGCTGCAGGAAGTCGTAGTCCATGCCGACGAAGAGGTGCGCGTTGAGGTAGTGGCGCAGGCCGAGTCCCAGGCCCAGCAGGTTGTCGTTGCGCGCCACGCCCTGGTAGTCGTGGTCGCTGTAGCTCGCCCGGGCGTTGAAGGTCAGGTCGGGGCGGATCGCGGTAGTCAGCTGGGCCCCCATGCCGGTGCGCAGGTTGGCCGAGGCCCCGCGCACGGTGGTCTCTTCCACGCTGCGGTCGAGCCGGGCATTGACGCGCGTCGGCGAACCGGCGGGGCGCCAGGAAAGCTCGCCCCCCAGGTCCCAGGTGCCGACGTCCTCGAGGGCGGGGTCGTCGTAGTCCTGCTCCAGCCAGCCGGCCAGCAGCTCGACGTCGAGCGCCGGGGACGGCTGGAGGAGCAGGCCCACGGCGGCGTTGCCCCCCTCGGAGTCGCGATCGAAGCCGTCGATATCGACGGCCCGGTCGTAGTCGCGCAGGTCCGCCGCGACCTGGAAGAAGGGTTCCAGGGACGCGTTGACGCGGTAGCCGAAACGCCCGCCGAAGGTGGCCTGGTCACGGTCGCGGTCGTCGTTCTCGATGGTCTGGCCATCCAGGGCGTCGACGTCCTTGAAGTCCAGGGTCTCGAAGGTGCCGCCGACGCGGCTGGTGATGCGCCCGAACCGGTGGTTGACCCCGGCGAAGGTGCCCAGGCGATCATAGAGGGTCGGTTCCTCGCCATTCGCGGCGTCCGGCGAGGAGCGCTCCTCGTGGCCACGGGCCAGGTTGACGCCGCCAAACAGGCTGCCGGCCTCGCTATAGGCATAGCGACCCTCGCCGCCGAGGCGCCAGTCGGTATAGTTCTCGTCCTGGTATTCGTGGTACTTGCCGCGCTCGGCGCTGCCGAAGGCGCGTATCTCGTGGCGTTGCCCCTTGCCGACAAGTTCGGCGCGGGGCGAGACGGTGGTGATGGTGTCGGAGAGGCGATTCTCGCGCTCGTAGAAGATGTTGTCGTGGTACTCGTTGCCCACCGTGACGCCGGCATCATGGGTCCAGTCGGTCCCGCCGGTCCCGCCGGCGTCTTCCTGGGCCTGGGTGTGGCTGGCCGCCGACACCGCCAGCACCAGCGGCAGCAGGACGAACGCGGGTTGCCGGTTCCTTGTCTGCATCGTGATCCCCTTGCGTGATCCTTTCGAAGCCCTGACGACGATCGTCAGGCAAACTTCACAGGCGAAGGGTAGTCCAGTCATTACCTTATGAATGAGTAGTTTCACACGATTCGGCAAGCGTCTTGACCGGCATCAAAGGGCCCAGGTAAGTGCACCTCCAAGAGTTCGTATAATGTATATTATGTTAAATGAAGACCATGGGTAATGCGCTCTGGTCGACTATAATCATGCTGTCGCGTCCCGTCGACGTTGGACAAGGCTGGAGGCGACTCCTTATCATCACGCATCACCCTGCTGCTCGAGCCCTGTACATGCGCCATTGCCTGCCGTTTGCCAGCACCCTGATCGTTGCCACCCTGCTGCTGAGCGGCTGCACCCTGCTGCCCGACCGTGAGCCTCCGCCGCCGCTCGTCACCAGCGGAGAATTCCAGGCGCGACTCGATCAGCTGGAAGGCGCCGTCACCTCCAGCTGCGTTACCGCTCAGCAGGGCCGGCTCGATCAGCAGCTGCAACAGCAGCAGGCGCTGTCGGCGGACGTTCGTGAGGTCGGCAGCTTGCTGCGGCAACTACGTGGCGAGGTGGCACGTCTCGACCGCGATGACGACGTGCCCCAGGTGGCCAGTCAGTGCAGCGACAGCCCGACGCGCCTGGACAACAAGGAGATCCTGGGTCGCACCGAGTGGATCGGTTTGCCCGGTGTCGGCACCTACCTGAAGGCCCGTATCGACTCTGGGGCCACCACCTCGTCGCTGTCGGCTACCGAGATTACCCGCTTCGAGCGCGACGGCGAGAACTGGGTCCGCTTCAAGCTTGGGCTCAACGAAGCCGATAGCGTGGTCGACAGCGTGCGTGACGAATGGATCGAGGCCCCGGTGGAACGCCGGGTGCGCATCATCCAGGCCTCCGGGGAGGATTCGCGTCCAGTGATCAGCCTGCTGATGACCCTGGGGCCGCTGCGCGAGACGGTGCAGTTCACCCTCAACGACCGCACCCACCTGGACCATCCGGTACTGCTGGGTCGTCGTTTCCTGATGGACATCGCCATCATCGACGTGGCCGAGCAGTACCTTCATGATCGCCCAGAGTTCCCGGGCGGGCGTCCGGCAGAGGAAGCCGGCACCGACGAGGCCGCTGATCGCGATGAAGACGAAGCCGAAACCGAAGAGTGACGTCGGGCTTGTCTGAATTGTCGGCGAGCGACGGCAAGACAAGACAATCATCGGCGATGATACGGACTGGGCTTGCACGCGAGTTTGCAGGGTGTAAATGAGTACTTCGAGCCGATTTTGTAACGCCGTATGGCCGAGTGCAGCCAGTTTTGGGACAAAGCCAAGTTCCTTCGCCTGACTCAAGCCCCATCAAGGAAGACCCATGTCACGACTGCCCTTCTACCTGATCGTCGCCTTCCTGCTGGTGGCCGGTGTCGCTCTGAGCATTCACCGCCATGTGCAGTTCGAGGTGCCCTGGACACCGGGCGAGCAGCGCCAGGTCTGGGAGATCGAGGCCCAGGTCAACTTTACCGCCGATGGCGGCTCGGCCAAGGTCAACATGGCGCTGCCCTCGAGCCAGCAGGGGTATCGCATCCTGACCGAACACACTGCCTCGCCCGGCTACGGGCTGGCCTTTCTCGAGGAGAACGGCGGCCGCCGCGCAGAATGGTCCACGCGCGAGGCGACGGGCGACCAGCAGCTCTATTACAGCGTCCAGGCACTGGTCGCCCCGGAGTCGAAGAGCCCGGAGATCGAACCCCCTCCCCTGCGGCGTGACATCGTCTGGGAAACGCCCTACGACACCGCGGCCAGCCAGGTGATCGAGCGGGCCTGGTCACGCAGCTCCGACCCCTACACCTTCGCACGCGAGCTGATCACTGACTTCACCGAGGAGCGCCAGGGGGAAAATGCGCGCCTCCTGCTGACCCAGTTCGACCGCACACCGCTGCTGGTACGCCTGCTCAACCAGGCCGGCGTACCGGCCCGCGAGGTCAGCGGCTTGCTGCTCGACCATGGCCGCCGGCGGCAGAGCCTGACGCCCTGGATCCAGGTCTTCGATGAACAGGAGTGGGCGCTGTTCGATCCGCGTACGGGCACCCGAGGCCGCCCGGATAACCTGCTCCTCTGGGAGTCCGCCGGACAGGCGGTGCTCGAGGTCCAGGGCGGCAGCGACTCGCGGGTCGGTTTCTCGATGCTCTCCCGCAACCAGCCGGCGGCGGCGGCGGTGCGCAGCCAGCTAGCCGATGACACCCTGCTCAACTTCTCGATCCACAGCCTGCCGCTCGAGGATCAGGCGTTGTTCCAGACCATCCTGCTGATCCCCATCGGCGCACTGATGGTCGTGATCCTCCGGGTGCTGGTCGGCATCAAGACCTCGGGCACCTTCATGCCCGTGCTTATCGCGCTGGCCTTCATCCAGACCACCCTGGTTACCGGGCTGGTCGGGTTCCTGCTCGTGGTGGCCGTGGGACTGGTCATCCGTAATTACCTCTCCTACCTGAACCTGCTGCTGGTGGCGCGAGTGACGGCGGTGATCATCACGGTCATCGCCATCATCTCGGTGTTCTCGGTGCTCTCCTACCGTTTCGGCCTCAATGCCGGCCTGACCATCACCTTCTTCCCGATGATCATCCTTTCCTGGACCATCGAGCGGATGTCGATCCTCTGGGAGGAGGAAGGCCCCAAGCAGGTACTGATCCAGGGCGGCGGCAGTCTCATCACCGCGGTACTGGCCTATCTGGCGATGAACAACCCCTGGGTCCGTCACATCACCTTCAATTTCCTCGGCGTCCAGCTGATCCTGATGGCGCTGATCCTGCTGCTCGGCAACTACACCGGCTATCGCCTGCTCGAGCTGCGCCGCTTCAAGCCGGTCACGGAGGACTGACACCATGTGGACGACCCCTGCCCGCCTGCATGCCAAGGGAATCATCGGCATGAACCGGCGCAACATCCGCTACATCGGCCGCTACAACAATCGCCGGCTCTACCCGCTGGTGGACGACAAGCTCAAGACCAAGCTGCTGGCCCAGGAATACGGTATCACCACGCCGGCGCTGATCGGCACCGTGACCACCCAGTTCGGTGTCAAGCATATCCTTGCCATGCTCGTGGGCCATCAAGGGTTCGTGATCAAGCCGGCCAAGGGCAGCGGCGGCAAGGGCATCCTCGTCATCGAGCGGATCGATGGCGATCGCTACGTCAAGCCGAGTGGCGCCCAGCTGACCCTTGGCGACGTGGAGCGCCACGTCTCCAACATCCTCTCCGGGCTCTATTCGCTGGGGGGCTCCCCGGATGTGGCGCTGATCGAGGCGCTGATCAACTTCGACGAATCCTTCTCCGAGTACACCTATGAGGGGGTGCCGGATATCCGGGTCATCGTCTTCAAGGGCTATCCGGTGATGGCAATGATGCGCCTCTCCACCGCCGCCTCGGATGGCAAGGCCAACCTGCACCAGGGAGCCGTAGGCGTGGGCATCGATATCGCCAGCGGCACCGCGATCCGGGGGGTACAGTTCGACCGCAGGCGTCACGACCATCCCGATACCGGCCACGAGCTCGCCAGCCTGCGCATCAGCGACTGGGCCACGTTGCTGCGCCTGGCCGCCGGCTGCTTCGAGATGACAGGGCTCGGGTATCTCGGCACCGACATGGTGCTCGACCGAGACCATGGCCCCATGCTGCTGGAGCTCAACGCCCGCCCGGGGCTGGCGATCCAGATGGCCAACGGCGAGGGGCTGCGCTCCCGGCTGGACCTGATCGAACGCCAGCCCGAGGGTGTCGCTCCCGAGGAGAGGGTCGCCTTCTCGCAGCATCATTTTGCCCGCTCCAGCGAGCTGCTCGAGACGGCCTGATAGCGACCGCAGCTGGTCCCTCGCCGGCCCGGCGCGTAGAATATCGCTTCCTCCCAGCCATCGCCCCGGGTGCCATGACCGATCCCAGCGACATGATCCGACAGGCCGAACGGCAGTGCCAGCAGCGCGGCGCTCGCTTCACGCCGATCCGTCGGCGGGTGCTGGAGATGATCGCCGATGCCCCCGGCAGCCTGAAGGCCTATGACCTGCTCGACCGCCTGGCGGCGGAACACGCCGCGGCACGGCCCCCTACCGTCTATCGCGCCCTGGAGTTTCTCATCGACCAGGGGCTGGTGCATCGCATCGAGTCACTCAATGCCTACGTGGCCTGCCCCTGCCCCGAGCACGCCCACGGCTTCCAGCTGCTGATCTGTCGCCTCTGTGGTCGTGTCGAGGAGCTGCACCTGGACGAGATCAACGACCACCTCGCGCGTCGCGCCAGGGAGCTGGGCTTCGAGGTCCAGCGCCAGACCATCGAGCTGCTGGGCCAGTGTGACGCCTGCCGACAGGCGTCCGAGCGCCCTGCCGCCCCTGCGGAGTTTCCATGAGCGACACCTTCAAGACCCTCGAGCGGGCCGCCGGCGACAGCCGCTTCCCGCTGGCCGGAATCCTCGACGCCATCCGCTTCAATGTCGACGGCCTGATCCCGGCCATCGCCCAGCAGCACGACAGCGGCGAAGTACTGATGATGGCCTGGATGAACCGCGAGGCCCTGGAAGAGACCCTGCGGACCGGCCGCGTCTGCTACTGGTCGCGCTCGCGGGGCAAGCTGTGGCGCAAGGGCGAGAGCTCCGGCCAGCAGCAGCACCTGAAGAGCGCAGCGCTGGACTGCGACGGTGACACCCTGCTGCTGCAGGTGGCGCAGACGGGGCCCGCCTGCCACAGCGGCAGGCGCAGCTGCTTCTACGTGGCGCTGGAGGGCGACGAGGCACGCATCGCCAGTGACCCCCTGATCGACCCCTACACCCTCTACGGCAAGGGTTGAGACGTGTCCTGCCTGGCCGCCGGGATCCATCGCCTGCTGCGCCTACTGGGGCAGGCACTCGGTTGGCTGATGATCGCTGCGGTGAGGCTCTACCAGCTCACGCTGAGCCCGCTGCTGGGGCCGCGCTGCCGCTACTGGCCAAGCTGCTCGAGCTATACGGTGGAGGCGCTGCAGGTGCATGGCCCGCTCAGGGGCGGGATCATGGCGGTGAGGCGGGTCGTTCGCTGCCACCCGGGCTGTGAGGGCGGCATCGACCCGGTACCGGGAGGACCCAGCGAGCGGCTCTGTCGGGAAGACCCGGAGTTGGACGAGCAGTTCCGCTGCCGGACGGATGACCGGCAGCCACGCAACCGCTGATCAGGCGGCCGCTTCCGCCTCGGCCACTCGGTAGATCCGCTCCAGCATGGCGTTCAGTCCGTTGCTGCGGGTCGGCGATAGGTGCTTGTCGAGCCCCAGGTCCCGCATGAAATGGGGGTTGGTAGCGCGGATGTCCGCCGGACGACGGTCGTTGTAGATGCGCATCAGTACGGCAATCAGCCCGGAGACGATGGCCGCATCTGAGACTGCATCGAAGTGCAGGGTCTCGCCCTCGAGACGGTGGTGCATCCAGACATTGGACTGGCAGCCCTGGATCTTCAGCTCATCGACCTTCCACTCATCGGGAAAGGCCGGCAACTGCTTGCCCATGTCGATGATGTACTGGTAACGATCCATCCAGTTGTCGAACATCTCGAACTCGTCGAGAAGCTCCTGCTGGGCCTGTTCGGCGGTGGTCTCGGTAGTCATGGTCTCTCCTGGAAGTGGCTTCCGCCATTATAACGGCTCATGCCCGCCATCTCGATCATCGGCAAGCACTGCCCTCTCCCCTTCGCCCCACAGGCCATGACGCGCCTGCTGGCGATGCCACTCCTCATCCTCGGCGTGCAGGTAGCGCGCCGTGGTGTCGAGACGCGAGTGGCGTGCCGTCGCGGCCAGATAGCGTAGCTCTACCCCGGCTTGCGCCTGGTGGGTCAGGGCCGTGTGGCGAAGCCAGTGCGGTGTCGCCCGACGCAGCCGCCCCACTTCTGCCTGCGCCGTGTAGCCCGCCTCCCGTTCGAGCGCCTCCGCCGACTCCCGGAAGCCATCACGGACCAGCCGATAGAGGCGGTTTTCGCCCAGTCCCCGGGAGCCGTCCAGTGTTCGCAGCAGGGGTGAGGCGTCATCCGGCGGCGGTTCTGCCGCCAGGCCCAGTGTCCTGCGCCACTCGGCCAGCAGCGCCATCATGTCCGGCGGCACCGGGATGCGCGCCACCTTGTCGCCCTTCCCCACCACGCTCCACCACCATCGCCCCTCGCGGCGCTGGAAGTCGTTCATGCGCGCCGCACTCATCTCGCTGACCCGCGGGGCCAGCAGGTAGGCAAAGCCGAAGACCAGACGGCGCCGGGTCAGCTCGTAACACCGGCGGGGCGAGGCGTCCTCCTCCCCCGGCCGGTTCAGCCAGTCCCATAGCCAGTCCCACAGGGGGCGCTCCAGGTAGCGTTCGATGCCGCCCCGGCGGTTGTCCAGGCGGCGGCGCTTGTCGCGCATCAGGCGGAAGGGATTGTGGCGGACCCAGCCTGCCTCCACCAGCCAGGCGAACATGCCCTGCAGGATCACCAGGCTCTGACGGCGGCTGGCGGGCGACAGCGGCCCGCGGAAGGGACGCCAGCGCGGGTCCTGACGCGGGCGCACCGGCCCGATCCAGCGCTCGACGGGTCGCGGATCGGCCAGGAAGGCCTCGAAGCGGTCCAGATCTTCCCGGCGCAGCTCATCGAGCCCCCTGCCCTGCTCCACCAGCCACAGCAGCAGGCGCTGCGCCTCGCGGCGATAGGCACGCCGGGTCCGGGGGCTGGCCCGGTATTCGTCGAGCCACTGCGCCACGGCCTCGGCATCGCTGCCGGCGGTGATGTGCAGGCCTTGCCGCTGTCCCGCCGCTTCGGGCAGTCGCTCGCGTGCCGTCGATGTCACGCTCAGCACCTCATCGGGTGCTGCCTGCCTGGTTTCCCTATCCATATCCGCTCCTTGCGCCCCCACCGTCATGGCCCTTGCTCCTTGCTCCTTGCTCCTTGCTCCTTGCTCCTTGCTCCTTGCTCCTTGCTCCTTGCTCCTTGCTCCTTGCTCCTTGCTCCTTGCTCCTTGCTCCTTGCTCCTTGCTCCTTGCTCCTTGCTGGTCAGTATCCGGCTTATCTGGCGATAAAATCAAGATAAGCCGCGTAATCTTGATTTTATCTGTCATTTCGTAAATATAATTACGTAGTACGTAATATGTAATTATCTTCAATATCGCACCGCCAACGGGTACACTGCCTTCGATAGCCAAGGGGCGGACCCGGCAGACAACCACGAGGAGATGGCCATGGCGCGCAGCGGCGTGCGTTACGAGGATGTCCAGCGGGCCATCGATGCCCTGCTGGAGAAGGGAGAGGCGCCCAGCGTGCACAAGGTGCGTGAGGTGCTGGGGACCGGCAGCTTCACGACCATCAGCGAGCACCTGAGGGAGTGGCGGACGCGGCGAGAGGAGAACCGCGACCTGCCGCCACCGCGTGGCATGCCCGAGGCCCTCCAGGAGCTCGCCGAGGCGCTCTGGGAGAAGGCCCAGGCATCCGCCAATGAGGCCCTCGCCCACTACCGGCAGGAGGCAGAGGGCCGCGTGGAGACGGCGCGGGAGGAAGCCGGCGAGGCCGCGCGCCGAGCCGAGGACGCCGAGCAACGCGAGTCGGCGCTGGCCGCCCACCTGGCGCGCACCGAGCAGCGCCTCGAGGAGCAGAGCGGCGAGCTGGCGCGCCGCGAGTCCGAGCGCGATGTCCTGGCGGAGCGCGAGGCGAAGCTCGCCAACCGGCAGGCGCGTCTCGAGTCGCAGCTGGCGAGCCTGCAGCAGGAAAACGAGCGGCAGGCTCGCGAACAGCAGCAGGCCCTGACCGAGCAGGCTGCGCGTCACCAGGAGCGCCTGGCGCGGGAGGAAAAGCGTCACGAGAGCAGCGAGGCGCGCCTGATGGGGCTGCTCGACGAGGCACGCCAGGAGCGACAGGCCGCCGACAAGGGGCATGCCCAGCGGCTGCAGCAGCTCGAGGCGAGGCTGGAGCGGGCACAGCAGCTGGTGCAGGAGGCGCGCGCTGCCCTGGCCGAGGAGGAGAAGCGCCACCGCGAGACCGAGTGGTCACGCCACCAGGCCGAGGAGCGAACCCGGACGCTGCAGCACGAGCAGGCCCTGATGCAGGCGCGCATCGACGAACAGAAGCAGCTGCTGGAGGAGCAGGTGCGCCGCCTGCGCGACCTGGAGACCCAGCTCCATCGCTGCCTCTGGCAGGCACCGTTGCCTGACCGGCCCCGCGAGGAGGTGTCGCAGAACGGCGAAGGCCCCGCGGGGGCGGGGCCTTCGAGAGCGGAGTCTGAGTGAGGCGCGGGAAGCCTGGCGGCTTCCCCGGGGCATCGCCCCTCGTCGCTTGCCTAACGGTAGTAGGCGTTGGTGGTATCCGTGTGGTCGGTCACGTCGCGGATGCCGGCGAGCTCCGGGATGCGCTCCAGCAGGGTCTTCTCCACGCCGTCCTTGAGGGTGAGGTCCACCGCGGCGCAGCCCTGGCAGCCGCCACCGAAGGCCAGCACGGCCACCTGGTCCTCGGTCAGCTCGACCAGCTTTATCTCGCCACCGTGGGAAGCCAGTCCCGGGTTGATCTCGCTGTAGAGGATATAGTTGACGCGATCCTCGAGCGGGCTGTCGGCATTGACCTTGGGCATCTTGGCGTTGGGCGCCTTGATGGTCAGCTGCCCGCCCATGCGGTCGGCGTTGAAGTCGACCACGGCCTCCTCGAGGAAGGGCAGGCTGTTCTTGTCCAGGTAGACACGGAGCTTCTGGAGTTCCAGCAGCTCGTCGCTGGGCTCCTCCTCGCCTGGCCGGCAGTAGGCCAGGCAGGTCTCGGCGTAGGGGGTCCCCGGCTGGGTGATGAAGATGCGGACCGCGATGCCCTCGACGTTCTGCTTCTCGAGCAGTTCGGCAAGGTAATCCTGGGCGCTGTCGGTAATCTGGATGCTGTCGCTCATGGTGCTCTCGCTATCGCGTCATGCCGCGCCGAGGTGGCGTCGCGACATGTACTGAACGTGTGTTGCCCTCAATGGTAAGCGACCCGCGCGGCCGACACAATCCCGACTGAATTGCTGGGTTTTTGCCTGCCCCCTGCCGCGGCGCCGAGGCTTTTGCTAAGATGAGCGCCTTTCCCGGCGGTCTGCCGATGTCCCGCAGTCCGGCAGGTCTGCCCCTTGCCGCAGCGTAACCCCTCGACAAGACGCCCCAGGCGCCCCGCTGCCGGCTCGCCCCCTGATGTCCCTTCGCTGGAGATTGATTCGACCCATGGCCGCCGTTCCCACAGCCCTGACCGCCACCCTCCATGACAGCCTTTCGCGACGCATCCTGATGCTCGATGGGGGCATGGGGACCATGCTGCAGAATGCCGGGCTCTCCGAGCAGGAGTTTCGTGGCGAGCGTTTCACCGACTGGCCGAGCGACCTCAAGGGCAACAATGACCTGCTGGCCCTGACCTGCCCCGACCTGGTGACGCGGATCCACCGCCAGTATCTGGAAGCCGGCGCCGACATCGTCGAGACCAACACCTTCAACAGCACGCGTCTCTCCCAGTCCGACTACGGCATGGAAGCGCTGGTGCCCGAGCTCAACCGGGAGTCGGCGCGCCTGGCCCGTGCGGTCTGTGATGCCGTGGCCGAGGAAACCGGCGTGCCGCGCTACGTGGCCGGCGTGCTGGGCCCCACCTCGCGCACGGCCTCCCTGTCGCCGGACGTGAATGATCCGTCCAAGCGCAATGTCACCTTCGACGCCCTGCGCGAGAACTACTACGAGGCTGCCGAGGCGCTGATCGAGGGCGGCTCCGACCTCATCCTGATCGAGACCATCTTCGACACCCTCAATGCCAAGGCGGCGATCTACGCCCTGGAGGAGCTGTTCGAGGCGCTCGGCGAACGGCTGCCGGTGATGATCTCCGGGACCATCACCGACGCCTCGGGACGCACCCTTTCAGGCCAGACCACCGAGGCGTTCTGGAACTCGGTACGCCATGCCCGCCCGCTCTCCATCGGGCTCAACTGCGCCCTGGGGGCAGCGGAGCTGCGGCCCTATGTCGAGGAGCTCGCCACCAAGGCGGATACCTTCGTCTCGGCCCACCCCAACGCTGGCCTGCCCAACGAGTTCGGCGAGTACGACCAGACCCCGGAGGAGATGGCAGCGATCGTCGCCGAGTTCGCCGAGAGCGGCCTGGTCAACATCATCGGCGGCTGCTGCGGTTCCACCCCCGAGCACATCTCGGCGATCCACGACGCCATCCAGGGGATGGCGCCGCGTCGGGTGCCCGAGCGGGCGCGCGCCTGCCGGCTCTCCGGGCTCGAGCCCTTCAACATCGAGGCCGACTCGCTGTTCGTCAACGTCGGCGAGCGCACCAATGTCACCGGCTCGGCGCGCTTCAAGCGGCTGATCGTCGAGGAGGACTACACCACCGCGCTGGAAGTGGCCCTGGAGCAGGTAGAGAACGGCGCCCAGGTCATCGACATCAACATGGACGAGGGGATGCTCGAGTCCGAGGAGGCCATGGTGCGCTTCCTCAACCTGATCGCCGGCGAGCCGGACATCGCCCGGGTGCCGATCATGATCGACTCCTCGAAGTGGGCGATCATCGAGGCGGGACTCAAGTGCGTGCAGGGCAAGGCGGTGGTCAACTCCATCTCGATGAAGGAGGGCGAGGACGCCTTCCGCGAGCAGGCCACGGCCTGTCGTCGCTTCGGGGCCGCCGTCGTGGTGATGGCCTTCGACGAGGCCGGCCAGGCCGACACCTTCGCCCGCAAGACCGAGATCTGCCAGCGCGCCTACCGGATCCTGGTCGACGAGCTCGACTTCCCGCCGGAAGACATCATCTTCGACCCCAACATCTTCGCCATCGCCACCGGCATCGAGGAACACGACAACTATGCCGTGGACTTCATCGAGGCCACCCGCTGGATCCGCGAGCACCTGCCCCACGCCCTGGTGTCCGGCGGGGTCTCCAACGTGTCGTTCTCCTTCCGCGGCAACAACCCGGTGCGCGAGGCGATCCACTCGGTGTTCCTCTACCATGCGATCCGCGCGGGCCTGACCATGGGCATCGTCAACGCCGGCCAGCTCGCCGTCTACGACGACCTGCCGGCGGAGCTGCGCGAGGCCGTGGAGGACGTGGTACTCAATCGCCGCAGCGACAGCACCGAACGGCTGCTGGACCTGGCCGACAAGTACAAGGGCGATGGCAGCGGCCCGGCCAAGAAGGAGGACCTGGAGTGGCGCTCCTGGGAGGTCGAGAAGCGCATCGCCCACTCCCTGGTCAAGGGGATCACCGCCTACATCGAGGAAGACACCGAGCTCGCCCGGCAGCGGGCCGACCGGCCCATCGAGGTGATCGAGGGGCCGCTGATGGACGGCATGAACGTGGTCGGCGACCTGTTCGGCGCCGGCAAGATGTTCCTGCCCCAGGTGGTCAAGTCGGCCCGTGTCATGAAGCAGGCGGTGGCCTACCTGATCCCCTACATCGAGGCCGAGAAGAGTGCCGACACCCAGGCCAAGGGCAAGATCGTCATGGCCACGGTCAAGGGCGACGTCCACGACATCGGCAAGAACATCGTCGGCGTGGTCCTCCAGTGCAACAACTACGAGGTCATCGACCTCGGCGTGATGGTGCCTGCCGAGAAGATCCTGCAGACGGCCCGTGACGAGAACGCCGACATCATTGGCCTCTCCGGACTGATCACTCCGTCGCTGGACGAGATGGTCCACGTGGCCAGGGAGATGCAGCGCCAGGGCTTCGATCTGCCGCTGCTGATCGGTGGCGCCACCACCTCCAAGGCCCACACCGCGGTGAAGATCGAGCCAGGCTATGAGCATCCGGTGATCTACGTCACCGATGCTTCGCGCGCCGTCGGCGTGGCCGGCAAGTTGCTCTCCCCCGCCCTGAAGCCGGCCTACATCGACGAGATCCGTGCCGAGTACGAGACGGTGCGCGAACGCAATGCCAAGCGTCGCCCCAAGGCCGCTGACCTCTCCTACGCCGAGGCCCGCCAGCGCAAGCCGGCCATGGACTGGGACGGCTACACGCCGCCGCGGCCGGCGATCACCGGCCTCAAGGTGTTCGACGACTATGACATCGAGGAGCTGGTCGAGCGCATCGACTGGACACCCTTCTTCATGAGCTGGCAGCTGGCCGGCAAGTACCCGAAGATCCTCGACGATGCCAAGGTCGGCGAGGCCGCTCGCAGCCTGTTCGCCGATGCCCAGGCGATGCTGCGCAAGCTGATCGACGAGAAACGCATCCAGGCTCGCGGCGTGATCGGCCTGTGGCCGGCCAACAGCGTCGATGACGACGTCATCGAGGTCTATGCCGACGAGTCGCGCCGCGAGGTGATCGAACGGCTGCATCATATTCGCCAGCAGACCACCAAGAACCGCGACGGTGTCTGCCACAGCCTGGCCGACTTCATCGCGCCCAGGGAGAGCGGGAAGCCCGACTGGATCGGCGGTTTCGCCGTCACCACCGGGCATGGCGTGGAGGCCCTCGCCGAGCAGTACAAGGCCGCCGGCGACGACTACAACGCCATCCTGGTCCAGTCGCTCACCGACCGGCTGGCCGAGGCCTTCGCCGAGCGCCTCCACGAACGGGTCCGCAAGGAGTTCTGGGGCTATGTGCCGAACGAGACGCTGGACAATGATGCCCTGATCGCCGAGAAGTACCAGGGCATCCGCCCGGCACCGGGCTACCCGGCCTGCCCCGACCACACCGAGAAGGCGACCCTGTTCCGCCTGCTCCAGGCTACCGACAACGCCGGACTCGATCTCACCGAGAACTTCGCCATGTGGCCTGCCGCTGCGGTGGCCGGCTGGTACTTCTCTCACCCGCGCTCGAAGTACTTCTCCACCGGCAAGATCACTCGGGACCAGGTCGAGGCGCTGGCCGAGCGCAAGGGCATGGCCATCGAGGAACTCGAGCGCTGGCTCGCGCCGGTGCTCTCCTACGACCCGGCCTGACCCTTCGGGCCCGCCACGGCGGGCCGCCTGCCCTCACCTGCCCGGAAGACGGATGCTGCCCGAGCCCACCCGCCGCCAGACGATCCTGCGCCTCGCCCTGCCGATCATCGCCGGCATGCTCACCCAGAGCCTGCTCAACCTGATCGACGCGGCCCTGGTGGGATCGCTCGGCGAGGTGCCGCTGGCCGGCGTGGGCATCGGCGGCTATGCCATGTTCCTGATCACCGCCGTGGTCTTCGGGCTCTCCTCCGGCGTCCAGGCCCAGACGGCGCGTCGCCACGGCGAGCAGGAGTGGGAGCGGCGCGCGATGGCGCTCAACGCCGGCCTGGTGATCGCGCTGGCGGCAGCCTTGCCCCTGACCCTGCTCTGCCTGTGGCAGGCGCCGCGCCTGCTGGGGCTGATCAACCAGGACCCGGCGGTCACTGCCGAGGCGGTGGGTTACTTCCGCTGGCGTGTCGTCTCGCTGATCCCGGTGGCAATGATCTTCTGCTTCCGAGGCTACTGGAACGGCATCCAGCAGACCGGCATCTATCTGCGCATCATCCTGGTGATGCATGCCATCAACGTGGTGGCGAGCGTCGGGCTGATCTTCGGACATCTCGGTCTGCCGGCCATGGGCGCGGCCGGGGCCGGGGCCGGCACGACACTATCGCTCTTTGCCGGGCTCGCCGTCTGGGCCGGGCTGAGCCTTCGCCACGCCACCGCCAGCGGTTTCCTCGCCGGCCTGCCCCAGCGCCCTACGCTGGTCACCACCCTGCGCCTGGCCATGCCCCACTCCTTTCAGCAGCTGTGGTTCGCCGCCGGCTATGCCGTGCTGTTCTGGATCCTGGGCCAGATCGGTACCGCCAGCGTTGCGGTGGGCCATGTACTGGTCAACCTCTCGCTGTTGCTGATCCTGCCCGGCGTCGGGCTGGGGATGGCGGCGATGAGCCTGGTCGGCCAGGCCCTGGGCCGCCAGGCCCATGGCGAGGCCCACCGCTGGGGCTGGGACGTGGTGCGGCTGGCCTGGCTCTGCCTGGCGGTGCTGGCCGTGCCGATGGTGCTGTTCCCCGAGGCAGTGCTCGCGCTCTTTCTCCGCGACCCGGACCTTATCGCCATGGGCCGGGTGCCGCTGCAGCTCACCGCGCTGATGATCGTGCTGGATGCCGCGGCGCTGGTGTTCGCCCAGGCCCTGCTCGGTGCCGGCGCCCACCGCACCGTGATGGCGACCACCCTTACCCTGCAGTGGTTGGTCTTCCTGCCGCTGGCCTGGTGGGTAGGGGTCGTGCTCGACCAGGGGCTGGTCGGCATCTGGTGGGTGCAACTGGGCTACCGCTGCCTGAACTCGGCCGGGTTCGTGCTGATCTGGCAGCGGCGGCGCTGGCAGGCGCTGGTCATCTGAGACCGTCGTCATTCCATTTTGCATATAAACTATAAACATTTATTCTTTTCTAGAATAAACCTCAGGCGGTAAGGTAGCGGCATTGTCCGCCACTTCCCAGCATCAGGAATGCGCTGAATGTATCGTTACGACACCCACGATCAGACGCTGGTCGATGAACGCGTCACCCAGTTCCGCGACCAGATGCGCCGCTATCTCGCGGGGCGGATCAGCGAGGAGGAGTTCCTGCCGCTGCGCGTGCAGAATGGCCTCTATATCCAGCGCTATGCCCCCATGCTGCGCATCGCCATTCCCTACGGCATGCTGGCGTCCTATCAGCTGCGCAAGCTGGGCGAAATCGCCGCCCGCTATGACCGCGGCTATGGCCACTTCACCACCCGCACCAACCTGCAGCTGAACTGGCCGAAGCTCGAGGATGTGCCGGATATCCTCGCCGATCTCGCCAGCGTGCAGATGCACGCCATCCAGACCAGCGGCAACGATATCCGCAATACCACCACCGACCAGTTCTCCGGCGTGGCCGCCGACGAGGAGGTCGATCCACGCCCCTGGTGCGAGCTGATTCGCCAGTGGTCGACCTTCCACCCCGAGTTCGCCTACCTGCCGCGCAAGTTCAAGATCGCCGTGACCGGCGCCGTCGAGGATCGCGCCGCCATCCAGGTCCACGACGTGGGCCTGCGCCTGTGGCGTGATCGCGACGGCGAGGTGCGCGTCAGGGTGCTGGCCGGCGGGGGCCTGGGCCGTACGCCGATGATCGGCGAGGTGGTCCGCGAGGACCTGCCCTGGCAGCACCTGCTGACCTACCTGGAAGCCCTGGTCCGGGTCTACAACCAGTTCGGCCGGCGTGACAACAAGTTCAAGGCGCGCATCAAGATCCTGGTCAAGGCGCTGGGGGTCGACGAGTTCCGTCGCCGCGTGGAGGAGGAGTGGGCCCACCTCAAGGATGGTCCCCAGACCCTGACCACCGGCGCCGTCGAGGCCGTGGCGGCGCACTTCGTCGAGCCGCCGCGCCGTGAGGTGCCGGCCGAGGCCATCGCGGCCTTCGAGCGGCTGCGCGGCGAGAACCGTGCCTTCGCGCGGTTCGTCACCAACAACGTCACCGACCACAAGGTGGCCGGCTACAAGGCCGTGACCCTGTCACTCAAGCGTCGCGAGCACTCCCCCGGGGACGTCACCTCGGAGCAGATGGCGGCCATCGCCGACCTGGCCGACGAGTTCGGCCACGGCGAGCTCCGGGTCACCCACGAGCAGAACCTGGTGCTTACCGACGTGCCGGTGGATCGCCTCGAGGCGCTCTGGCAGCGGCTGGAGGCCCTGGGCATGGCCAACCCCACCGTGGGCACCCTGGCCGACCTGATCTGCTGCCCCGGTGGCGACTACTGCGGCCTGGCCAATGCCAAGTCGATCCCGGTCGCCCACGCCATCCAGGAACGCTTCGAGGACCTAGACTTCCTCTATGACCTGGGGCCGCTGGAACTCAATATCTCCGGCTGCATGAATGCCTGCGGCCATCACCATGTCGGCCATATCGGCATCCTCGGCGTCGACAAGAAGGGCGAGGAGTATTACCAGATCTCGCTGGGCGGCAGCCAGGGCAATGGCACCTCCCTGGGCAAGATACTGGGGCCCTCGTTCTTCCGCGAGGACGTGCCGGAGGTGATCGACAAGCTGCTGCAGGTCTATGTCGGCAGCCGCCAGCCCGACGAGACCTTCCTCGATACCTATCGCCGCATCGGCCTCAAACCCTTCAAGGAGCGTGTCTATGCCTGAGCAGACCGTCACCCGCCCGCTGATCGTCAATCGCCGCCTTGTCGAGGATAACTGGGCTCGCCACGACGAGGAGACTGCCCCGGCGCAGGGTCGCGCCCTGGTTCACCTGGAGGTATGGCAGGCCGCAGGCCGTCGCGACGACCTGGCCCCCTGGCTGCCCAGCGACACCGAGCTCACGCCGGCGCTCGCCGAAGAGCTGATGGCGGCCCCGCTGATCGGCATCGACTTCCCGAAGTTCACCGATGGCCGGGGCTACAGCCTCGCCCGGCTGCTGCGCGAGCGGCACGGCTATCGGGGCCAGATCCGCGCCCTGGGTGATGTGCTGATCGACCAGCTGTTCTACATGTCCCGCTGCGGCTTCGATGCCTTCTCGCTGCGCGAGGACCAGGTCGTCGAGGATGCCCTCCGCGCCCTGGATACCTTCAGTCGCGGCTACCAGCCGGGCACCGACAACCCCGAACCGCTGTTCCGTCGTCGCCTGCGCGAACTCGCGCAGCGGCGCGCGCAACCCGCCCTGGCCTGACGCCCCCTGCCTGTGCAGGGCACGCTGCCGGCCCTCGGGTCGGCAGCGTCGTTTTCCCGCGCGCCTCAGCCGCGTCGCTTCTGCTGTCGCTCCCGGTTCGCCGATCTTGCCCGCTCGCTCTTGCGCAGCATCACCCAGGTCGCGCCCAGGCCGCCGTCTGCCTGGCCCGCCGAGACATAGGCCTGCACCTCGTCGAAGGCGCCGAGCCACTTCGCCAGGTAGGAACGCAGCACATTGGGCGGGCTGTCGATCTCGCGCCCCCTGCCGTGGACGATCAATACCGAGCGCAGGTCGTGGGCGTAGGCCTCGCGGATGAAGGGCGGCAGCAGGCGCCGGCACTCCTCCAGGGGCCGACGCAGCAGGTTCAGGCTGGCCTGCACCGGGTAGCCGCCGTGGCGCAGGCGGTCGACCACCGCCTGCTGGATGCCGTCCCGCTGGAAGGACAAGGGGTCGAAGGGCGGCACCAGGTCGACGAAGTCGTCGGAGAGAAAGTCGCGGCCCGCCGTCTCGGCCGCGGCACTCTCGCGCCTGGCCAGCTGGGCCTCGCTGGGCGCGCGGCGTGCTCGCCCGGGATCGGCGCGGTTGGTGGCGCTGCGCAGGGGACGCACATCCTCCATCAGTGCCCGGAAGTCCACGTCGTCGCGATTCGCTTGGCTCATGGGGCACCTCCTGGACGTCATGGGGAAATGCCATCCTAGCAGAGCCGCTCCGGCGGCTTAAGTCGCCGGCCCGATCATGGCAGGATGACTCTCTGCCCCATGACAAGGATGCCCCATGCGATCCCTCAAGTGGCTGGGGGCCCTGGCCCTCGTCGGGCCGTTGGCCCTGGCCGGCTGGCTGTGGCTCTCCCTGCTCAGTCCCTGGACCTACGACCGCCCCGACCACCTGCCCCCCGTCCAGGAGGGGCCCCATCGGGTCTTCGTCTATGGCACCCTCACCCACGCGCCGGTCCGCTGGCTGGTCTACGGGCGTGTCGGCGACCCCGAGCCCGCCGTGCTGACGGGCTTCGAGCGCACGGGGCTCGACCTGTCGCCGTCCCCCGGCGCACGGGTCGAGGGGCTGCTGCTGCGCGTCGAGGCCGAGGAACTCGCGCGGCTCGATCGCTACGAGCGCCTCGGCATCCGCTACGAACGGGTGCGCCAGACGCTTGTCGATGGGCGGAAGGCCTGGGTCTACCGGCGGCTGCCGACCGAGGGCGACGAGGGAACGGCGGAGTGACGCCGGGGTGGTCCTGCCGTACCCCGCTGATACAATGACCGCCACCTATCTCGGGTCCGAGGAGCTTCCATGGCCAGCATCACTCTCTACCACAACCCGCGCTGTTCCAAGTCACGCCAGGCCCTGGCCCTGCTCGAGGAGGCCGGTGCCGAGGTGACTATCCGCCGCTACCTTGACGAACCACTGGATGGCGATGAGCTCCAGGCCCTGATCCGACGCCTGGAAGGGCATCTCTCGGCGCTGGTGCGGTGCAACGAGACCGAGTGGAAGCAACTGGGGGCCGATGCCGACGATTCCCGCCAGGTGATCGATGCCATCGTCACCTACCCGCGCATCCTGCAGCGCCCCATCGCCGACGATGGGCGACGGGCGATCATCGGCCGTCCACCCGAGGCGGTCTGCACCCTTCTCGACTGATCCCGTCCTCGTGCGACCCTGTCTCTTCAGTCCCTCAGGAACCCCCATGACCGACAACCGCCCCTATGTGCTGATCCTGTTCTACTCTCGCCATGGCGCCACCCGCGCCATGGCCGAGCGCCTCGCCGCCGGCGTCGAGTCCTGCCCGGGCATCGAAGCCCGTCTGCGTACCGTGCCACCGGTCTCGGCCACCTGCGAGGCCGTCGACCCCGAGATTCCCGACGCAGGCGCCGTCTATGCCAGCCTCGATGACCTGCGCCACTGCGCCGGCCTGGCCATCGGCAGCCCGACCCGCTTCGGCAACATGGCCGCCCCCCTCAAGTACTTCATCGACGGCACCAGCGAGCTATGGCTCGGCGGTGCCCTGGTCGACAAGCCGGCCACCGCCTTCACCTCGACCTCGAGCCTCCATGGTGGCCAGGAGACCACCCTGGTCTCGATGCTGCTGCCGCTGCTGCACCACGGCATGGTCTATGCCGGCCTGCCCTACAGCGAGATCGAGCTGATGGAGACCACCGCCGGCGGCACGCCTTACGGGGCGAGTCACCTCGCCGGCAAGCGCAGCGACCGCCCACTGGACGAACATGAGCGCCACCTGGCCTTCGCCCAGGGCAAGCGGGTGGCCCGGCTGGCCCTGGCCCTCGCGGCCTCGCGCCGGGAGGCCTCATGAGACAGTGGCTGGAAGGACTGGAAACCCGCAAGGGACTCGATCGACTGACTGATGGGTCGCGCCGGCTGGTGCTGGGCAGCTACGGCCTGCTGCTGGTGCTGATGGTCTATCGTGGCGTGATCGTCACCACCGACGGCAATCCCCTGGTGCCCCTGCTGGCCTTCGTGCTGCCGCTCGCACTGTTCCTGCCCTCGATCCTCACGCGTCGTCCTCGCGGCCACGCCTGGCTGGCCTTCGTCAGCCTGCTCTACTTCACCCAGGGAGTGATGGTGGCCACGCTTCCCGGCCAGGGGCTCCGCGGCAGTGCCGAGGCCCTGGTCGCCCTGGCCCTGTTTGTCGGCTGCACGGCCTACGCCCGTTTCCGCAGCCGGCAGCAGCGGGCCGGCTAGCGGAGTGTCACCGTTATCGCCCAGGGGGACAGGGAGGTCCACGGTGCTCAAGCGTCACGCCTGGCAGGAAGCCGGTGTCACCACCCTGCCGGTCATGTTCGGCTACCTGCCGCTGGGGGCGGCCTTCGGCATCCTCGCCATCGAGGTGGGCGTCCCGGCCTGGGGGGCGATGCTGATGTCGCTGCTCATCTATGCCGGGGCCGGGCAGTTCCTGGCCGTCGCGCTGCTCGCCGCCGGGGCGGGCCTGGTGGAGGTGGCGGTGGCCACCCTGATGCTGAACTCCCGCCATCTCTTCTATGGCCTGTCCCTGCTGCGCCGCTTCCAGGGTGCCGGCTGGCGCAAGCCGTACCTGGTCTTCGCGCTTACCGACGAGACCTATTCGCTGCTGACCACTCACGCCGGTGATGCCGGCCTGGACCATGCCCAGGCCTTTCGCGTCAGCCTGCTCAATCAGCTCTGGTGGGTGCTGGGCTCGATGGCGGGGGTGCTGATCGGCACGACCCTGACATTCGACAGCCGCGGCATCGAGTTCGCCCTGACGGCGTTGTTCATCGTCCTGACCCTGGAGCAGGCCCGGCGACTGCGCCAGTGGCTGCCCTTCGCCATCGCCCTGGCCACCGGTCTCGGGGCCATGCTGCTGCTACCGGAGCGCCATCTGCTGCTGGGGGCCATCGGGACGGCGAGCCTGGTGCTGCTGGCCGACTACCGCCGTCGGCAGGACCGACAGCCTGGAGGCTCAGCATGAACAACCTTGACCTGCTGGGTTTCATCATGGTCTGTGCCGTGGCGACCTTCGCCACTCGGGTGCTGCCCTTCGTGGCGCTGGCGCGCCAGGCGGAGCACCCGCTGATCCTGCACCTGGGGCGTTATCTGCCACCGGCGGTGATGATGATCCTGGTGTTCTACGCCCTGCGTGACTTCCGTCCGTTGGTCGACGGCCACCTCAATGCCGCGGCCGATGGCTGGCCGATGATCCTCGCCTCGCTGGCGGTGGTCGGCCTGCACCTGTGGCAGCGCAACGCTCTGCTGTCGATCATCGGTGGCACCGGCGCCTACATGGCGATGGTGCAGCTGGGGTGGGCACCATAAGCTTAGCCGAAAATATCTACCGCCCGGCTCGCACGGGGTATTGAGCTCGACCCGGCGAGCGGCGACCATGGCACAAAATCCGAGGAGAAGGTCATGACACGCAAGATTGCCGATATACGGCGCGACTATGAAGGCGGCCAGCTCGACGAGTCCGCTACCCCCGATGAGCCCATGGTGCTGTTCGACGAGTGGCTGACTCTGGCGCTGGAGGCCGAGGGGGACGACGGCAATGCCATGACCCTGGCCACCGCCGACAGCCAGGGCCGCCCCCATGCCCGCATCGTGCTGCTCAAGGGCATCGACGACCAGGGGCTGGTCTTCTACACCAACTACCACAGCCACAAGGGCAGTGAACTGACCAACGTGCCCCACGCGGCCCTGGTCTTCTGGTGGCCCGCGCTCTCCCGCCAGGTACGGGTCGAGGGGCGTGTGGAGCAGGTCGCCCCAGAGGAGTCGGATACCTACTTCGCCTCGCGCCCTCGTGCCAGCCAGCTGGGCGCCTGGGTGGCCACCCAGAGCGTGGTGATCCCGGATCGCACCTGGCTCGCGGAGCGCGAACTCCGCTTCGAGCGCGCCTACGAGGGGCAGGAGATTCCCCGTCCCATCCACTGGGGCGGCTACCGGGTGATCCCCGACATGCTCGAGTTCTGGCAGGGCCAGCCGAGCCGACTCCACGACCGCATCCGCTACGAGCGGCGAGACGGCAGCTGGCACCGCTTCCGCCTGGCGCCCTGAGCCGCCGCCCATTATCCCGATTGCACGGTCCCCCCCACTCGGCGGGGACCGTCGTCCTTCCCGGCGCCCGGCTCAGTCCGGCAGGCTCTCGAGGCGGTGCCTCTGCCAGTCGCTTTCCGGCTCGTTGAGCCGCAGTACTGCATCCACCACCTGCTCCTCCATGTTGTAGCGCTGCTTGAAACCCAGGTGCTTCATCAGCGCCCGCATCGGGTGGTTGTCGACCATGATCTTGCCGATCATCTCCAGGGTGCCCACGCTCCTGCAATAGCTGATCATCTTCTTCATCAGCAGGCTACCGATGCCCAGCCCTTGAAGGTCGTCGCGGATGATGACAGAGAACTCGGTGCGGATATTGTCCGGGTCGTTCCATACGCGGACCACCCCGAGCATCTCCTTGCTGCCGTCATCGCGAAGGTGCTCGGCGATGAAGGCCATCTGCCGGTCGTAATTGATGTGCGAGAGATTCGACAGGTCGCGCTGGGTCAGGTCGGCCTTGTTGTGGAAATAGCGAAAGCGAATGCTCTCCTCGGAGAGCTGCTCGTGGAAACGGGTGATCAGCGGCGCATCCTCAGCCCGGATCGGGCGAACCTCGACCTGCCAGCCGTTCTTGAGCGTCACCCACTCCCGCAGCTCCTCGGGATAGGGCATGATCGCGAAGCGCGCGGGGGGGCCGAGGTCCATGGCGAAGTCCACCGCCACCACGCCATCGCGGTTGAGCAGCAGCGGGTTGAGCTCCAGGCCGCGCAGCTGAGGCAGGTCGCTGGCCATCTGTGACAGCTTGACCAGCAGCTCGCAGAGCCGCTCCAGGTCACGCTCGGGATGGCTGGAGTGTTCGCGGATCAGTCGGGCCGCATGGGTGCGCCCCACCACGTCCGCGGCCAGGCTCATGTTGAGCGGGGGCAGCGCCACCTGGCGGTCAGCCAGGATATTGACCTTGTAGCCGCCGATGCCGAACACGATCACTGGGCCGAAGATCGGATCCCGGGTGATGCCGGCGCACAGCTGCATCGAGTGCTTGCCGCGCTGCATGGCCTGCAGGCAGTACTCGCGGATCGCGAAGTCCGGAAACTTCTCCTTCACCTTGTCGTGCAGGCGACCCACGGCCTCGGCGACCTGCTCAGGACTCGCCAGGTCCTGGACCAGGCCGGCGGAGATCTTGTGCGGGTGCTGGCGATAGCGGAAGGGGCGGCAGTTGCCCTCGTGGACCACCTTGAGGGCCATGGGGCCCTCGAAGGCGGTGGCTGCCTCGGCGGCCTCATCGGGAGTCTGCGGATAGCGGCTCGTCGCCACCGGGAGCCCGTAGGCTTCCAGCACCCGGGAGGTCTCGGAGTGCGACAGGCACTCGCGCCCCTCGTCGCGGGCCTCCTCGATCAGCGACCGGCAGCGCCGCCGGATCTCGGGGGTGGTGGCGAAGGGCAGGCTCGGGGGAATCTCCTGGAGCAGCGCCTGCACCCGCTGATAGTCGACCATGTGCATGAAGGCCTTCACCGCCTTCTCCGGGGAGATGTAGGTGGGAATGCCGGCCAGATTGCACTCGTGGCGCGCCGACAGTGCCTCCTCCAGCCCCATCCAGCTGGTCAGCAGGTTGCGACGGAAGCGCTTGCGTGCGGCGATGATTGCCTGGGCGGTGGCCTTCGAGGGGGCCTGGCGGGTCGGGGCATGGACGACCAGCACGGCATCCGCCCCGGGATCGGCCGCCACGATCTCCAGGGCCTCGACGAGTCGCTCCGGGGTGGCATTGCCGCCCAGATCCACCGGGTTCTCGCCGGGCTTGCTCATATCGAAGGAGCCGCGGCGCAGGGCCTCTCGGGTCTCCTCGCTGAAGCGTGCCAGCTTGCCCCCGGCGTTGATCAGCTTGTCGATGGCCAGCATCGCCGGCCCCAGGCCATTGGACACGATGGCCAGGCGATCCCCTTTGAGGGGTTTCATGCGCGAGAGCGTCTCCAGGGCATCGAACAGTTCGTCGGAATCATCGACTCTCACGACCCCCGCCCGCGCGAAGGCCGCATCGAAGATCTGGTCACGATTCGCGACACCTGGCGTCGGTGGCAGGCCAGAAATGTCGGACTCCGCGGTCCGGCCGCTCTTGATGGCCAGCACCAGGCGATTGCGCGAGGCATCGCGCAGCGCGGTCATGAAGTGCTGAGAATCCATGATGCGCTCGAGGTGGAGCAGGATCGCCTGGGCAGGCGAGAACTGGTTGATGTAGTCCATCAGATCGGGCAGCAGGACGTCGACGCTATCCCCCACCGTGAGCAGGTGTGAGAAGCCGATGCCGCGGCCGGCGGCCCAGTCGATCATGGCATTACCGAGCATGCCCGACTGGCCGAGATAGGCCACGCGACCGGCCTTCACAGGCTGGCTGGCATAGGAGGCGTTGAGCTTGCGTCCCGGGACGATCAGCCCCATGCATTCGGGCCCGAGAACACGGATGCCCGATTTCCTGGCGGCGCCGAGCATGCGACTGCGAATCGAGCCCTTGTCGCCATGCTCATCGTCGAGATGGGCACCGCCCGACAGCACCAGCGCCGCCTTGACGCCGAAGCGCCCGAGCCTTTCGATCAGGCCCGGTACCGTCTCCACCGGTGAGCAGATCACCGCCAGGTCCGGCACCTCGGGCAGCTGCGATACCCGACTGACACAGGGCATCGAGAAGACCGCGTCGTAGCCCTTGGGATTGACTGCCCAGATGCTGCCGGCAAAGCCGCCTTCCCGGAGGTTTCGAATCACCAGCCCGCCCATGGAGTGGGGCTTCTCGGATGCCCCGATTACCGCGATGGACGCGGGCTCAAAGAAGTGTCGCAGGAAGCGGGTACTCAAGCGGAATCCTCCCTGAAGGTAGGTGGCCCTTCATTGTGTAAGACTTATTGACACTGTCCTGCAAGCGGGCGTCACGATTAAGGTGACCTCAGTCACTTCGGAGCCAGTGCATGATTACCGCCTACATTACTCACCCCGACTGCCACTTGCACCATATGGGCCCCGAACATCCCGAGAGCCCGCTGCGGCTCGATGCCATTCGGGCGAGGCTGATGCTGTCTGGCGTGCTGCAGCAGACCATGCAGTCCGAAGCCCGGGAAGCGACCGAGGAACAGCTCGCCCGGGTACACCCCCTTCGCCACCTGCGGGCCCTGGACAAGTGTGTGCCGGAACATGGCATCGTCACGCTCGACAGTGACACCATGATGAACCCGGACAGCCTCAAGGCGGCAAGGGTGGCCGCAGGGGCGGTGGTGCGAGGCGTCGACCAGGTGTTTCGCCACCAGGCCGACAATGTCTTCTGCGCGGTGCGCCCCCCGGGACACCATGCCGAGGCCACCGATGCCATGGGCTTCTGCTTCTATAACAACGTGGCGGTGGGTGCGGCCCATGCCAGGGCCAAGTACGGGGCTCGCAGGATCGCCATCCTCGATTTCGACGTACACCAGTGCAACGGCACCATCGACATCTTCAAGGGTGACCCCGAGGTGCTGGTCTGCACCAGCTTCCAGTTCCCGTTCTACCCCTGGCGCTACCTGCGCAGCGAGTGGCAGAACGTGGTCAACACGCCGTTGCCCGCCGGAACCGACAGCGCCGCCTTCCGCCAGGCGATCGAGGACGACTGGCTCCCTGCCCTGCATGCCTTCAAGCCGGAGATCGTGCTGCTCTCGACGGGGTTCGATGCTCACCGTGAGGACCCCATGGCGGAGCTCTGCCTGGAGGACGAGGACTATCACTGGATCACCCACATGGCGCTGGAGATCGCTGCACTCTACTCGGATGGCCGGCTGGTATCGGTACTGGAAGGCGGCTATGACCTGGACTCCCTGGGCCGTTGTGCGGAGGCGCACCTCAAGGCCCTGCTCGGGCTGCCTTTCGGCGATTGACCCGGCTGTTTCCCTGTCCCGGGAAACAGCCGGGAAACTCACCTTCGTCCTTGCTTTCCCGTCGATCGCCGTCGCCCTCTGGCATGACGGGGTCGCGGGCGTGGGGCCGCAAGCAGCGACTGTGGTAGGCTTGGGGAAACCTCGTTTCCGATAGTGAACAGCGCATGACCGCCACCACCGATCAGGACGCCGCCCTGCGCATCGCCGCCGGCCGCAAGCCCTTCGTCGAACCGCTGCGCCTCGGCGAGCGCCTCAAGGAGATCCGCCTGGCGCACCACTGGACCCTGGAGGACGTCAGCCAGCGTACCGGCCTGGCTCGCTCCACCCTCTCCAAGATCGAGAACGATCAGATTTCTCCCACTTTCACGGCGGTGCAGAAGCTGATCAATGGCCTGGGCATCGACTTGCCCCAGTTGCTCTCGCCACCCAGGGTCCAGCCCCGCACCATGGGACGACGCGACCTTACTCGCCGGGGCGAGGGTCAGCGCCACCCCACCCCGACCTACGAGCACGAGCTGCTCAGCTGCGAGCTCGCGCAGAAGCGCATGATTCCCTTCAAGACCATCGTTCGGGCTCGCGCATTCGACGAGTTCAGTGAATGGGTGCGCCACGACGGCGAGGAGTTCCTGATGGTGCTCGACGGCGAGATCCTGCTCTACACCGAGTACTACGAGCCGCTGGCGCTGGTCAGCGGCGACAGCATCTACTTCGACAGCGCCATGGGCCATGCCCTGGTCTCCGTGAGCGACGCCGATGCCGTGGTGCTGTCGGTCTGCACGCGGGGCGAGGGCAGCGCCTGAGGCTCAGGCCCGTACCCGATCCCCGGGGCGCCGGGCGGGGACGGCATCGAGCTCGAGCCGGCCCTTGCCATGGATCGCCTGGAAGTGGCGCCCCTTGGCGCGGGCGATCAGCAGCACGCCGAAGCGCTCGGCCAGCTCCACCCCCTTCTGGGTCACGCCCGACCGCGACACCAGCACCCCGATTCCCATCTGCGCCACCTTGAGCACCATCTCCGAGGTCAGCCGGCCGGTGGTGTAGAAGATGTCGGCATCGGCACTCTCCGATGCCAGCAGCCACTGGCGGCCGGCCAGGGTGTCCACGGCATTGTGCCGCCCCACGTCCTCGACGAAGTCCAGCACCGCCTCCTGCCGGCACAGCGCGCAGCCGTGCACGGCACCGGCACTGCGGTAGGTCTCGTTGTAGGCACCGAGGTTGTCGAGCAGCTGGTAGAGCACCGACTGGCGCAGCACGGTGGCTGGCAACGGGCGCAGCGAGGTCGCCTCGAGCAGCCGGCCGAAGACCGTCCCCTGGCCGCAGCCGGTGGTCACGGTGCGCTGGCCCAGCCGCTCCTCAAGGTCCTCCGGCAGGTGGCGGGTGACCACCGCGGCCGCCTCCACCTCCCAGTCCACGTGCACCACCTGGAGGTCCCGCCGGTCGGCCAGCAGCCCCTGGTTGCGCAGGTAGCCGACCACCAGGGCCTCGGGGTCGGCGCCCAGGGTCATCAGGGTAACGATCTCCCGCTTGTTCAGGTAGATGGTCAGGGCCCGTTCCGCGGCGATGGCCTGCTGCTTGGCCTCGCCGAACTCGTCGAGCACCTCGATCTCCAGGGTGGCAGGCAGGCGTGCCCGGCTCAGGCTGATGTCGTGCATCCACGGCTCCTCGACAGAACGTTGATTGACGATGATGGCATTGTCTCTGCCTACTGTCTTTACTACCTAGAGACAAGGCTGGAGCAATACATCCCATGTCCTCAATCAGCAGCTCTCGCTCCCTCAGTTTCGATGTCGCAGGCGAGTCGCTCACCATCAAGGGCTTCACCACGACCCGCTGGGGGATCATCGACCTCTCACCCGGACACGCCGGGCCTTTTACCCTGAACCTGCAACTCTACATGACAGAGCGGGCCGCCTACCGTTTCAACTTGACCAGCGCCACCCCTCGCCTGTTCGTGCAGGCCGGTGAGGCCGGTGCCAGACCCACCCCCACGGCCATTTCCGCCAGCCAGGATGTGGCCGCCGGCTGGCTCGATGGCGAGCATCGGGTGCTGGAAGCCGACATGCCGCTGGCGATACAGGCCTGGATCGAGGCCTACCTCGCCCATCATGGCGAGGCCCCTGCGGAGGGGCGCAAGAAGAGGCGCAAGGGTGCCGGGCGTGCCCGGGAGATCGAGGCATGAGCCGGTTCGAGAGATGGTCCCGCCTGAAGCGAGGCGAGCTAGCGTCATCGGAGACTCCACTGCCACCGAGGGGGGCCGAGGCACGGGAGGACGATGCGCCAGACCGCGAGCCGCTGGAATCCGATCATACCGAACGAGATACCGCTCCGTCCGGTTCGCCTGCCCCCGGCAGCCTTGATCACACCCTGCCCGACCCGGAGGCCCTCCCCCCCGGCAGCGACATCAAGGCCTATCTCGCCTCCGGGGTCAGCAGCGGCCTGCGCAAGCGCGCCCTGCGGCGCCTCTTTGCCGCGGACCATTACGGCATCCGTGACGGCCTCGATGACTACGACCATGACTACCGGGAGAAGCTCCAGCCCCTGGCCGGCGAGGTGGCCGAGCGGTTGCGCAACTGGACCCGGCGGCAGCTGGACGAGGACGAGGCCCCGCAAGAGCATGCCTCGGAAGTCAGCGAAGCGTCACCCCCCGACACCGAGTCGGCAGCCACCGGACAGGTGAATGCCGATGACGATACGGCCATGGCCTCACGAGAGCAGGACGAGGACGAGGTTCGCGAGAATCTGACGAAAGAGGCCGGTCGCCCGAGCGGCGCACCTTAGACCAAGGGAGCGTATGCAGGCGGCACCGATTCGACCAACACTGATAAATTAGCACTTAACAACAAAAACAAGTTCAACCTACGCAACCCGACCGTGAGACTGCATGAACCAGCGAATCGATATCATGCCGGTGGATGACGACCGCAACCGGCAGGCGCGGGAGGCGGCACGCCAGCGTGTCTCCTGGCCGGTCAATCTCACCCCGGCCAGCGTCGGCTACCACAGCGAGGGGCATGCCCTGGTGCTCGGCAACGAGCGCGACGTCCGGCGAGCCGCCCGTGCCCTGCACGACCGGGGCCTTCCTCTTCCGACCCTGCTCTTCACCGAGCCGATGGCCGACGGCGAGACGCACGAGGAAGACGAGTCGCTGCTGGCCGACACCGCCGGCATGACCAGCCAGCGGCTATCCCGGGCCCAGACCCGTGCGCTCGGCATCGATGGCTACCTGGGACACTTCTCGGTCCGCCTGGCCGGCGAGGACGGTACGCTCGACCTGGCTCGGGCACTGGCCGACCGCGAGCATTTCGACCTCGTCCTCGACCTGGGCGAGACCCCGGTGCTCGCCCTCGAACTGCCCCCGCCCGGCTATGTCGCCCTCTCCTGGCATGCCCCGCAGCGCGACGACCAACTGGAGGCGCTTGCCGGTCTGGTCGGCGAGTTCGACAAGCCGCGCTACTTCCAGATCGACAATGCCCTCTGCGCCCATTCCGCCAGCGGTAACACGGGCTGCACCCGCTGCCTGGAAGTCTGCCCGGCCGATGCCGTCCACAGTCACCAGGGCCGTATCGATGCCTGGATCGAGATCGACCCCTTCCGCTGTCATGGCGTCGGCAGCTGCAGCAGCGCCTGCCCTACCGGGGCGATCCAGTTCCGTCTCCCGGAGACCGCCCGCCAGCAGGAGACGCTGCTGGCCTGGCTCGCTGCCTACCGCGAAGCCGGCGGCGCGGCACCGGTGGTGCGCTTCGCCGAGGCCGGCGACCTGGCAGGGGAAGACGCCGCCGCGGGCCATGTCCTCGATATTCCCCTCGAGGAGCTGGGGGCCGCCGGTCACGACCAGTGGCTGACCGCCCTGGCCGGCGGTGCCGCCGAGGTGCGCATCCAGTGCCGAGCTGGAATGCCCGAGCGCCTCACGGCCTTCATCGACGACCAGCTCGCCCAGACACATGCCCTGCTCCACGCCCTCGGCCACTCGCCGTCACGGGTGGTCCGCCTGATGGCCGGTGACGAGGCCGCCCGAGACGCCCTGCCGGGCGAGGCGCCGCTGGAAGGCGAACCCCTCGTGTTCACTGAGCACAACAAGCGCGATCGCCTCGATAGCGTGCTGGCCCACCTGGAGCGTCTCGGCCATCCCGATGGCCATCGCCACGCGATGCCGGCCGGCGCCGCCTATGGCGGCCTGGCGGTCAACGGCGAGGCCTGCACCCTGTGCCTCTCCTGCGTGTCCAACTGCCCCACTCCGGCACTGGCCGCCGGCGACGACCGCCCCCTGCTTAGCTTCCGCGAGGCGGACTGCATCCAGTGCGGGCTCTGCGCCGAAGCCTGTCCGGAGGATGCCATCACCCTGGTGCCCGGCTTCCTGGCCGACGCCGGGCGACGCGAACGCCGGGTCCAGCACGAGGAGGCCGCCTTCCCGTGCATTCGCTGCGGCAAGCCCTTCGCCACCGCGAGCACCGTCGCGACCCTCAAGGCCAAGCTCGCCGACCACCCCTACTTCGCCGGCGATGCCCTGGCGCGCCTGGAGATGTGCGAGGACTGCCGGGTCAAGGATGTCTGGCAGGCCATGGCCCGCGACCCCGAATCGCAGCTGAAGGTATGACGCCATGAACGAGTTGAACGAGCGCGACGCCCTGCGGGCCGATGTCTACCGGCTGCTGGCCCGGCTGCTGCGCGAGGCGCCCGATGCCTCGCTGCTCGAATGGCTGGCCGGGCTGGAGGTCGAGCAGGACGGCACCCTGCTCGCCGAGCGCTGGGCATCGCTGGTCGCCGCCGCGGGCGCGAGCACGGCCGATGACCTCGCGCGGGCCCACTTCCGCCACCTGATCGGGGTGGTGCAGGGCGACATCACGCCCTACGCCTCCTGGTACCGCAACGGCGAGCTGATGGACGCGGCGCTCGTCGCCCTGCGCCGCGATCTCAAGGCACTGGGCTTCCAGCGTGCCGAGCACAGTCGTGACCCGGAGGACCACCTGGCCGCCCTGTGCGAGGTGATGGCCATGCTGATCGAGGCCCGATCCGCGGCCGAGGCGCGCTTCTTCATGACGCACCTCGCCCCCTGGGCGTCGCACTGCCTGGCGGATCTCGGCCGGGTCGACACCCCCTTCCATGCGCACCTGGGCCAGCTCGGCCAGGCCTTCATCGAAGAGGAGTCCCGGCGACTCGAGGCCGAGTCGCTAGAGGATCCCGTCAGGATCGTCGAACCCTGACGCCTCACACCGGACCGTGATGCCACAACCATAACAGGGCCCGGCAAGGGCCGCAGACAGCATGAGTAGAGGAGACATCCCCATGCCCACCACACGCAACCCGCAGCGCCGGCGCTTCCTCAAGACGCTAGGCATCGGCACCGCCGCCGCCGGAGCCGCAGCAGCGGTCGGCCACGTCACCCTGGCCCAGGCCGACGCCAAGCCGGCGGCGAAGGAGGCCGAGCCCTCCCGCGAGTACCGGGAAACCCCCCACATCCGTGCCTTCTACGCCACCCTGCGTGACTGACGGCCCCGAGCCAGGAGAGCGATGCCATGCGTCTGACACCTAGATCCGATACCCCGAGGGCCGGCGGGCTGGGCATTTCCCGCCGCCAGTTCCTCAAGCGCAGCGGGGCCACCACCGGCGGGCTGGCCGCCGCGGGCTTCATGGGGGCCCCCATGATGCAGCGCACCGAGGCGGACGAGAAGACCGCCTGGTCCGATGCCCCGGTGGAGACCAGGCGGACCGTCTGCTCCCACTGCTCGGTGGGCTGCGGCGTCTACGCCGAGGTCCAGGAGGGCGTCTGGACCAGGCAGGAACCCGCCTTCGACCATCCGATCAACCGCGGCGCCCACTGTGCCAAGGGCGCCTCGCTGCGTCAGCACGGGCACTCGAGCCGGCGCCTCAAGTACCCCATGAAGCTGGTGGGCGGCGAGTGGCAGCGGCTGAGCTGGGAAGATGCCATCGAGGAGATCGGCAGCAAGGTGCTGGAGCTGACCGAGGCGAATGGCCCGGACAGCATCTACTGGCTGGGCTCGGCCAAGTTCAGCAATGAACAGGCCTACCTGATGCGCAAGTTCGCGGCCCTGGCCGGGACCAACAACACCGACCACCAGGCACGCATCTGCCACTCCACCACCGTGGCCGGGGTGGCCAACACCTGGGGCTACGGGGCGATGACCAACTCGCTCAACGACATCCAGAACAGCAAGTCGATCATGTTCATCGGCTCGAACCCCACCGAGGCGCACCCGGTGGCCATGCAGCACATCCTGCTGGCCAAGGAGCGCAGCCAGGCGCAGATCATCGTCGTCGATCCACGCTTCACCCGCACCGCGGCCAAGGCCGACAGCTACGTGCGGATTCGCCCCGGGTCCGACGTGGCCTTCATCTGGGGCCTGCTGTGGCACATCTTCGAGAACGGCTGGGAGGACCAGGAGTACATCGACCAGCGCGTCTACGCCATGGACGAGGTGCGCGACGAGGTGGCCCAGTTCCCGCCCGATGTGGTCGAGAACATCACCGGCGTCTCCGAGGAGGCGATGCTTGACACCGCCCGGCGCCTGGCCGAGAACCGTCCGGGTTGCGTGGTGTGGTGCATGGGCGGCACCCAGCACACCACCGGCAACAACAATACCCGTGCCTACTGCATCCTCGAGCTGGCACTGGGCAATATCGGCAAGTCAGGCGGCGGGGCGAACATCTTCCGTGGCCATGACAACGTCCAGGGCGCCACCGACCTGGGCCTGATGTCCCACTCCCTGCCCGGCTACTACGGCCTGGCCGAGGGCGCCTGGAAGCACTGGGCCCGCGTCTGGGACCTGGACTACGAATGGCTGAAGGGACGCTTCGACCAGGCCGAGTACGCCGACGGCCAGCCGATGAATTCCAGCGGCATCACCGTCTCGCGCTGGATCGACGGCGTGCTCGAGCAGGAAGAGGACATCTCCCAGCGGACCCGGCTCAAGGCGATGTTCTACTGGGGACACGCGGTCAACTCCCAGACCCGCGGTCCCGAGATGCAGAAGGCCATGCAGCAGCTCGAGATGATGGTCATCGTCGACCCCTACCCCACCGTGGCGGGGGTCATGCATGACCGCCAGGACGGCGTCTACCTGCTGCCGGCGGCTACCCAGTTCGAGACCTACGGCAGCGTCACCGCCACCAACCGCTCCATCCAGTGGCGTGACAAGGTGATCGAGCCGCTGTTCGAATCCAAGCCCGACCACGAGATCATGTATCTGCTGGCCAGGAAGCTGGGCTTCGGTGACGAGCTGGTCAAGAACTTCGAGATGAATGGCGACGAACCGCTCGTCGAGGACATCACCCGGGAGTTCAACGCCGGCATGTGGACCGTGGGCTATACCGGCCAGAGCCCGGAGCGACTCAAGGCCCACCAGCAGAACTGGCACACCTTCAGCTTCCGCGATTTGCGCGCCGAGGGCGGCCCCGCCGACGGCGACTACTACGGCCTGCCCTGGCCCTGCTGGGGCACCGCCGAGATGGGTCACCCCGGCACGCCGATCCTCTACGACACCAGCAAGAAGGTGTCCGAAGGCGGGCTGACCTTCCGTGCCCGCTTCGGCATCGAACGTGACGGCGAGAACATCCTCGCCGACGGTTCATTCAGCGAAGGCTCCGAGCTCGAGGATGGCTACCCCGAGTTCACCGATGCCATGCTCAAGGACCTCGGCTGGTGGGATGACCTGACCGAGGAGGAGAAGGCCGAGGCGGAGGGCAAGAACTGGAAGACCGACCTATCCGGCGGCATCCAGCGCGTGGCGATCGCCCACGAGTGCGCCCCCTTCGGCAACGCCAAGGCGCGCTGCAACGTCTGGACCTTCCCCGACCCCATCCCCAAGCACCGCGAGCCGCTCTATACCAGTCGCCGCGACCTGGTGGCCGACTACCCGACCTGGGACGACGTGGCCTCCCACTACCGCCTGCCCACCCTCTACAAGACCATCCAGGAGAAGGACGTCACCGGGGACTACCCGATCATCCTCACCTCCGGACGCCTGGTGGAGTACGAGGGCGGCGGCGAAGAGACCCGCTCCATGTCCTGGCTCGCCGAACTGCAGCAGGAGATGTTCGTCGAGATCAACCCGGCACTTGCCAACGACCTCGCCATCGCCGAGGGCGACATGGTGTGGGTCGAGGGTGCCGAGGGCGGCCGTGTCAGGGTCAAGGCGCTGGTCACCCCGCGGGTCGCGCGAGAGGTGGTGTTCATGCCCTTCCACTTTGGCGGCATGTTCCAGGGCGAGAGCCTGCACAACCGCTATCCGGAAGGCTCGGCACCCTATGTGCTCGGCGAGGCGGCCAACACCGCCACCACCTACGGCTATGACTCGGTGACCCAGATGCAGGAAACCAAGTGCACCCTGTGTCGCATCGAGAAGGCAAGCTGAGGAGAACACCATGGCCACTATGAAGTTCATGTGCGACGCGGAGCGCTGCATCGAGTGCAACGGCTGCGTCACCGCCTGCAAGAACGCCAACGAGGTGGAATGGGGAGTCCAGCGCCGTCGCGTGGTCACCCTCAACGATGGCGAGCCCAGCGAGGTCTCCATCTCGGTCGCCTGCATGCACTGCGACGATGCGCCCTGCATCGCCGTCTGCCCCACCGAGACCTTGTTTCAGCGCGATGACGGCATCGTGCTGCACGACAAGGACCTGTGCATCGGCTGCGGCTACTGCCTCTACGCCTGTCCCTTCGGCGCCCCGCAGTTCCCGAAGCAGAATGCCTTCGGCGAACGGGGCAAGATGGACAAGTGCACCTTCTGCGCCGGCGGGCCGGCGGAGACCAAGGAGGAGGAATACCAGAAGTACGGGGCCAACCGGATCGCCGAGGGCAAGCTCCCACTGTGTGCCGAGATGTGCTCGACCAAGGCACTGCTGGCCGGCGATGCCCAGGAGGTCGCCGATATCTTCCGCCAGCGGGTCGTCCAGCGGGGACACAAGGATGGCGGCTGGTCGGGCAACCCCAGGGCCGACGCCGATTCCCTGGCCTACGACGCCACCCAGCAGGGGTAAGGAGGTCATGTCATGAGTAAATCCACTCCCTGGCAGGCGCTGTGGCGACTGCCCCTGCTGGTGCTGGCCCTCGTGGCCAGCCTGGGGCTTGCGCAGGTCGCCCTTGCCCAGGCCGACCCCGATCGGGAGGCAGCCACGGCGGTCCCGGCCCTGGACGCCGATGCCTGGCGGCAGATCAAGAGCGGCGAGACCGGACCCAACTATCGGGACAGTCGCTTCGATTCCGACTACAACCTGATCAACGCCAGCGGCGAGACCTGGCGTCAGCTCCGTGAGCGCTGGGTCTCTCCCTTCGGAGTGATCGCGGTGGTGGGCATGATCGTGGTGATCGCCCTCTTCTACCTGGTGGTCGGCCGCAAGAAGCTCGACGAGCCGCGAACGGGGCGCAAGCTCTTGCGCTGGTCGCTGGTGGTCAGGTCCCTGCACTGGACGGTGGCGAGCCTGTTCATCCTGCTCGCCCTCACCGGGCTCAACCTGGCCTATGGCAAGGCCGTCTTCCGACCGATCTTCGGCGATGGCTTCTGGGCGGCGATGATGTCCGGGACCAAGCTGATCCACAACTACCTGGGCCCCCTGTTCGGCATCCTGCTGGTGATCCTGCTGCTGCGCCTGCTGGCCCACAACATTCCCCGCAAGCATGACCTGGACTGGTTCGCCAAAGGAGGCGGCCTGGTCGGCAAGGAGCATCCGGATGCGGGCTTCGCCAACGCCGGCGAGAAGGTGTGGTATTGGCTGCTCGCCACCGCCGGCATCGCGGTGATCGTCAGCGGCCTCGTGCTGGACTTTCCCAACTACGGGCAGGCCCGCGACACCATGCAGTGGGCCAACATCATCCATGCCGTGGGCGCCTTCGGCCTGACGGCGGTAGCCTTTGGCCACATCTACATCGGCACGCTCGGCACCGAGGGCTCCTTCGAGGGCATGGCCACCGGCTACGTGGACGAGACCTGGGCCAAGGAGCATCACAACCTCTGGTACGAGGAGGTCAAGGACCAGGCCATTCCCGAGGAGCAGCTGACGGCCGGCCGGGCACACCCGCAGGGCGACGAGCCGGCCCCCCGCTCCGGCTGAGCGTTGGCAGGGACCCGTCCATTGACACCGCCGACGGGCGGTGTCTTTTGTTAAGCTGGTGCGACAGACGACACGCCCCCCGGAGGAGCCCGCCATGCAGCATCTCGACGACGCCACCCGCACCGAACTCGAGGCGGCCGCCTTTCGCCGCCTGCTCCGCCACCTGGACGAGCACAAGGAGGTGCAGAACATCGACCTCATGATCCTTGCCGACTTCTGCCGCAACTGTCTCTCCAAGTGGCTGGTGGCCGCCGCCGACGAGCGCGGCACCGAGCTCGACTACGACAGCGCCCGGGACTACGTCTACGGCATGCCCTATGCGGAGTGGAAGGCCAGATACCAGCAGGACGCCACCCCCGAGCAGATGGCCGCCTTCGAGGCGCGCCAGGCCGCCAAGCAAGAGCAGCAGCAAGGATGAGCGAGCCGATGATTCCCCTCTCCATCGCGGTATTGACCATCTCCGATACCCGCAACGACGAGACCGACCGCAGCGGCCAGGCCCTGGTCGAGCGCCTCACCGCTGCCGGCCACGTCCTGCACGAGAAACGCATCGTGCCCGACGATGTCTACCGCATCCGTGCCGTGGTGGCCGGCTGGATCGCCGATCCTGAGACTCAGGTGATCCTGACCACCGGCGGCACCGGCTTCACGGGCCGGGACTCCACGCCCGAGGCGGTCTCGGTACTGCTCGACAAGCAGATCGAAGGATTCGGGGAGCTGTTCCGACACCTTTCCTGGCAGGAGATCGGCAGTTCCACCGTACAGAGCCGCTGTCTCGGCGGACTGGCCAACGCCACCGTGGTGTTCTGCCTGCCGGGTTCCACCGGTGCATGCCGCACCGCCTGGGAAGGCATCCTGGCCGAGCAGCTCGACAGCCGACACAAGCCATGTAACTTCGCGAATCTCGTCATCCCCGAACGAGGCCAGCATGTCTGAAAGGATCACCAAACGTCACAAGCCATGTCACTCTCTACACGTTCAGGCGAATCTCGTCATCCCCGAGCGAGGCCAACATGTTTGAGACCATTCGCAACCGACACACGCCATGCCACTCTCTACAAGTTCAGGCCAATCCCGTGATCCCCGAGCGAGGCCAACATGTTTGAGACCATTCGCAGACGACACACGCCATGCCACTCTCTACACGTTCAGGCTAATCCCGTGATCCTAGAGCGAGGCCTGCATGGCTGAGCTGCAATCGGTCGAGGCGGCACTGGCGGCGCTGCTTCGTGACGTGGCCATGACACCACCGGAACCCCTTCCCTGTGACGAGGCGGCGGGCCGCGTTCTTGCCGAGGCCATCGAGGCCCGGCTGGACGTGCCGGCCTTCGACAACAGCGCGATGGACGGCTATGCCCTCCACCACCGGGATGCCGGCAAGCGACTGGCCGTCTCCCAGCGTATCGCGGCGGGCTCGCCGGCCACGCCCCTGGCGCCCGGCACCTGCGCACGCATCTTCACCGGGGGCGAGATCCCTCCGGGAGCCGACTGCGTGGTGATGCAGGAACGCGTCGAGGTGGAGGCCGATCTGGCCGCGATACCGCCCGATATCCCGGCAGGCGACAATGTTCGCCGCCGCGGTCGTGATGTCGCGTCAGGCGATCTCCTGCTGCCTGCCGGCGAGCGGCTGGAGGCCGCGGCGCTGGGCCATCTGGCCGGCCAGGGCATCACCGACGTGGTGGTTCGCCGACGGCCGAGAGTCGCGCTGCTCTCCACCGGCGACGAGATCGTCGACCCGGGACAACCCCTTGCCGCGGGACAGATCTACAACTCCAACCGGGCGATGCTCAGGCGGCTTCTCGAACGCTTCGGCGCGGAACTGACGCGGGTCGCCTCGATTCCCGATGACCCCGTGGGAACCCGCGAGACGTTGCGCGCCGCCGCCCTGGAGGCCGACCTGGTGATCAGCACCGGGGGCGTCAGTGTCGGCGAGGAGGATCACGTCAAGGCTGCCCTGGCCTCACTGGGCCAGCTGGACCTGTGGCGACTGGCGATCCGCCCCGGCAAGCCCCTTGCCCTGGGCCGCCTGCCGGGGCGGGAAGGTCGAGAGGTTCGCTTCGTCGGTCTGCCCGGCAATCCCGTCTCCTGCTTCGTCGGGGCCTGGCTGTTCCTGCGTCCCCTGCTGGGTGCCCTGCAGGGGTGCCCGGCACTCGCACACCTGCCTTGCCTCCCGGCACGGGCGGAGTTCTCCACGCGAACCGGCCCGCGACGCCATTACATGCGCGTAGGACTCGAGTTCGGGAGAGACGGAATCGTGGCCCGGGCCTTCCGGGACCAGAACTCCGGTGTGCTGTCCTCCTGCATCAGCGCCGATGCGCTGGCGGTGATTCCGGCCGAGAGCCGGGTCGAGCAAGGTGATCCGGTCGACTGCCTGTGGCTCAGGGTCGACTGACCGGCCCATCTTGCGGGGCAACCTCCAGGGCATCGTTGACCGCGGGCCAGAGCGTCGCGAAGTCCCGGGCGAGTCGTTCGTAGTCTTCCTCCAGCCAGGGCACCAGTTCGGCCAGCCGGTTGGGCCCCGAAAGGCGTCGACCGATCCCCTCGATGGCACAGCATGTGAAGGCGAAATCGGCATAACGGTTGAGCCAGTCCTGCTCCACCAGGACCGGCATCATCGCCGCCAGCCGTGCCGGGGCGGGCCGCGTCGCCAGCACCCGATAGCAGCGATGGACCAGCCAGCGCCGCTCGTCGCTCTTGAGCGACCGTGCCGCGAAGTGGTCCCAGACCAGGTCCAGGGCGATGCCGGCATAGCGGCGCTGCCTGCGGGGCGATCGCTCAAGCACAGCCGAGACCACCGGATGGCCATCGACGAAGGCATCCACCCGTCGATGGTGGCGAATGCCGGCGGCCTGCTCGGCGCTCCAGGCCGAGAGGTCCGCGCCCTTGACCCCGTCGGCGATCAGGTTGCCATAGAGGAAGTCATCGGTGCCGCCCCGGGCGAGCCAGCCATGTGCAAGGAAGTTCACGGTCGGCGGCTCACAGGCAATGGGTGGGCTTGGGCAAGCCGGCGAGACGGGCGGCCACCTTGGCCGGACTGCCCGGGAAGAGGCGCATCAGGTGGATGGAACGTCCCTTCGCCGGCCCCAGCGCCTGCCCCACTGCCTTGACCAGAGGACGCATGGCGGGCGCCATCTCGTAGCGGACATAGAAGTCGCGCAGCACCTTGAGGATTTCCCAGTGCTCTGCCGTCAGCACGATGCCCTCCTCGCGGGCCAGGGCCTCGGCGACCTCCGGAGACCAGTCGTCCATGTCGACGAGATAGCCTTCCGGATCGAGAGCGTATCCTTTTTCATCAACAGATAGATAACGGTATATTTCTGTGGTTGCCATCAGTACCAGCTCACCGTCCGTTCGGCTTCCTCGGTCAGGTCCACGAAGCCGTCCACGTCGACCACCTGCACGCTGGCGTCGCAGTGCCCGAGCAACCCCCGGGACTCCAGATCCTCCTTCAGGGCAAACAGACGCCCCTCCAGCCCAGCGTAATAACGCACCAGTTGGGGGAGCGCCCCCTGGACGCCATCCTCGATCAACAGCAGACGATCCTCCGGCGCCATGCCAGCCAGGGCCTGCTGATAGACCCGGCTGGTCGCCGGGGAGCGGTTCACGACATGCAACAGCATTGGCGCACTCCTTGCGTCTGGCTAGAAGGTCAGCACCAGGCGATGCCCGGAGAGGACACGCGCCAGTGCCGAGGGCGACAAGCACTCTACCTCGAGCATCAACTCGTCGCTCGAGAGGCCGAGGCAGGACAGCCCCTGCTCGTCCACCAGCAGGGTATCGATATCATACATCTCCAGCATCTCCAGCGTCGCGGCCGTGCCCTTCTGCCCCAGGGGGCCCACCTGCTGACCCTGCATCAGGGCCGTCACTCCCTCCCCCATGAACAGCAGGGAGACGCGGCGCCCGAAGGCGGCGGCGACCAGGGCGGCATCAAGACCCTCCCTCAGCCAACTGCTGCCGTGGGGACCGTGTCGCAGGATGACCAGCAGATCACAGTCGTCATGGTGTTCTTGCATTGCGACTCCGTCGAACGCGCTCAAGGGCCGAAGGTGACCAGGCGGTCGCAGCGGGTGCCGAGATCGATCAGTTGGCCCAGCCCGGTCAGCTCGAAGGGGGCCTCCACGCTGATGCCGTCCTTGCCATGTCGGGCCGCTTCCCGTTCGTCCAGCAGGCCACGGCGCAACGCGGCGGCGATGCAGACCTGCAACGCTACCTGATGCTCGTTGGCCAGCGCCGCCCAGGCATCCACCAGGTGCGGTTCATCCTGAGGGGGCGCGGCCAGTCGGGCGGCATTGTGCACCCCATCATGGTAGAAGAACACTGCCTCGAGCCGGTGCCCTCGCGACACCAGGGCACGGGCGAAGCGCAGGGCGGAGTGGCTCGCCTGGTCACTGTAAGGGGTACCCATCAGCAGGATGGCATAGCGCATGGGGTCCTCCTGAAACAGCCTGGCCCCGCCGGAAGGCGGGGCCAGGAATCCGTGATGCGGCGGTGGCCGTCAGTCCTGACTCATGATCCCCAGGATGGAGAGCAGGCTGACGAACAGGTTGTAGATCGAGACGTAGAGGGTAATGGTGGCGAGGATGTAGTTGGTCTCGCCGCCCCGATGAACGATCTCGCTGGTCTGGTAGAGGATGGCGGCCGAGGCGAACAGCACGAAACCGGCCGAGACCATCAGCGACAACGCGGGGATCTGCAGGAAGATGCCCGCTACCATGGCGATGATCAGCACGATGGCACCGGCCATCAGGAAGTTCGCCAGGAAGCTGAAGTCCTTGCGCGTGATCAGCGCCACGGCCGAGAGGCCGACGAAGGTCACCCCGGTCATGCCCAGCGCGGTCATGATCAGCTGGGCACCATTGGGCAGGGTGAGGTAGGCGCTGAGGATCGGCCCCAGGGTGAAGCCCATGAAGCCGGTGAAGGCGAAGGTGGACAGCAGGCCGATCGCCGAGTTGGCGGTCTTGTGCACCAGGAACATCAGGCCGTAGGCACCGATGAAGAACACCAGGATGTTCATCCGCTCGATGCCCATGGCCATGGCGGCACCGGCCGTCGCGGCGGAGAACAGCAGGGTCATCGCCAGCAGGCCATAGGTATTGCGCAGGACCTTGCTGGTACCGACAGCCTGGGTCTGCTGCCGTGTCATCTGCGTGTCTTGGTAAGCCATGGATCCGAAGCTCCCTGTGTAGTTGGTCTAGGCACTTGACCTAGAATGCCGCCAGAAGGTTCCCGACGCAAGAGACTGGCTAGCCTGGCTTCAACGCGCTTTCTGCGGACATCGCCTCGGCCAGCACCCGTCGCGCCACGCGAGAGGCCGAATCACAGACCTCCCCGTCATCCTGTTCGAGTGCCTCGAGGTCCATCCAGCGCAGCTCGGTGGCATCGTCGGCTGCCGCCTCCACCCCACCCTGCCACTCAAGCTGCACCACCACGATGACAAAATGCATTCTCAGCAGACCCGCATCATCGTGGTCGAACAGGTCGATGGCCGTCAGTATGCGCCGGGGCGCCGCGAGCACACCGGTCTCCTCCAGTAGTTCCCTCGCCGCTGCCTGCTGGAGACTCTCGCCCGCCTCCACCTTGCCACCGGGTAGGGCCAGCATGCCCGCGCTGGGCGGGTTACGTCGTCGCACCATGAGGATGCGGTCACCCTTGATCACGGCGGCCGAGACAGCGGGGACCGGACGCACCCCGTCATTCGCGGTGGGGTCAAGCATGATGCTCTCCTGCAGTCACCGATCTCTCCATTGTGCCTCACCTCGTCATGAGAGGCCTAACATCTTGATCCCTAGGCGCTCTTGACCCGGCGGGGAAAGCTGGTAGTATACCCAACCGTGAGCCGGAGGGATGGCAGAGCGGTTGAATGCACCGGTCTTGAAAACCGGCGAAGGTGAGAGCCTTCCCAGGGTTCGAATCCCTGTCCCTCCGCCACTTCTTCTTTAGAATCAGGCGCCTAAGGGCGCCTTTTTCATGGGTGCGGCATCTTGACTGTCTTCCCGGGCAAGGCTTGCCATTGTCGTACCTCCCTCACCTCAGCAACTCGCGTGCATCGACCAGCGTCAAGCGGCCGGTACAGAAGGCCCCGGTATCGATGTAGTGGACGTTGCCCAGGGTCAGCGGCCGCTCCACGATGGTGTGGCCGACGACGACGGCGTCGACGTCCGCCACCGGCGTCTCGTCGCCCCGCTGAATACGGGAGCGCTCCCAGACCAGCGCTCGAGGGTCGGCCTCCTCGATTCGCGACCAGTCCGTCGGCGGTTCGGCGTGCACCATGCCGATGCGCTTTCCCTTGACCGTGACTTCGCGCGCAAGCGGCAGATGGCGAAGCGCCGCCTGCAGGACCCTCCGCGTCTCGCCCACCCCGCTCTCGACGACCCAACCACCGCCATTGATCATCCACAACGCCCAGGCGCTGCTGCCCTCGCCCTCTCGCAGCGCGTTGCTGGCCAATTCCTCATGATTGCCGCGCACGGCGTGAAACCACGGCATGAAGACGAGTTTCAGACAGTCGAGCGAATCGCCTCCCCGGTCGATGAGGTCGCCAACGCAGAACAGGCGATCCTCCGACTTGCTGAAGGCGACACTCTGCAAGACTTCCTGCAGCAGGCGGTACTGACCGTGAATGTCCCCCACGAAGAAATCGCGCCCCCTGATGTTCGCTTGGTGCCTGGTCAGCATGGTACGACCTCCTCATTAATCCCCCGACGCCGCCGACTATGTCATGATGGCAGGCCTTAATTTCCCCGACGGACGAGTGACTTGGTCAAATGGCGCTAAAGGCAACGATTCACAAGGTACAGCTGCAGATCGCCGACATGGACCGGCACTATTACGCGGATCATGCCCTGACCGTGGCTCGTCACCCCTCGGAAACCGACGAACGCATGATGGTGAGGCTGCTGGCCTTCGCCCTGAATGCCGACGAGGCACTGGCCTTCGGTCGTGGCGTGAGCACCACGGACGAACCCGACCTCTGGCGCCAGGACCTGACCGGCACCATCGACCAATGGATCCAGCTCGGGCAGCCCGACGAGAAGGCCATTCGCCGCGCCTGCGGCCGGGCCAGGCAGGTCATCATCTACACCTACAGCGGCAACGGTGCCGCCATCTGGTGGGAGCAGATCGCCGGCAAGCTCGCCACCCTCGACAACCTGACGGTCGTGGATATTGACCCGGCCTCGGTGCAGGCCCTGGCTGCGCTGGCGACAAAGGGCATGACGCTGAGTGCCATGATGCAGGATGGTGGCGTCTGGCTGACCAGCCCGGATAACTCGGTGGAGGTTCACCTCACCGTACGCAAGTCCTCGATGGCACAGCGTTGAACGCGCCCCACCGCTATTCCATGCCGGCTCAGTAGAGCCGCAGCCCCACCCGAGTAACCTTGTTGCCGTCCATCTCGCTGACCACCCAGTGTATACCGTGCCAGTCCACGTCATCGCCCACCACCGGATGACCGCCGACCCGCAGGGAGATGAACTCGGCGAGCGTCATGTCCTGCTCGCCGGGGCTCAGGGTCAGGCCATAGGCATCGGCGATATCACGCATCTGTGCCTCCCCGTCGAAGGTGAAGGTCCCGAAGAAGGCCCGCTCGCGCTTGAGCTTGGCATCCCCGTTGAACAGGCGATTGAGCGCCGGCAGGTCGTCCGTGCGACCGATCACGCAGATCACGTCACCCAGCCGAAGCCGGGTGCTGCCCTTGGGATGGAGCATGGCGTGCTCGCGGAACAGTGCCGAGATCAGCGCCCCGGAGGGAAAGCGCAACAGCCGGATCGGTACGTCCTCGAGGTCGCCGTTCTCGACCTCGTAGACGAACATCTCGTAGTCGTTCTCGGGCAGGATGCCCAGTGGCCCGCGACGGTTCGGGGTGACGCTGGGCGGCAGCTCGACCTTCATGCGCCGCGCCATCCACGGCAGGCTGCCGCCTTGAATCAGCAGTGACAGCAGCACCACCGCGAAGGCGACGTTGAAGTAGAGCGAGGCATTCTCCACCCCGCCGATGACCGGGAAGATCGCCAGCACGATGGGCACCGCCCCGCGCAGGCCCACCCAGGCTATGAAGCCGATCTCCCGCCAGCGGAACTTGAAGAAGGGCTTCACGGCGACCAGCACCGCCAGCGGCCTGGCGATGAAGATCAGCGCCAGGGCGACCAGCAACGCCGGCAGCGCGTAATCGAGCATCTCGCTCGGCGTGACCAGCAGCCCCAGCACCAGGAAGAGGCCGATCTGGGAGAGCCAGGCCAGGCCGTCATGCACCGGCAGGATGAAGTTGAGGTGGCGGCCGGGGCGATTGCCGATCATCAGGCCTGCCAGGTAGATGGCCAGGAAGCCACTGCCACCCAGCGCACTGGTCAGTCCGAAAACGCAGAAGCCAAGCCCCAGGGCCAGCAGCGAATAAAGGCCCGGGGCCAGGTCCAGCCAGCTCAGCAGGCGCGCACTCAGCCAGCCGATGCCCACGCCGATGACGATGCCCAGGCCGAACTGCTGCACGAAGAACAGCAGGGTCTCGCCCATCCCGCCGATCTCGCCGACCAGGACTTCCACCAGCATCAGCGTGAGGAAGATCGCCATGGGGTCGTTGGTCCCCGACTCGATCTCCAGCGTCGCGCCGACCCGCTCGTTGAGATTGACGCCCCGGCCACTGAGCATGGAGAACACCGCCGCGGCATCGGTGGACCCCACGATGGCCCCTACCAGCAGCCCCTGCACCAGGCTCAGGTCGAACAGCCACATGGCAAACACGCCCACCAGCGAGCTGGTGATGAAGACCCCCAGCGTGGCCAGGGAGAGCGCCGGTCGGAAGCCGACGCGGAAGGTCTTGAGGCGGGTGCGCAACCCGCCATCAAGGAGGATCATGGCGAGCGCCAGGTGGCCAATCAGAAACGCCAGTGAATAGTCGTCGAACTGGATACCCAGCAGCCCCTCCTCCCCGGCCAGCATGCCAAGACCCAGGAAGATCAGCAGCAGGGGGACCCCGGCCATCGAGGAGAGCCGGCTGGCGAGGATGCTCAGGGCCAGCAGGAAGCCGCTGAGCAGGAAGAGGCTGTTGATCGAATCCATGGCATCCTGCCTAGGCTGCGAGAAACCGGATTATCGCATGCAGCGCCGGGCACGGCGATTTCCGTTTGTGGCCATGTCTGGCCGCGGCCCGTGGGCAGCGGTTAAGCTTGCGCGGCACTGACGCAAGGCCGGGTAGCGCGCATGGCAGGAGTCCAGTACCGATGATCACATCCGTTTTTCGGCGGCCTCTCCGCTGGCGCCTGTTGCTGCCGGCAGCCGCCCTGCTGTCGACGCTACCTGCCGCGGCCGAGCCACCGGTCGCCGTCGTTGAGACTCAGGAGGGCTTCCCGCCACTGGGCACAGAGGTGATGGTGCCCGACCTTGAGGCCCTTGCCGACAAGGCGACAAGGGAGGCCGCCCAGGCCGCCGCCTGGGCACAGGTTCGCCGTCGCTACCGAGAGGCCCCGACCGGGCCCAGTGTCGACACGCCCTCGCGTCCCAGCATCCCCGCCATCGCCTTGCGCCCGGCGGAACCGATCGAGCCACCGCCGGCCACCTCGCTCAAGATCATGCTGGACGGCTATCCCAGCCCTCGCCATGCCGCCCTGTTCGTCGCCAGGGAGAGAGGCCTGTTTGCCAGCCGCGGACTGGAGGTGACCCTCGCGACACCGGCCGATCCGGACGTTCCCAGCAAGCTGCTGGCGGCGTCACGGATCGACCTGGCGGTGGCCCGCCAGCCACTGCTGCATCTCCAGGTAGATCGCGGCCTGCCGCTGGTCCGTGTCGCCAGCCTGATCGCCATGCCCTTGAGCGCCTTGGTAGTGCCCGAGGACGGGGCCATCGAGACCCCCGGTCAACTGGCCGGCTCGCGCATCGGCCATGCCGATGTCGACAGCCGTGACGTGCTGCTGGCTGCCCTGCTGCACGGCGCAGCGATCCGCGACGACGAGATCGAAACCGAGGCGCTGCACTTCCGGCTCGACGACGCCCTGCGCGAAGGGCGAGTGGATGGCGTTATCGGCGCCATGCGCCACCTGCTGCCGCGACAGCTCGCCGACGTGGGGCTGGCCACCCGCGTACTGCGCATCGAGGATCTGGGCATCCCGCTCCATGATGGCCTGGTGCTGCTCGCCAACCGCGACCACCTGGCACCGCAGCGGGATGCCATCCGCCGCCTGGTGGCGGCCATCGAGGAGGCCACGGCCTGGATCGCCAACCATCCGGACGAGGCCTGGTCATTGATAGCGAAAACGGAGCCGGCCCTGGACACCGCGGTCAATCGCGAGGCCTGGGAGATGGTCCGCTCGCGCCTTAACCTCAGCCCCGCAGCCCTGGATCAGGGCCGCTATCGCCGCTTCGAGGAGTACCTCTTCGAGGCCGGCCTGATCCGGGAGCGCCACCCGGCATCGCGACTGGCCATCGACCTGGGGGCGTCGCCCCGCTAGGCCTCCACGCGCTCGAGGAAGGCGTTGACCGCCGACTGGAAGGCCTTGGGCTGCTCGGCGTGCAGCCAGTGGCCCGCCTCCAGGGTCTCGATCTCGGCCCTCGGCAGCACCTCGCGCAGTGCCGGCAGCATCTCGTCGGTCACGTACCGCGAACGGGCACCGCGCAGCACCAGGGTCGGCCCCTCGAAGGCGCCCTCTCCCGCCGGCTCCCCCATGATCGTCTCGTAGTCGTCCTGGATCTCATCGAGGCCGATGCGCAGGCGCAGGATGCCCTCGTCGTCGCGCTCGAGGTTGGTGGCCAGGAAGAGGCGCACGGCGGACTCCTCGACATGCTCGGCGAGCAGCGCGTCGGCCTCGCGGCGATTGCTGGGCCGGCCCGCCTCGACGCGGCGCAGGGCGGCGAAGACGCTATCGTGGTCATGGCCGTAGGCGAGCGGCGCGATGTCGGCGACGATCAGCGAGGCCACGCGGGTCGGCGCCAGCCGAGCCAGGCTGATCACCACCTTGCCGCCCATGGAGTGTCCGAGCAGGTGGGCCCTGGCCACCCCGAGCCGGTCCAGCAGGGCGAGGAGGTCCTCGGCCATGGCGTGGTAGCCCATCCCATCGACATGGGGCGAACGACCATGGTTACGCAGGTCGACGGCAATCACCCGATGCCGGCGCTGCCACTGCTTGAGGTGGGAGCGCCAGTTGTCGGCGCTGCCGAGCAGGCCGTGGACGACCACCAGCGGGGTGGCGTCGCCCCCGGTGTCGATGTAATGGAGTTCGATGGGCATCTCAGTCTCCTCGGGTGGGGGGTCAGATTCGGGCCCGTGCCGCGTCAGGCATCAGGTCAGCGCTGCCCGTCACGGCCACCAGGCGGCGGCTGAGCCAGGCCAGCAGCACGCCGTAGAGAGGCAGGAAGAACGCCAGGCTGATACCGAGCTTGATCACGTAGTCGACCCAGGCGATCTCCGGCCAGTTGGCGGCCATGAAGGGGTCGGGGCTCTCGTGGAAGGCGATGGAGAAGAAGGCGAAGGTATCGGCCAGGTTGCCGAGCACCGTGGAGACCGCCGGGGCCACCCACCAGGCCTTGAGGGCGCGCAGGCGGTCGAAGACCTGCACGTCCAGCAACTGGCCTAGCACGTAGGCCATGAAGCTCGCCAGCGCGATCCGCGCGACGAAGAGGTTCCACTCGCCCAGCCCCTCGAGCCCCGCATAACCACCGCGCGGGAAGACGACCGAGACGACATAGGAGATCACCAGTGCCGGCAGCATGACCCTCAGCACGATGGCACGCGCCGGCTCCTTGCCGAACAGACGCACGGTGAGGTCGGTGGCCAGGAAGATGAAGGGGAAGCTGAAGGCGCCCCAGGTGGTATGGAACCCGAAAAGCGTGAAAGGCAGCTGGACCAGGTAGTTGCTGGCGGCGATGACCAGGATATGGAAGGCAACCAGCAGCGTCAGGCAGCGCCGGTACTGGGCATCGGAAAGCACGAACATCAACGGCATCCTTTTTTGGGGAGGGGTGAGGGAACCCTCGTGGAACGACAATCGCCCCGGGGCGGACAGGCCGGGCATTATACGGCCTGGCCCGGTGCCTGGCCATGGCTCGCCCTGCCGTGGAACGACGCCGCCGCCCTCCCGGGCGGCGGCGTCTTGCGGTCGAGACCAGGCGCTCTCGCGACGGACGTCAGACCTGGCGGGCCTCGTGGGCGGTACCCACCGAGCGCTCCTTCATGGCCTCGTGCACGTCCTGCAGGCTCGCCGGGTCATCGATGGTCGAGGGCACGCCGAACTCCTTGCCGTCGGCGATGTTGCGAAGCAGCTTGCGCAGGATCTTGCCGGAACGGGTCTTGGGCAGGCGGTCGACCACCAGTACCTGCTTGAAGCAGGCGATGGGCCCGATCTTCTCGCGCACCAGGGCGATCAGTTCCTCCTCGAGATCCGCCTCGCGGCCTTCGAAACCGTCCTTGGGGATCACCAGCCCTACCGGCAGCTGGCCCTTGAGGGCATCGTGGATGCCGATCACCGCGCATTCGGCCACGGCGGGATGGGCGCCGACGACCTCCTCCATCTCGCCGGTGGAGAGGCGGTGGCCGGCAATGTTGATGACATCATCGGTGCGCCCCATGATGAACAGGTAGCCATCCTCGTCGAAGTAGCCTCCGTCACCGGTCAGGTAGTAGCCGGGGAAGGCTGCCATGTAGGCGCTGTGGAAGCGCTTCGGGTCACCCCATACACCGGTCAGACAGCCCGGCGGCATCGGCTGCTTGATCACGACGCTGCCCTGCTCCATGGGGGCGACAGGCTCCCCCTCGCGATTCAGGACCTGGACGTTGAAACCGGGCACCGGCACCGTCGCGCTCCCCGCCTTGGTGGGCATCGGTTCCAGCCCCTGGAGGTTGGCGGCGATCGGCCAGCCGGTCTCGGTCTGCCACCAGTGGTCGATCACCGGCACGTCCATCAGGTCGTCCAGCCAGTGGAAGGTCGGGGGATCCAGGCGCTCGCCGGCCAGGAACAATGCCTTGAGACAGGAGATGTCGTACTGGGCCATCAGCTTGGCGTCCGGGTCTTCCTTCTTCATGGCGCGGAAGGCCGTGGGCGCGGTGAAGAAGCTCTTGACCCGGTACTCGCTGATCAGGCGCCAGAAGGCACCGGCATCCGGTGTCTTCACCGGCTTGCCCTCATAGACCACCGTGGTGCAGCCGCGCAGCAGGGGGGCATAGACGATGTAGGAATGGCCGACCACCCAGCCCACGTCGGAGGCCGAGAAGAAGACGTCGCCGGGGGCCACGTCGTAGATGGTGTCCATGGAATAGGTCAGCGCCACGGCATAGCCCCCGGTATCCCGCACGACCCCCTTGGGCTTGCCGGTGGTCCCGGAGGTATAGAGGACATACAACGGATCGCTGCCCTTGACCGCAACACAGTCGGCAGGCTCTGCCTTCTCGACCAGGGCCGCCCAGTCGTGGTCGATCGTTCCCAGTTCGGCCCGATGCTGCTCGCGCTGGAACACCACGCAAGCCTCGGGCTTGTAGCTGCTCTGCTCGATCGCCGCATCGATGATCGGCTTGTAGGGCAACACCCGGTCGACCTCGACGCCACAGGAGGCGGCGACGACCACCTTGGGCTCGGCATCCTCGATGCGTACGGCCAACTCGTGGGGGGCGAAGCCGCCGAACACCACCGAGTGCACGGCGCCCAGGCGCGCGCAGGCGTACATGGCCACCAGTGCCTCGGGCACCATGGGCATGTAGATCACGACCCGGTCGCCCTTCTCCACGCCCAGCGATCTCAGGGCCCCGGCGAACCGGGCCACCTGATCGCGCATCTCGGCGAAGGTGAGGGTCCGCTTGCTGTCGGTGACCGGGGAGTCCCAGAGGATGGCAGGCTGATCGCCACGCCCCTGATCGACATGATGGTCGAGGGCGGCATGGCAGAGGTTGAGCTCGCCATCCACGAACCAGCGGGCATGTCCCGCCTCGTCGTATTCGAGAATGGTCGTGGGCGGGGTGAACCAGGGAATGCGCCTGGCCTGCTCGGCCCAGAAGGCCTCGGGGTGGTCAATGGAGCGGCGGAACTCGTCTTGGTACATGCTCATCTGCATCCTGTCAGCAATCGAAGGGGGCGTTGATTGTTGACACTCTAGAGCAAGTTCACGGCCACAACCTCATACCATCGGCTAATCTTCGACAAAAGTGCAAGGTATAGCGGGCCCCATTGTCGACAACAAGGCGGGTAATACCCCGACGTCGGCATTGATCCAGCGTTGACTCGGCGACAGGCGCCAAGCTGGACTATTATTGAGGATAAGCTGTATCAGGATGTGCACGAGCAACAGACGCGACCCGCGCAAGGCGGGCTCATGGGAAGGCATTCAACAGCGCAGGCAATCGGCAATCGGGATGCCGGACCTGCCCGGCAGGGGACAGATCATGGGCAATACCAGCGGCGAAGCAGCACGTCTCCTGGAAGGCGGCTCAGCGGTCATCGACGAGGCCAGCGCCCTGCTCAAGGCAATGGCCAACGACAACCGTCTGCGGATACTCTGCCTGCTCGACGGCACCGAGCTGTCGGTGACCGAACTCAACCAGCGGCTCTCGCTCAGCCAGTCGGCGCTCTCCCAGCACCTGGCAATCCTGCGTCGCGAGAACCTGGTCAGCACCCGCCGGGAGTCCCAGACCATCTACTACTCCCTGCATGGCGAGCGTGCGAGAACCCTCATCGAGGCACTCGGCAGCCTGGAACTGGGCGGCAGAGCCTAGGCGACCCGATCAACGCTTCTGCCAGCGCCCGGCATCGAGCATCTCCAGTCCTCGCTCGATGCTCCGCTCGACGCCCCGCGAGACCGCCATGCCCAGACGGTCGCCGAGCTTGTGCTTCTGCTCCAGCTTCAGGCTGATCACCCGCGCCTGCTGCATGCGCTCGACCAGGTAGGCCTCGCTGGTTCCCAGGCCATCCACCAGGCCCTTCGTCAGCGCATCGCTGCCGTACCAGATCTCGCCAGTGGCCACCGCCTCGATGTCGAGTCCCGGACGCCGCTCGGCCACATGGCGCTTGAAGAGCTCGTGGGTGGTCTCGAGGTCCTCGAGGAACTTTTCGCGGCCCTCCTCGGTATTCTCGCCGAAGATCGTGAGAGTGCGTTTGTAGCGCCCTGCCGTGAGCAGCTCCACGTCGATGTCGTGGCGCTTGAGCAGGCGATGCAGGTTGGGCAGCTGGGCGACCACGCCGATGGAGCCGATCACCGCGAAGGGGGCCGCTCGCAGCTGGTCGGCCGCGCAGGCCATCAGGTATCCGCCGCTGGCCGCGACCTTGTCGACACACACCGTGGTGGAGAGGCCCGCCTCGCGCAGGCGATCCAGCTCGGCGCCCGCCAGGCCGTAGCCATGCACGAGACCGCCGGCCGACTCCAGGCGTATCACGACCTCGTCCCCCTGGCCGGCCACCGCCAGCACCGCCGAGACCTCCTCGGCCAGCTGCCCGGTGCCACTGGCCTTGATGTCACCATGGAAATCGAGCACCCAGACCGTCGGCGAGGCCTCCCCTTCCCCCTTTCGACCGCGACGGTCATGCTCCTTGTCATCGCGGCGGAAGGCCTTGGCCAGCCGCTTGCGTGCGCCCGGCTGGCTGGCCGCCAGCTGCATCCGACGGCGGCGGTAGCGGCGCGTACCGTTGAGCTCCTCGAGCCGCAGGCGGGTGCGCTCCCCCGTCTCGCCCCGGACCCGCAGAAACACCGCCACCGCCAGGCCGCCGATCACCACCAGGGTCAACAGCTGCGCCACGAACATGCCGAATTCCGTCAGCCACTCGTTCACTGCCTTCTCCTTTCGCTCGCTGTCCCGACATCCTGCCCGGGGCCTTCCCGCCGGCACAAGGGCGCTTGAATCAAACAACCGTTTCAAATACGCTCTGACTTCGGACACCCTCCTGCGATCAAGGATCCCCATGTCAGACGCCATCATCGACAAGCTGAAGCGCCGCTTCGACGCCGAGGCCGCCAGCGGCATGCACGAAGTCTTCCAGTTCCACTTCACCGATGCCGGCGACCATTACCTGGTCGTGGACGACGGTACGCTGGAAGTCCACGAGGGCGAGCACGACGATCCCTCGGTCAGCCTCAGCATGCACAGCGAGACCCTCAAGGGGGTGATGAACGGCGAGATCAACGGCATGAACGCCTTCATGACCGGCAAGCTCAAGGCCACCGGCAACGTCATGCTGGCGACGCAGCTGACTAGCCTGTTCCCCGGCCACTGAGCCCCTGCTGGGCCGCCTTCCGCGGGCCGCCTCAGCCCTTCATTCCCGGGCCCCGACCTCCCTGAGGTGGGTCTCGATCAATGCCCGGGAGATGGAGTAGAGCGGCGGCAGCTGGGGCAGGCGCCGCGGGCTGAACCAGGCGGCATCGGCGATCTCGACGCCGTCGATGCGGATGCGCCGGCTGGCCGCCTCGGCGAAGAATCCCAGCATCAGCGAGTGGGGAAAGGGCCAGGCCTGGCTCCGGTAGTAGCTGACGCGCCCCACGCTGAGCCCTACCTCCTCGAAGATCTCACGACGCACGGCCTCCTCGGCCGATTCGCCGGGCTCGATGAACCCGGCCAGAGTCGAGTAGCGCCCAGGCGGAAAACGCGGACTGCGGGCCAGCAGCAGCGACTCGCCATGGGTGACCAGGGTGATGATGCAGGGCGAGATGCGCGGATAGTTGCGATGGCCGCACTGCTCGCAGTGCATGGCGAACTCGGCGCCGAGACGCCTCGCCGGCGCACCGCAGCGTCCGCAGAAGCGGTGGTTGTCGAGCCAGGCCGCCACCTGCAAAGCCGTGGAGACCAGCGGGAACCAGGATTCCGGCAGCCGGGCCAGCCAGGCCCGAGCGTCGAGCCAGTCATCCCCGGGCAGCGCCTCCATCGAGAGCGCCACCGGCTCCTCCTGCCACCAGCACAGCGGCTGCATCCGCTCATGCCAGGGCTGGAAGGCCTGCAGGGGGCCATCGTCGACCCCAGGTGCAATGCGCCCTCCGGCCAGGCGTATGACCCGCCCTGCCGTCTCCTCGCTGGGCAGTTCCCGCCGCAGCATCAGCGCGAGGCCTCGCCGCCGGGCAGGCCGGGGTGTGCATCCCAGCGACACTCGCCCGTCGCATCGCGGATACGGTCCAGCTTGGCCCGGTGTGCCGCCAGCTCCGCCTCGTCGGGTGGGACGACCCGCAGCTGCCCCGGCGAGAGGGACAACCGGCGGATGGCCATCCCCTGCTGCTCACCGGCACGTCCTTCCGATGTCGCCGAGGCGTCCAGGGAGAGCATGGTCTGCCCCCCGGTCATGGCCAGGTAGACATCGGCGAGGATCTCGGCATCGAGCAGGGCGCCGTGCAGGACCCGATGCCCGTTGTCGATCTCGTAGCGCTTGCACAGGGCATCCAGACTGTTGCGCTGGCCGGGATGCTTGTCCCGCGCCAGGGTCAAGGTATCGAGGATGCGGCAATGGTCGGCCACCGGGCCGAGCCGTGGCTCGCCGCGCCGTGCGTTGAGCATGCCGAGCTCATGGTCGATGAAGCCCACGTCGAAGGGGGCGTTATGGATCACCAGCTCGCCCCCCTCGATGAAGGCCCAGAAGGCGTCGGCGATCTCGGCGAAGACCGGCTCCTCGGCCACACGCTCGTTGGTGATGCCGTGCACGCCCACGGCCTCGGCCTCGATATCCCGCTCGGGATTGATGTACTGGTGATAGCGGTTGCCGGTGAGGCGGCGGTTGACCATCTCCACCGCCCCGATCTCGATCAGGCGATGACCCTCACGAGGATCGATGCCGGTGGTCTCGGTATCCAGGATGATCTGACGCATGGGTGTCTCTCGTCGGCTCGCAGGGAAAGGCGCGGGGTCAGGCGCGGGCCCGGTGCTCATCGATGGCCTGGTTGGCCAGCTCGTCGGCCCGCTCGTTGCCGGGATGGCCACTGTGTCCCTTGACCCAGTGCCACTCGATCTCGTGGCGATGCGTCTCCTCGTGGAGTTCACGCCACAGCTCGGCATTCTTGACCGGCTGGCGGGACGCGGTCTTCCAGCCGCGCTTGATCCAGTTATGGATCCACTCGGTAATGCCCTTGCGCAGGTACTCGGAGTCGGTCCACAACGCCACCCGGCAGGGACGCTTGAGCTCGCGCAGCGCCATGATCGCCGCCATGAGTTCCATGCGGTTGTTGGTGGTCACCGCCTCGAAGCCCTTGAGCGCCTTCTCGTGGTGCCCACTGACCAGCAGTGCCCCCCATCCGCCGGGACCGGGATTGCCGCGGCAGGCCCCATCGGTATAGATCGTCACTGTCTGTGGGGGCTCGGCGTGGCGTCTGTCAGTCACCCTTGCGGTTCCTTTCCGGTAGTGGCCCAAGCCGCGTGGCGTTGCCCAGCGCCGGCCCGGCCAGGGGGCGGGCCAGCTCGAAGCGCGAGCGCTGCGACTGGGCGAGCTGTGCCCGGCGGCGGGCATGAAGCATGTAGCTGTCGCCCAACGGCAGATTGTGGCGCCGCCCGAGGGTCTCCAGCATGGCATTGCGCGGCAGGCTGCCGGGCAGATGGAAGCCGCAATAGTCTACCCGCTCGATCTCGAAGTCGACAAACGCCAGCCAGTCGCCAAGCCGGCCGGGAGAGCGCCAGTGGCCTAGCCAGGGCATGCGTCGTCGCTTGCCCGGCCAGGCCCGCGAGAGTCCACCGGCGCTCAGCGGGCACCAGCCGAAGATGATCAGATGCCCATTGTCGGCCGTGACGCGAGCTGCCTCCTGCAGCATGTGGTGCGGTTCGTCCACCACCTCCAGCAGATGGTGGACCACCACCAGGCTCAGGCTGTCATCGGGGAGGGGCAAGGCATCCGGCGGGCACACCAGGGTCGACTCATGATCGGCCATCTCGCGACTCGGTGACCAGCCCAGGGCATGGGCGATCGGACAGATGTCACTGAGCACGGGGGCCATGCCCAGCTCCAGGCTGTGCCGCCCGACCAGGCGTTCGCAGACCGGTCCCAGGCAGGCACGCTCGGCCCGCCACAGGGCCTGGCCCGCCGGCGACGCCCAGTAGCGCCGTCCCTCCCGGACCAGCCGCGCCAGGGCATGGGGATCCCGCGAATTTGACATAGTGCCGTTTTCCCTCCACAGTGCCGGGTTTTGTAAACCATATCGCAACGAATCGCGGTAGCGTCTGGCAACGCCTCCGTCAAGGACCCCGATCCCATGTTGAGCGTGACACCGATACCCGCCTTTAGCGACAACTATATCTGGCTGCTGCGCCAGGACACGAGCCAGGCAGTCTGCGTGGTGGATCCCGGCGATGCAACGCCGGTGATCAAGTGGCTGGAGCGCGAGGGACTGGAACTGGGTACCGTACTCATCACCCACCATCATCACGACCACACCGGGGGCCTGGCGGAGCTGATCAAGCGCTACTCGCCGCGGGTGATCGGCCCAGACAATCCCGAGATCGAAGGCATCAACGAGCGGGTCGGTGACGGCGACGAGGTGCGGGTGATGGGCAGGCTGTTCGAGGTGCTCGCCCTGCCCGGCCACACGCTGGATCATATCGGTTTCTTCACGCCAGGCATCCCGCCTCTGCTGTTCAGCGGCGACGTGCTGTTCAGTGCCGGTTGCGGCCGGCTCTTCGAAGGCACCCCGACGCAGATGCATGAATCACTGTCGCGCCTCGACTCCCTGCCGGAGGACACCCTGGTGTTCGCCGCCCACGAGTACACCATGGCCAACCTGGCGTTCGCCCGCGCCGCCGACCCGGACAATGCCGATATCGAGGCCGCCGAAGCGGAGTGCCAGCGGGCCCGCGAGCTAGACCGCCCCACCCTGCCCACCACCCTGGGCCGCGAACGCCGTATCAACCCCTTCCTGCGCTGCGCCTCGGCCGGCGTGCGCCAGGCCGCATCGGCGCATGGGGACACCGACAGTGACCTGACGACCTTCACCACGCTGCGCGCCTGGAAGGATGCCTTCTGAACTCGCCGCTGATGGATGACACGAGGCCTGCCCGTAGCGGCAGTCCCCCGCATGACCAGGAGATCACCTTTCGATGACTTACTACACGACACGTCGACGGATCCTGGGCTTCACCAGCTGTCTCGCGCTGATGGGTTCACTGATGGCCACCACTGGCAACAGCCAGGCCTCACCGACGCCCCAGCGCGCCTTCAAGGAAGATTCGGCCAGCCATACGGCCCAACCCACCCCGCTTCCCTCGAACCAGACCTTCTGGGATGCCCTGGCCCTCGAGCCCAGGGATGCCTGGTCACGCCTCGCCGAGGCCTTCCAGTGGCAAGGGGACATCGATCAGCCACGCGTGCAGCAATGGATCGATCACTACCGCCAGAGCCCCCACAACATCGTCGAGATCACCGAGCGCGCCAGGCCCTGGCTCGCCTGGATCACCGAACGGGTCGAGGAGCGCGGACTGCCCGGCGAGGTCGCCCTGATCCCCTTCATCGAGAGCTCCTTCGACCCCACCGCCCAGAGCCATCGCGGGGCGGCCGGTCTCTGGCAGTTCATGCCGGGCACCGGCCATGCCCTGGGACTTCGTCGCGGCGGCGGCTACGATGGCCGTCTGGATGTGGCGCGCTCCACCCATGCCGCCCTGGACTACATCGAGATGCAGGCCGAGCAGTGGTACGAGGGTGACATCGAGCTCTCCCTCGCGGCCTACAATGCCGGCGCCGGCACCGTGAACCGTGCCCGCAGCGCCGCGCTCTCCGGGGGTCAGGCCGGTACCTACTGGGACCTAAAGCTGCCGCGTGAGACCATGGCCTACGTCCCCAAACTGATCGCCATCTCGGCGATCATCGCCGAGCCGGAACGCTATAACGTCGAGCTGCCCCGGATCGAGGCCGCGCCGGCCGTGGCCGAGGTCCCGGTGACCCGGCCCATGGACATCGGCGAGGCGGCTCGCCTGGCGGGCGTCCCCCATGCCGCCCTGGCCGACCTCAATCCCGGCCTGCTCGGCAACCGGGCCGACCCCCGCCACGTCAAGCGGCTGCTGGTGCCCGCCGACAGCGCCGAGCGGCTGGTGGCCCGTCTCAGCGGGGGCCCAAGCCGAAGAGCGGCCGCCACCGACGGCGATGATGTCTACGTGGTCCGCCGCGGGGACAGCCTCTCGGCGATCGCCTCGCGCCATGCCGTGGCGCTGGCCGACCTGGCCCGCTGGAACGGCATCGAGCGGCGCGACGCTTTACAACCGGGGCAACAGCTGACACTTTCCGGTAGTTGATGTCCGGGGCCACGGCCCCGCCTGCTACAAGGAACCTGATCGATGCGACACGCTGCCCCTGGCCTGGGCCTGCTGCTGGGCACGCTGCTCGGCGGACCGGCCCTGGCGGCCGAGCCGGCCGACGTGCCGACCGTGCACGGCCTGGCTCTCTATGGTGACCCGCGCCTGCCCGCGGACTTCGCACACTTCCCCCATGCGGACCCCGACGCGCCGAAGGGGGGCAGCCTGGTGCGCTCGGCCATCGGCAGCTTCGATTCCACCAACCCCTTCATCATTCGCGGCACCCCGGCCACCGGCCTGACCGAGATCTACGATACCCTGCTGACCCAGAACCCCGACGAGCCCTTCTCGATGTACGGCCTGCTCGCCGATGGCGTGCGACTCGATCCAGAGCGACAGTGGATCGAATTCGACCTGCATCCCGAAGCACGCTTTCATGACGGCGAGCCGGTGACCGCCGAGGACGTGGTATTCAGCTTCGAGACCCTGACCGAGAAGGGCCAGCCCTTCTACGGCGCCTACTATGCCGACGTCATCGACGTACAGGCACTCGACGAGGACACTGTCCACTTCGACCTCGCCGACAGCGAATCACGCGAGCTGCCGTTGATCATCGGCCAGTTGCCGATCCTGCCGGCGCACTTCTGGCAGGATCGTGATTTCGAGGCCACCACCCGCGACGCCCTGCTCGGCTCCGGCCCCTACCGCATCGGCGAGGTGGAGCCGGGACGGCGCATCGTCTTTGAGCGCGTCGACGACTACTGGGCGCGGGACCTCCCGGTGAACCGGGGCCGCCACAACGTCGATCGACTGGTCTACGACTACTACCGCGACCAGACGGTAGCCCTCGAGGCGTTCAAGGCCGGCAACCTCGACATGCGTATCGAGACAAGCGCCCGAAACTGGGCCACCGCCTACGACTTCCCGGCTCTGGAAGAGGGGTTCGTCAAGCGGCTTGAGGTACCGGACGGCCAACCGGCGGGCATGCAGGCCTATGTGATGAACCTGCGGCGCGACAAGTTCCAGGACATCCGCGTCCGCGAGGCCCTCAACCTGGCCTTCGACTTCGAGTGGCTCAACCGCAACCTCTTCTACGGCGCCTACCAACGCACCGAGAGCTACTTCGCCAACTCCGAGATGGCGGCCGAAGGCCTGCCGAGCGAGGCCGAGCTGGCCCTGCTCGAACCGCACCGAGAGGCCCTGCCCGAGCGAGTCTTCGAGGAGCCCCTGCCTATCGAGCACCCTGAGGAGATGCGTCCACGGCTCGCCAGGGCGCTCGAGCTGCTCAACCAGGCCGGCTATGTGGTCCGCGACGGCGTCATGACCCACCTCGACTCCGGCGCACCGCTGACGCTGGAGGTGCTGCTCTTCGACAGCCAGTTCGAGCGGGTCGTGCAGCCGCTGCTTCAGAACCTGGCCAAGCTGGGCATCGAGGGCGATATCCGCATCGTCGACGTCAACCAGTACCTCAACCGCCTGCGCGGCTTCGACTTCGATATCATCGTCGGCAGCTTCCCCCAGTCGGCCAACCCCGGCAACGAGCAGCGTGATTTCTGGACCAGCGAATACGCCGAGGTTCCCCAGAGCCGCAACCTGATCGGGCTCAGTGACCCGGTGATCGACGAGTTGGTCGACACCCTGATCGCCGCCGACTCCCGAGAGGCGCTGGACACGGCCGCCAGGGCGCTAGATCGGGTACTGCGCTGGGGCTTCTACGTCATTCCCCAGTGGCACCTGGGCCAGACGCGGATCGCCCTGTGGGACAAGTTCGGCTGGCAGGAACCCTTCCCCGAGTACAACCTGGACCTGGCCGCCTGGTGGGTGGACCCCGAGCGCGGCGCCGAGATCGAGAGCCGCCAGCGCAACCGCTGAAGGTGCATGACCGGCGCCCGGCCCGCCGGCTGCCGTCACCCGTGGAGTAAGGATACGCCGTGGCCCGCTATGTACTGCGCCGCCTGCTGCTGATGATCCCCACCCTGCTGGGGATCATGCTGCTCAACTTCATCATCGTCCAGGCTGCACCGGGCGGTCCCATCGACCAGGTGCTGGCCCGTTTCGAGGGCCTCTCCAGCCAGGCCAGCACCCGTATGGAAGGGGGGGGCGGGGACGTCGCGTCGGGCGGTGAGTCGCGAGGCGCCCGGGGCATCCCCCCCGCCTTCATCGAGAAGCTCGAGGCCCAGTTCGGGTTCGACCAGCCCGCCCACGAGCGCTTCCTCGGCATGATCGCCGACTATGCCACCTTCGATTTCGGCGAGAGCTTCTTCCGTGACGAGCAGGTCACCACCCTGATGCTCGAGCGGCTTCCCGTGTCGATCTCGCTGGGGCTCTGGACCACGCTGGTGGTCTATCTGGTATCGATCCCGCTGGGCATTCGCAAGGCCCTGCGACATGGCTCACGCTTCGACGTCTGGAGCTCGGGACTGGTGATCGTCGGTTACGCCATCCCCGGCTTCCTGTTCGCCATCCTGCTGATCGTGCTGTTCGCCGGCGGCAGCTACTGGGACCTGTTCCCATTGCGTGGCCTCACCTCACCGGACTTCGACGAGTTCTCCGCCTGGGGCAAGGTCAAGGACTACCTCTGGCACATCACCCTGCCGGTGATCGCCTCGGCGATCGGCAGCTTCGCGACCCTGACCATGCTGACCAAGAACAGCTTTCTCGACGAGGTCCACAAGCAGTATGTGCTCACCGCCCGTGCCAAGGGAGCCAGCGACCGACGAGTGCTCTACGGCCACGTCTTCCGCAACGCCATGCTGATCATCATCGCCGGGCTGCCGGCCGCCCTGGTCGGCATCTTCTTTACCGGGTCGCTGTTGATCGAGGTGATCTTCTCGCTCAACGGCCTGGGCCTGCTGGGCTTCGAGGCCGTGATGCAGCGCGACTACCCGGTGATCTTCGGCACCCTCTACCTCTACACCCTGATCGGACTGGTCCTGAAGCTGATCTCCGACCTGACCTATGTGTGGGTGGACCCGCGCATCGACTTCGAGACACGGGAGTCCTGAACCGATGTCACTGCTCTCGCGCGACCTCTCCCCCATCACCCGCCGCCGCCTGGCGGTCTTCCGCGACAACCGCCGGGCCCGGTTCTCGCTGTGGATCTTCGCGGCCCTCTTCGTGGTCAGCCTGGTGGCCGAGCTGATCGCCAACGACCGGCCCATCGTCATGCAGTACCAGGGACAATGGTACGTGCCTGTCCTGGTGGACTATCCCGATACCGAGTTCGGGGGGTTCCTGCCGAGCCCTGCGGACTACCACGACCCCTTCGTGCGCGACGAGATCATGGCCAACGGCTGGATGCTCTGGCCACCGATCCCCTTCTCCTACGAGACCCTGGACAAGGAACTGGACCACCCGGCGCCGTCACCGCCCACCACCCGGCACTGGCTAGGCACCGACGACCAGGGCCGCGACGTCCTGGCGAGGGTGATCTACGGCTTCCGCCTCTCGGTGATCTTCGCCCTGGTGCTCACCGCGGGATCGCTGGTGCTGGGAGTCCTGGCCGGCGGCATCCAGGGCTACTTCGGCGGCAAGGTGGACCTGATCGGCCAGCGTTTCACCGAGATCTGGTCGGGACTGCCGATGCTCTTCCTGCTGATCATCCTGGCGAGCCTGGTGGAACCCAACCTCTGGTGGCTGCTGGGCATCATGCTGCTGTTCTCCTGGCTGGGTCTGGTCGACGTGGTGCGCGCCGAGTTCCTGCGCGCCCGGAATCTCGAGTATGTCCGTGCCGCTCGAGCCATGGGCCTGCCGTCGCGGCTGATCATGTGGCGCCATGTCCTGCCGAATGCCATGGTGGCGACCCTGACCTTCATCCCCTTCCTGTTCACCGGCGCCATTACCACCCTCACCGCCCTGGACTTCCTCGGCTTCGGCCTGCCACCGGGCTCGCCGTCCCTGGGCGAGCTGGTCGCCCAGGGCAAGAACAACCTGCAGGCCCCTTGGCTGGGCATCACCGCCTTCGTCACCCTCTCGGTGATGCTCTCGCTGCTGGTGTTCATCGGCGAGGGGCTTCGCGACGCCTTCGACCCCCGCCATATCCAGCATGCCGCCAGCCCCTCCCCGGCACCGAGCGAACCCCCGAGGAGCGGGCAAGATGCGTGAGCCCATGACCACCCCCCTGCTGCAGCTCAACGACCTGACCATCGCCTTCGATGAGGTCAGCGTGGTCGACCGACTGTCGCTGACCGTCAACCGTGGCGAGACCCTCGCCCTGGTCGGCGAATCCGGCTCCGGCAAGTCGGTCTCGGCACTCGGCGCCATGAACCTGCTGCCCCCCAATGCGCGGGTCGAAGGCGGGCGCCAATTGGCTGATACGGATCTCGCCACCCTGTCCGACCGGGGCTGGCGAGGGCTGCGTGGTAGCCGGGTGGGCTTCGTCTTCCAGGAACCCATGACCTCGCTCAACCCGCTGCACCCCATCGGCAAGCAGATCGGCGAGACCCTGCGCCTGCACCAGGGACTCACGGGCAGGGCCGCCCGGGCGCGCACCCGGGAACTGCTGGAACAGGTCAAGCTGCCGCGCGCCGACGAACTGCTGGATGCCTGGCCGCACCAGATTTCCGGCGGCCAGCGGCAGCGGGTGATGATCGCCATGGCCATTGCCAATGGACCCGAGCTGCTGATCGCCGACGAGCCCACCACCGCGCTTGACGTCACCGTGCAGCAGGAAATCCTCGCCCTGCTTGCCGAACTGCGCGATGCCCACGGGATGGGCATGCTCTTCATCACCCACGACCTCAACCTGGTGCGCCGACATGCCGACAGGATCTGCGTGCTGCATGCCGGCCGCGAGCAGGAGACCGGCCCAGTGGCCGAGGTGTTCACCCAGCCCCGCAGTGACTACACCCGGCAACTGCTGGAGGCAGAGCCTTCGGGCCGCCCGGCGCCCGTCGCGCGAGTCGCCCCGCTGCTGAGCGCCCGGGGGGTCGGGGTCCGCTTCCCTCGCCCGACACGGTTGTTCGCCCGACGCCCGCCCCCGTTTGAGGCGGTCAAGCCGCTGGACCTGCACGTGGCGCCCGGCGAGACCCTGGGCATCGTCGGCGAATCCGGTTCGGGCAAGACCACCCTGGCTCATGCGCTGCTGCGCCTGGGCCAGGGCAGCGGCGAGATCGACTTCGACGGCATCCGGCTCGACCAGCTGACCGGCAACGCCCTGCGACGCCAACGCCGCAGCCTTCAGGTGGTGTTCCAGGACCCCTATGGCTCGCTTTCGCCACGACTGCCGGTCTTCGATATCGTAAGCGAAGGATTGCGCTTCCATCACCCGGAACTCGCCATCGCCGAGGTCGACCGCCGCGTGCGTGCCACCCTACGCGAGGTGGGCCTGCCCGAGGAGTGCGCCTCCCGCTACCCCCACGAGTTCTCCGGCGGCCAGCGGCAACGCATCGCCGTGGCCCGGGCGATCATCCTCGAGCCACGGCTGGTGGTCCTCGACGAACCCACCTCGGCCCTGGACCGCAGCGTGCAGAAGCAGCTTGTGGAGCTGCTGCGTGACCTCCAGACCCGCCGTCGGCTCAGCTATCTGTTCATCAGTCATGACCTGGCGGTGGTGCGGGCCATGGCCCACCGAGTGCTGGTCCTCAAGGACGGCGAGGTGATGGAACAGGGCGACTGCCTGCAGGTCCTCGAGAACCCCGCCAGCGACTACACACGGGCCTTGGTGGCGGCCGCCGGGCTTGTCCCGCGCGAGTGAGCCGATCAGCGAAACGGTCCCAATGGCTGGGCAACGTTGCCGCATACAGCGGGAGGCTTGTAATGTCTTGCCACTCTCGCTCATGAGTCCGTATCCCGGGGCTTCTACTACCAGTCACATAGATAGATAACGGTATAATAGCGCCTCGCCCAGAATGTCTTGCGCCCTGCAGCGGGGCGTTGACAAAGGAGACATCCGCCACGGGTTACGCTGGGTTACACTGTCGATCTGATCCGAGGCCTCAGGACGCCATGCGTACACTCCTCTTCTCCCTGCTCGGGACCCTGTTGCTGGCGTTGCTGATGGCCGCGCCCGTCTGTGCCGGCCCCGCCCCGCTGGACCTCGACAAGGGCTGGGAATATCGCTGGGGGGACTCTCCCTTCCAGGCCGACGGCACCCCGGCCTGGGTCGACGACCCGGCCTCGCAGGGCGAGTGGCAGCCGATCGCCTTCCCCTCCAACCCTCCGGGCCGTGGAGGCAGCAAGCACGCCTGGTTTCGCATCACCCTCCCCGAGGGCGAGTGGCGCGACCCGGTGCTCTACATCTACAGCGTCGACCTGATCACCCAGGCCTGGCTGGAAGACGAGCTGATCTACCAGTACGGGCACTTCGATGCCCGCGGGGAGGGACGCTTCGAGGGCTGGCCCTGGCACATGATCAGCCTGCCCGAGGCCTTCGCGGGCAAGACCCTCCACTTCCGCGTCTTCTCCGACTACACCGACATCGGCCTGTGGGGCGAGGTCAAGCTGATGGACCGCCTCGACCTGCTGCACTACATCCTCGAGCGTTCGGCCGGGGACCTGGTCATCAGCGCCTTCCTGCTGCTGCTCGCCCTGCTCGCCTTCATCTTCGCCCTCGTACAGGCCAACCGGCGAAGCTTCTTCGGCATCGGGCTGTTCGCCCTCGGGGCGGGCAGCATGCTGCTGGCCGAGACGCAGGCCAGCCAGCTGCTGCTGGAGGTCCCGCTGCTTTGGGACACCCTGGCTGCTATCGGCTACTACACCCTGCCGGTGGCCATGGGGCTGATGCTGGAGCACTGGTTCGCCGAGCAACGCCCGACGCTGCTGAGGCGCATCTGGCAGCTCCACCTGGGCTACCTGGTGATGGCGCCAGGACTGGCGCTGGCCGGGGTCATCGACCTCTCCAGCACCTTCCCGCCCTTCGATGCCCTGCTGCTGGTCACCCTGCTGGTGATGTTCACGACCATCGTCATACACCTGGGCGCCCTCAACGCCGAGCAGAAGCTGATCATCGCCAGCTACGGGCTCTTCGCCCTGCTGCTGCTGGTCGACATGGCCGTGGCCCATGGGCTGCTGCCCTGGCGCCGTGTTCCGGTCAGCGTGGCCGCGCTGGGCTTCGCGCTGGCCATCGTGATGATCTCGCTATGGCACTACCGGCATACCCAGCGCGAATTGCGCCGGCTCAACCTCTCCCTCGAGAAGCAGGTCGCCGAGCGTACGCGGGCACTGGAGCAGATGGTCGAGAAGCTGCAGGCCTACTCCTACCAGGACGCCCTGACCGGGCTGCACAACCGCCGCTACTTCGACGAGCTGCTCGAGCACGAGGCGGCCGTCGCACGCCGACACGACGCGCCGCTGACCCTGGCGATGATCGATATCGACCACTTCAAGCAGTTCAACGACCGCGAGGGGCACGAAGCGGGGGATACGGTGCTGGTCGGCGTAGGACGAGTACTGACCCACCACTTCCGCGATGCCGACGTGGTCTGCCGTATGGGCGGCGAGGAGTTCGTCATCATCATGCCGGGGGCCAGCGCGGCCATCGCCGAGGCGCGCCTCGCAGAGCTGCTGGAGGTGCTGAGCCGGACGCGTTTCCGTCACCGTGACAGGGTGCTCGGGCCCCTGTCGATCTCCTGCGGCATCGCGACCTACCCCGAGCATGCCGGCGACCCGCTGACGCTGATCGGGCTCGCCGACAAGGCTCTGTACTCGGCCAAGCACCGCGGACGGGCGAGAATCGAGACCTACGCCTGACGCCTCCGGCACCCAGGGGCCGAGGCGAGCGAAGACTCATGGCACTGCCCCGGCCTCAGAACAGCCCCACCTCATCCTCGGTGAGTTCGCGCCACTCGCCGGCACTCAGCTCACCGAGTGACAGCGGCCCGATCGACTCGCGATGCAGGGCCACCACGTGGTGGCCGATGGCCGCGAACATCCGCTTGACCTGATGGTACTTGCCCTCGAACAGGGTCAGCTCGGCAACGCACGGTGAGCGCATGGCCAGTTCAGCGGGACGGGTCGGCTTCTCTTCCCCGTCGAGCAGCACCCCCGCGGCGAAACGGGCCACGGCGTTGTCCAGCGCCTCCCCGTCCAGCGGCTCGGCCAGCCTGACCTCGTAGACCTTGCCACAGCGGCGCTTCGGCGAGGTGACTCGATGGGACCACTGGCCGTCGTCGGTAAGCAGCACCAGGCCGGTAGTGTCGACGTCCAGCCGGCCCACCGTCTGCAGGCGTTCCACGTGGGGCAGGTCGACCAGCTCGCGGACCAGCGGGTAGAGGCCGCGACGGGCACTGCATTCGACCCCCTCGGGCTTGTGCAGCATCACGTAGCGCAGGCCGACCAGGGCCAGGCACTCGCCGTTCCAGGTGACACGGGTGTGCTCGTCGACCTGGGTGGCGGGGTTCTTGATTACCTCGCCGTCCACCTGGACCTCCTCGCGGTGCAGGGCCTTCTTGGCCAGGCTGCGCGTCAGGTCGGTGGTCTCGCAGAGGAAACGGTCCAGGCGCATCAGTAGCCCACCCCGTCGGCGAGGCCGAAGTGGTCGGCATCACGCCAGGCGGGAAACTTCTCGCGGAAGCCGTGCAATTCCTCGAGCGAGAGGCTGCCGGTCTTCAGGAAGGGGATGTCACGAGGCTCGTCGATCAGCGCCTCGCCCTTGGCATCGACCAGCATGGAATCGCCGGCATAGGCGAGTCCCTTGGCATCCTCGCCGACCCGATTGACGCCGATCACCGGGCAGAGGTTCTCGATGGCCCGGGCCTGCAGCAGCACCCGCCAGGGGTGGCGGCGCGGCGCCGGCCAGTTGGCCACGCAGAGCAGGGCGTCATACTCGAAGTGCTCGTCGGGCCCGGGCTGCTGGCGCAGCCAGACGGGGAAGCGCAGGTCGTAGCAGACGCTGAGCAGGATGCGGAATCCCTTGAGCTCGACGATCACCCGCTCGTGGCCCATGGCGTAGCGCTCGTGCTCCCCGGCCATGCGGAACAGGTGACGCTTGTCGTAGGTGACCAGGCTGCCGTCCGGGCGCGCCCAGACCAGGCGATTGAAGTAGTCGCCGTTCTCCACCACGGCCACACTGCCGGTGACCACGCAGCCGCGGCGGGCCGCCTGGTCCTTGAGCCAGGCCACGGTCCGGCTCTCGGCCATGGGCTCGGCCATCTCCCGGGAATTCATGGTAAAGCCGGTGGCGAACATCTCCGGCAGCACGATCAGGTCGGTGTCGTCGGCGCCGAGCCCGCCCAGGGTCTCCTCGAGCATCCGGCAGTTGGCATCGGGGTCTTCCCAGCGCAGGTCGCACTGCACCAGGGTTGTTCTCAGTTCGCTCATTGGGGGACTCCCGTCGAGGTAATGGGCCCGTCACAGCCTACCCCAGGAGCCCCGTCATCGTCAGCCGCCGCACGAGACCCATGGCGGCACGGCCAATAGCCTGCTAAGGTCTACGCGTTTCGATTCGAGGCCTTCATGTCCAGCCATTCCACCTCTGCCCCGCACCAGGAAACCGGCAAGGGCGTCGCCTTCGGCCTGACCGCCTATGTGGCCTGGGGCTGCTTCCCGCTGTTCTTCGCCCTTTTCCAGGGCGTTCCCGCCTTCGAGATACTGGTTCATAGGGTGATCTGGTCCTGTGTCTTCCTGGTCGGGCTGGTCACCCTGCTCGGCCGCTGGGCCCCCATCCGCCGGGCCATTGCCGAGCCCAGGCGCCTCGGTCGGGTGCTGGGTTGCGCCCTGCTCATCGCCCTGAACTGGGGGCTCTACATCTATTCGGTGGAGACCCGGCATGTGCTCCAGGCGAGCCTGGGCTACTTCATGACGCCGCTGGTCAACGTGGGGCTCGGCATGCTGGTACTGCGCGAGCGCATGGCGCGCCTGCAGGGCGTGGCGGTGGGACTCGCGGGACTGGCCATCGCGATCCAGCTGGTGATGCTGGGCGAGCTGCCCTGGATCAGCCTGGCCCTGGCCTTCTCCTTCGGTACCTATGGCCTGCTGCGCAAGCAGGTGCCACTGGACGGGCTGTCGGGACTCTTCGTCGAGACCCTGCTGCTCCTGCCCCTGGCCCTGATGGCGCTGGGGTGGCTCACCCAGGCCGAGCTCTCCCACTTCCTCGGGGATGGCCGTACCACCGCCCTGCTGGTGGCCAGCGGCGTGATCACTGCCCTACCCCTGCTGGCCTTCGCCGGGGCCGCGCGGCGGCTGCGTCTGGCCACCCTGGGCTTCCTGATGTACCTCAACCCGACCATCCAGTTCGTCATCGCCCTGCTGGTGTTCCATGAGCCCCTGGCACCGGTACAGCTGGCCACCTTCATGCTGATCTGGACAGGACTGGCCCTCTACTCCTGGTCGGCCTGGCAGTCACGCCCCCGGGAGGCGAGCGCACCGGCCACCTCGTCGCGTTGACACGCCCCGTTCGCTGCGGCCTGTCAATCCGGGCGCCCGTGTCGCCTGTCCTGCGCCTTTCCGCTACCATCGCCGGATGGATCCCACACCTCCTCGCGCCGGACGACCCCGCCTGCTGCTGGTCGGTGCCGGGCACGCCCACCTGCACCTGATCCGACATCGCCACCGCCTCGAGGCCGCCGATGTCACCCTCGTCGACCCCGGGAGCTTCTGGTACTCGGGACGGGCCACCGGCATGCTCGGGGCCCACCACACCGCCGCCGAGGATCGCCTGGACCCGACCCGCCTGGCGGCCCCCTTTGGCGTGCAAGCCCTGCGGGGTCGCCTCGCTCACCTCGACCCGGAGGCACGGATTGCCCGGCTGGATGACGGTCGCGAGCTCGACTTCTCGCTGCTCTCGCTGAACCTGGGGTCGCGCACGCCCTGCCCCGCCAGGCGCACGCCGGGACCGCGTGTCTGGGCCGTCAAGCCGATCCCGCGGCTGCTCGCCCTGCGCCACTGCCTGGAACAGGAATTCTCCCGTGGCCTCACCCCCCGGCTGGTCGTCGTCGGGGGTGGCCCGAGCGGGGTGGAGGTAGCCTGTCAGTTGCGCGAACTGGCCAGGCGCCATGCCGCCCGCCCCGAGATCCTGCTGGTGACCCGCGGCGAGCGGTTACTCGAAGGCGCCCCCGCAGGGGCCGTGCGCTGGCTGATGCGCCAGCTCGAGCGTCGCGAGATCCGGGTCCGGTTCGGCCTCAACGTCACCGGCCATGCCGCCGGCGGGGTGACCTTCGCCACCGAGACCAACGCCTGGGGCGAGGACAGCCTGCAATGGTTGGCGGCCGACCATGTCGTGCATGCCTCGGGGCTGGCCCCGCCCGAGGTGGTCGAACGACTGGGCCTGCCACTGATTCCCGGACGTGGCCTGGCCGTGGAAGCCACCCTGCAGAGCCCCGGCCATCCCGACATCTTCGCCGCCGGCGACTGTGCGGCCATGCTGCACCACGAGCTGCCGCGCCTGCGCATCCACGGCATCCGCCAGGCCCCGGTGCTGCTCGACAACCTGGCGGCACGCCTGGCCGGTGGCCCCCTGACCCCCTACGTTCCCCAGCGGCTGGCCCTGGCGATCCTCGACCTGGGCGCCGGCCAGGGACTCGCCATCCGCGGCCGCCGCTGGTGGGGCGGGCGCCTGGCCCTGGCCTGGAAGCGACGACTGGACTGCCGCTTCCTTCGCCAGTTCCGGACATGACAATGGGGTGGAATCTGTAGGCAGAGGGTCGACGGGGACCCGCCCGAATCGGTCGCCTTACGTCAAGACCGGGGCGGCTTCCCATGCGGTCGCGCCTTCATGAAGGGCTGGATCAGCATGCGGTCCAGCCGGAGATCGCGCGCCTCCCTGAAGGCCTCGATGCCGATCGTCATGCCGAGGTGGCCAGCGGCTGGCTGGTCCCGGTAGGTGGCGAAGAGCCGATCCCACCACGGCAGGTTGAAGCCGAAGTTGCTGTCCGTTTCCTCACGAACGATGGAGTGGTGGACACGATGCATGTCGGGTGTCACCACGAGAAGGCGCAGCCAGCGGTCGATCCTGGCGGGCAGGCGGACATTGCCATGGTTGAACATCGAGGTGGCATTGAGCAGGACTTCGAAGAGCACTACCGCCACCGCCGGTGCCCCCAGCACGGTCACCACGGCGAGCTTGACGCCCATCGACAGCAGGATCTCCAGGGGATGGAAGCGCAGGCCGGTGGTCACGTCGAACTCCAGGTCCGCGTGATGCATGCGATGAAGGCGCCATAGCCAGGGAACGGCATGGAATAGCCGGTGCTGGAAGTAGATGGCCAGATCCAGCACGACGACTGACGCCACTATCGCCAGCCATCCCGGTACTACCACCAGGTTGAAGAGGCCCCGGCCCTGTTCGGCAGCGACCAGGGCAGCGCCGACGGCGGCAAGGGGAAACACCAGGCGAACCGCCAGCGTATCGAGGACCACGATCAGGAGGTTGCCTGGCCAGCGCCTGGCGCGACCTATCCGTTGGGGACGCCGCCTGGCGACGACCTCCCAGACGGCCATCACCAGCAGGATAGTAATGAAGACGGCGCCCCGAACCACCGGTTCATGGGTCAAGAGCAGGTCACTCATGGCCTGGCCTCAGGTCACGGGAAGACCCGCCGCCTTCCATTCGGGATAGCCTTCCTCGAAGCGCCTGACGCGATAGCCGAGCTGGCGCAGCCGCTGCACGGCCTCATGGGACAGCGCACAATAGGGGCCACGGCAGTAGGCGATGATCTCCCTGTCGTGGGGCAGCCTGTCCAGCATCTCCTCCAACTGTGCCAGGGGGATATTGATCGCCTCGGGCAGGTGGCCGGACTCGAACTCGTCCGTGGGGCGCACGTCCAGCAGTACCACCTTGCCGCTTTCCAGCCCGGCCAGCAGCTCGTGTCGAGAGACCGCCTCCAGGCTTCCCCCCGCATCGTCCTCGGCAAACAGTCGTCCGACCAGGCGTTCCATCTCGGCCAGGTTGGACTCGGCCACCTGCCGCATCAGCCCCATCAGGCTGACGATGCGCTCGTCGGTCAGGCGGTAGATCATCTGCTTGCCGGCGCGAGTGGCGGTGACGAGCCCCGCACGCCGCAGCTGCTGCAGGTGCTGGGAGGCATTGCCCACCGTGAGGCCGGTGGTGACGGCCAGCGTCTCCACCGCGGCATCCCCCTGCGCCAGCCGCTCCAGCAGCGCCAGGCGATGGCCGTTGCCCAGGGCACGTGCGACCTGGGCCAGGGTATCGAGAAGGTCTTGTTGCGAGGTCATCGGTTCATCTCGGCTCGGAAGGCGAAGGGGCTCTGTCGCTTGACAGCAGATCGTGGTCACGACCATCATTCTATCACTTCATAGAATGACAGCAAGGAAACCGCGCCATGCAGACCCTCATCATCATCAACGATCCCCCCTACGGTACCGAAAGGCTCTACAACGGCCTTCGTCTGGCCCATGCGTTGATCAAGCGCGAACATGAGGTCACCCTCTTCCTGCTGGGCGATGCGGTATCCAGCGCCAAGACGGGACAGAAGACCCCGGACGGCTTCTACAACACCGAACGCATGGTCAAGCGCGTCACGACCAAGGGGCGGGTCCTGCTGTGCGGCACCTGCATGGATGCCCGCGGGCTTACCGATGACGAGGTGGTGACGGGTGCCAAGCGCAGTACCATGGACGCCCTGGCCGAGGCCACCGAACAGGCCGACAGGGTGCTGACATTCTGAGACCTGTCCCCTTGAGCCGAACCACCCCATCCCGAACAAGAGAAATACCCATGGCGCCGGTACCCCGGGAAAAGCGCAACGTGGCCATCCTGGTCACCAGCCAGACCCTGTTCATCATCGCCATGGTGACGGTGATGACCCTGAGCGGCGTGGTCGGCCAGCAGTTGAGCCCCACCCCGGGGCTCGCCACGCTGCCCATTGCCATCATGATGCTGGGTACCGTGATCTCCACCCTGCCGGCGTCCCTCTACATGAAGCGGGTGGGCCGGAGAAGCGGGTTCATCACCGGGGCCACCCTGGGCGGCGTGGGTGGCGGGCTGGTCAGTTTCGCGGGCATCGCCACGGGTTCCTTCTGGCTGTTCTGCGCCGGCAACCTGCTGCTCGGCCTCTATCAGGGGTTTGCCATGTACTACCGTTTCGCCGCGGTCGACGTGGCAAGCCCGGGGTTTCGCAGCCGGGCGATCTCCTTCGTCCTGGCCGGCGGCATGGTGGCAGCCTTCCTGGGTCCCTGGAACGCCAGTGCCGCCAGGGACCTGATCGCTGGCGTGCCCTCGGGTGGCCCCTATCTGGTGATCGCGCTGCTCGCCCTGGTGGCCATCGGCCTGCTGAGCCGACTCAGGGTGCCCGCCAGCGGCGAGCCAAAGCCCGGTGACGCCTCACGCCCCATGAGCACCATTGCCCGTCAACCCAGCTTCGGGGTTGCCGTGCTGGCCGGCGCCGTCGGCTACACTGTCATGACCCTGGTGATGACTGCTACCCCGCTGGCCATGCGTGCCCAGGGCTTCGAGATGGGCCAGGTCGCCTTCATCATGCAGTGGCACGTGCTGGGCATGTTCGCCCCGTCGTTCATCACCGGCAGCCTGATCGCGCGCTTCGGCGTGGACCGTATCCTGCTGATGGGGGCCGCGCTGTTGGCCGGTTCGGCGGTGGTGGCCGCCACGGGCCTCAGCATCGTCCATTTCTGGATATCGCTGGTGCTGCTGGGCATCGGCTGGAACTTTCTGTTCGTGAGCGGCAGTGCCCTGCTCTCCTCCGTCCACTCCGAGGTCGAGCGCGGCAAGGTGCAGGGCATCAACGACCTGATCATCTTCTCGCTGGTGGCCCTCGGCGCACTGATGGCCGGGCAGCTGCTCCATCGGCTGGGCTGGGAAGCCCTCAATCTGGCGATGTTGCCCCTGGCCCTGCTGGTAACCCTGGCCACGCTATGGTTCCGACTGAGTACTGACCCACAGCCGGCGGGCAGTTCCTCGACGACATCCGAAAGGTAGGGACGCTCTGGTGTTCCCTGGCGACTCCACCGAGGCCAACCACCTGGCGAGGTATCGACACCGGCCAGTCCCAGTACCAGTACCAGAGGAAACACCATGACACCCGACCCGGCCCAGGAGCGCTACACGCACGGCATCCGCGAGAACCTCCACCAGTTCAGCCATCAATTGGGCCAGGTGTTTCTGGTCGGCCTGACCATCGGGATGATGCGTACCGTGGTCCCGGCGCTGGCCGAGTCGGAGTTCGGCGTCGCCGAGGGCTCCTTCATGATGCTGACGTCGTTCGTGGTCGCCTTCGGCTTCGTCAAGGGCACTCTCAACTTCGGGGACTGGGCATGGCGCTACTCTACCCGAACCTGAGTGCGGCAGTGGCCGATATCTCGCACCCCAACTCCAGGTACGGGAGCTGTTGATGGGAGATGACCTCATGGTCTCTGATGGCGGCGAGATCATGTACCCCCAGGACAGGAAGTGGCTGGTCAACGAGTTGGATGAGCTGATCGACCGCCACGGCCTCGATGCTCCCGCGAAGGAGGTCCTTGGCGACTGACGCGCCGCAGCCCCCAGGATGCCCCTCTCACCCCCGCCACCGTGGCTGGACCCGGTGGCGGGGATTCGATGGCCCGATGCGCCGTCAGGCCTGACTGGCGGCCAGGGCCTGCTCCAGGTCGGCGAAGATGTCGTCGACATGCTCGATGCCGATGGAGAGGCGCACCATGTCGGGCCTCACGCCGGCTGCCTCGAGCTCCTCGTCGTTGAGCTGTCGGTGGGTGGTGGCGGCCGGGATCGACGAACAGGTCTTGGCGTCGCCGATATTGACCAGCCGCAGGATCATGCCCAGCGCGTCATAGAAGCGCGCCCCGGCCTCACGACCGCCCTGGATGCCGAAACTGAGGATGCCCGAGGCACGCCCGCCCATGTAGCGCTGCGCCAGGGCGTGATCCTTGTGACTCTCGAGGCCCGCGTACTGCACCCAGGTCACCGACGGGTGTCCCTCGAGGTACTGAGCCACCTTCTGGGCGTTGTCGCAGACACGCTCGATGCGCAGCGACAGGGTCTCAAGGCCCTGCAACAGGTTCCAGGCCGCCTGGGCGGAAAGCGCCGCCCCCATATTGCGCAGCGGTACCACCCGGGCACGGCCGATGAAGGCGGCCTCGCCCAGGTCGCGGGTGTAACAGACACCGTGGTAGGAGACATCCGGCTCGTTGAGCAGCGGGAAGCGGTCGGGGTGATCGGCCCAGGGGAAACGGCCGGAATCGACGATCACCCCGCCCACGGTGGTGCCATGGCCGCCGATATACTTGGTCGCCGAGTGGATAACGATGTCGGCACCGTGCTCGATGGGCCGCCACAGGAAGGGGGTCGGTACGGTGTTGTCGACGACCACCGGCACGCCATGGCGATGGGCGACATCAACCAGAGCCGCCATGTCCACCACGCTGCCAGAGGGATTGCCGACGCTCTCGCAGAACACCGCCTTGGTGCGGGCATCGATCAGCGACTCGAGGCCGGCGATGTCATCCTTGTCGGCGAAGCGCACCTCGATCCCCTGGCGTGGCAGCGTATGGGCGAAGAGGTTGTAGGTGCCGCCGTAGAGCTCGCTGATGGAGACGATGTTGTCACCGGCCTCGGCGATGGTTTGGATGGTGTAGGTGATGGCCGCCATGCCCGACGCCACCGCCAGCCCGGCGATGCCCCCTTCCAGGGCCGCCACGCGCTGCTCGAGCACCGCACAGGTGGGGTTCATGATACGCGAGTAGATGTTGCCTTCGACCTTCAGGTCGAAGAGGTCCGCGGCATGCTGCGCGCTGTCGAACGAGAACGAGGTAGTCTGGTGGATCGGCACCGCCACCGCGTGCTGGTCATCGGGGGCATAGCCGTGGTGCAGGGCGAGGGTCTCGGGCTTCATGGCGTGTCCTTCTGCGTTGTCATGCGGATCTACTGATTTATCGAATGCTACCCAACCCTGAACCCGGGGACCAATATCGTTTAGTCTGGTAGGCATGCCTCGGGTCCGCTCTCGTCGACCCTGCCACCGACATGGCGAGTAAGGATGCTCAAGCGCTACCTGCCGATCCTCACCTGGCTACCCCACTATACCCGACGACTGGCCGGCGCCGACCTGCTGGCCGGAGTCATCGTCACCGTGATGGTGATACCCCAGTCGCTGGCCTATGCCCTGCTGGCCGGCCTGCCGGCGGTGGTCGGTCTCTATGCCAGCATCCTGCCGGCCATCGCCTACGCCCTACTCGGCACCAGCCGCACCCTGGCCGTGGGCCCGGTGGCGATCATCGCCCTGATGAGCGGCGCGGCCCTCTCCGAGGTGGCCGCCCCGGGCACCTCAGACTACCTGCAGGCGGCCCTGGTGCTCTCGCTGCTCTCCGGACTGATGCTCACGGCCATGGGCCTGCTGCGCCTGGGCTTCTTCGCCAACTTCTTGAGCCATCCGGTGATCGCCGGGTTCCTCTCCGCCTCGGCGGTGCTGATCGCCGCCAGTCAGGCCGCCCATCTGCTGGGCATCCAGGCGAGCGGCTTCACCGCGCTGGACCTGCTGGTCAGCCTCGGCGGCGAGTTGGGGCAGACCCACTGGCCGACCCTGCTGCTCGGCCTGGGCTGCCTCGTCTTCCTGGTCGGAATGCGACGCTACGGGGAACGGATGCTGCGGGCACTGAGACTGCCAAAGGGGCTCGCCTCACTGCTGGCCCGGGCGGGCCCGGTGCTCGCGGTGGTCGTGACGACGCTGCTGAGTTGGTGGCTGGGACTCGCGGACCGGGGGGTGGCGGTGGTCGGCGCCATCCCCGGGGGGCTGCCACCCCTGAGCCTGCCACCGCTGGATCTGCCGCTGTGGCGCACCCTGCTGATCCCGGCCCTGTTGATCAGTGTGGTGGGGTTCGTCGAATCGATCTCCATGGCCCAGATGCTGGCGGCCAAACGTCGCGAGCGCATCTCGCCCAACCAGGAACTGGTAGGCCTGGGGGGTGCCAACCTCGCCGCGGCCTTCTCCGCTGGCATGCCGGTCACCGGGGGGCTGTCGCGCACGGTGATCAACTTCGAATCCGGGGCCCGCACGCCCATGGCCGGCCTCTTCGCGGCGTTAGGCATCGGCGCGGCGACCCTGGCGCTGACCCCGTTGCTGCAGCACCTGCCCATCGCCACCCTGGCGGCCACCATCACCGTCTCCATCCTGACCCTGGTGGATATCCCCCTGGTACGCCAGACCTGGCGCTACTCGCGTAGCGACTTCTCGGCCATGGCAGTGACCATCGTGCTGACCCTGGTGGAGGGGGTGGAGGCCGGCATCATCTCGGGCGTGCTGCTCTCCATCGCCCTCTTCCTCTACCGCACCAGCCGCCCGCACAGCGTACTGGTGGGACGCATCGACGGCACCGAGCACTTCCGCAGCATCGAGCGTCACGAGACCGAAACCGTCAGCCACCTGGCCATGCTGCGCGTCGACGAGAGCCTCTACTTCGCCAATGCCCGCTATCTCGAGGACACCGTCTATGCGCTGGTGGCAAGCCGTCCGGAACTCGAGCACGTGGTGCTGATCTGCTCGGCGGTCAACCTGATCGACGCCTCGGCACTGGAGAGCCTCGACGCCATCAATGCCCGGCTCGAGGACTCGGGGGTCACCCTGCACCTGGCCGAGGTGAAGGGACCGGTGATGGACCGCCTCAAGCACAGCGACTTCCTCGACGACCTCACCGGACGGGTCTTCCTCAGCACCTACGCCGCCTGGGCCGAGCTCAAGCGGCGACCCGAAGACGAGCGCTCTTGACGGGTGTCCTGCGGTCGCCACTTTGCCTGCGCCATCCCCTCCCCCTAATCTCCGCCTCCCACCTTGCGGCTCACTGTCGGGCCTGCGCACTTGGCTACTGATCCAGACGATGTTTTACCGCTAGTTGCGTAACTAGACATTGGTCGCACATCAAGGCGCAAGGGCGCCCTCCTTGCCAGCTTTCACATGATGAAATTGATTTTGAATTCATGATATTGCGATAACAATTTCGCCAAGCGGAAGAGGTCGTCTTGTGGCGCCTACGAACAGGCGTTGACACCCTCCTACTGCCTTCCCTAGTATCGGAATGCAAGCGAAACAGAGTACCGCATAGCAAAACAACTAGCATCACCACGACTCAGGAGCCATTCATGCGTCAGCACGCCCGTCATCTCGTTATTGCCACACTTCCACTCGCGCTGCTCACCGCTGCTGCTCAGGCCAGCGAGGAAGTGGAACTTCCGCGCACCATGGCGTGGACCGCGTACGGCACCAATTCCAGTGGTTATGCCCAGGCCGTCGCCATCGGCGGCATGCTGCAGGACCACTACGACACCTCAGTGCGCATTCTGCCTGGCGACAACGACGTCTCGCGCATGACCCCGCTCAAGCAGGGGCGAGTCGACCTGTGCGCCTGCGGCATCTCCAGCTACTATGGCGCCGAGGGCGTGTTGATGTTCGCCCATCCCGACTGGGGGCCCCAACCGCTGAGAGTAATCACCACCTCGACGGCTTCCTTCGGACTCTCGCTGGCGGTGGCAGGCGATCTGGATGTCGAGACGCCGGCCGACCTCAAGGGCAAGCGCGTGGCCTATATTCGCGGCGACGATGCCCTGAACAAGGGCACGGAGGCCTACCTGGCCTTCGGCGGCCTGACCTGGGACGATGTCGAACGCGTCGAGTACCCCGGCTACGGCCGCTCCTTCGACGGTCTCATCGCCGGCAACGTCGATGCCTCCTTCACGACCACCGTCACGCCTCCTGCCCAGCAGCTCGCCAGCAGTCCGCGCGGCATCAGCTGGCCGACGCTCGACCCGGACGATGCAGAGGGCTGGGAGCGCATGCAGGCGATCGCCCCCTATTTCCGCCCCCATGAAGTCACCTCCGGGGCCGGCGGTATCAGTGCCGACAACCCGGTGCCCAGTGCCAGCTACCCCTATCCCATCGTAGTCGCCAACCAGGACCTCGACGACAAGGTCGCCTACGGGCTGATCAAGGCCCTGCAGGACAACTACGACGACTACAAGGATGCGGCACCGGGCGCGGTGGGCTACGCGCTCGAGCATCAGGACCTGCAGTGGGTAATCCCCTTCCACGACGCCGTGGTGGCGTACTACGAGGAGGTCGGTGTCTGGACCGACGAGATGCAGGCGCACCAGGAATCCCTGGTTGAGCGGCAGGCCTTGCTGCTCGAGACCTGGAACGCCTTCATCGAAGAGGGTGCCCCGGATGACGAGGACGCATTTCGCGAAGCCTGGATGACGGCACGGGCCGACGCCCTGCGTGACGCCGGTCTCGACCCCGTCTTCGAGTGATTCCCCGCCGGGGCGGCCCAGGCTGCCCCGCTTCGCCTTCCCGAGAGTAACGCTCCAATGCCCTGGACCCCGACATGACCACAGCGAAGACACAAGGCGGCTCACCGCAGAAGGTGAGGGAGAAGATCAGTCAGATTCGCCAACTGCCATCCTGGCTGAGCTGGATCCCGGGTACCGTCACGATCGCACTGATGCTGATGACCCTGGACTACCTGTTCAATCTCGGCATGCTGAACATCGTCACGGGCCTCGAGACACGTTTCTACTATGCGGTGGTGGCGCTGCTGCTGCCCCTGGTCTACCTGCTCTGGCCTCTCCGTGCCGCCGCACAGCACAGGCCCATTCCCTGGTACGACTACCTGCTCAGTGCCCTGACCCTAATCGTTGGCGGCTATTTCGTTTTCCACGCCGAGTCCATCCTCGAGCGCGGCTGGGCCTTCGCCGCCCCGGAGACCGCCATCTGGGCCAGCTACGCCTTCTGGCTGCTGATCATCGAGGCAGCGCGACGTGCCGGCGGCTGGCCCATCGCCGTGATCGTCACCGCTTTCTCGCTCTACCCCCTGGTCGCCGACGTCATGCCAGGACCGATCCAGGCCTTCCCCTCCTCCCTCGAGGAGACGGCCATGTACCACACCATGAGTACAGAAAGCATCATGGGGGTGCCGTTGCAGGCCTTCGCCGGCCTGGTCATCGGCTTTCTGGTGTTCGGGGTAGTGCTGCAGAAGAGTGGCGGCGGCAAGTTCTTCATCAACCTGGCCTTCGCCCTGCTCGGCCATGTGCGAGGCGGCCCGGCCAAGGTATCAATCTTCTCCAGCGGCCTGATGGGCTCGATGAGCGGCAGCGTGATCAGCAACGTGCTGACCACCGGCGTGCTGTCGATTCCCGCCATGCGACGCATCGGCATGACCCGCTCCTTCGCCGGCGGGGTGGAGGCCTGTGCCTCCACCGGCGGAGTTCTGATGCCACCGGTGATGGGCGCCACGGCCTTCGTCATGGCCATGTTCCTCGACGTGCCCTATGCCGCCGTGGCACTGGCAGCAGTGATACCGTCGGTCCTCTATTTCCTGGGCCTGTTCATCCAGATCGACGCCTATGCCGCGCGCCATGACATCAAGGGACTTCCCAGCGAGGAACTGCCGTCGCTGTGGGCCACCATCAAGGAGGGCTGGTACTTCATCTTCGTCTTTGCCCTGCTGGTATGGATGCTGCTGGTCATGCAACGCGAGGCGGTGGCCCCCTTCTATGCCACGGCGCTGCTTCTGGTCCTCAACCAGCTCTCCAGGCACAACCGCTGGGGCTGGAAGGACGTGGGTGACACGCTGTCGGGGGCGGCAAGGCTGTTCGCGGAGCTGATCGCCATCCTTGCCGGGGTCGGCATGCTAGTGGGTGCCCTGTCGATGACCGGACTCTCCGGCACCATCGCCAACGACTTCATCCACCTGGCGGGTGGCAGCGTGCCGCTGCTACTGATCATGGGGGCCCTGACTAGCTTCGTGCTGGGCATCGGCATGACCGTGACCGCCGCCTACATCTTCCTGGCGGTGGCCCTGGCGCCGGCCCTGATCCAGGGCGGCGGCCTCGACCCCATGGCGGTGCACATGTTCATCCTCTACTGGGGCATGCTCAGTTTCATCACGCCGCCGGTGGCGCTGGGCGCCTTCGCCGCCGCCACCGTCGCCGGGGCGCGGCCGATGGCGACCGGCCTGCAGGCCATGCGACTGGGCAGCGTGATCTACTTCATCCCCTTCCTGTTCGTGCTCAATCCGGCACTGATCATGCAGGGCGAGCCCCTGCAGATCGTGCTGGTGTTCGTCCAGGCACTGGTGGGCATCGTGCTGTTCGCCTCGGCCATGCAGGGCTATCTGCTCTGGGTCGGGCGACTGGGCCATGGCGCTATCCTGGAAACGGCGATCCGCGCCCTGGTGCTGGTCGCGGGGCTGACACTGGCCCTGCCCGGGGGCGGCATGGTGCCGCTCAGTCAAGTCGAACTGCTCGGCATCTCGCTGGCTGCCCTGGTGCCTGCCGTGCTGCTGGCCCGCTGGAGTCAGCGCCACGCCCGAAACGGCTCGCCCGAACCGGGGCTGTAAGCGGCCCCGCCCCATACGATGACTATCACCTGGAGCTCATTGCATGCCTGCGTGTGTCCACTACCAGCGCCATGGCGACATCGGCGTGATCCGCATCGACAATCCACCCGTCAACGCCCTCGGCCACGCCGTGCGCAGCGGCCTGCTCGACGCGCTCGACCAGGGCCTGAATGATGACGGCGCACGTGCCCTGGTACTGATGGCCGAGGGCCGTACCTTCATCGCAGGCGCCGATATCCGTGAGTTCGGCCAGCCGCCCCGACAGCCGATACTGCCGGAGGTCATCGCAGGGCTCGAGGCCAGCACCAAGCCCCTGGTGGCAGTACTGCACGGCACCGCCCTCGGCGGCGGCCTCGAGGTGGCACTGGGCTGTCACTACCGTGTAGCACTGCAGGGCACCCGGGTCGGCCTGCCCGAGGTCAAGCTCGGCCTGTTACCCGGTGCCGGCGGCACCCAGCGGCTACCCCGCCTGGTCGGTGTGGACTGCGCCCTGGAGCTGATCACCAGCGGGCGTTTCGTGCCTGCCGACGAGGCGTTGACGCTGGGTATCATCGATGCCATCGACGCGACCGATGCCCCGCTCGAAGCCGGCCTCGGTGCCGCCCGCGCCATCCTGGAGGGCCAGCGCACCGCCCGCCGGACCGGCGAGCTGCCCGCACCCGCCGCCGACCCCGCGGCCATCGCCCGCCATCGGGCTCGGCTCGAGGCCGAAGCACCCGACCTGTTCTCGCCATTCCGTTGCATCGAGGCCATCGCGGCCAGCACCGAAGGCAGCCTGGCCGAGGGGCTGCGACGCGAGCGCGAGTTGTTCCTCGCCTGCATGGACTCCCCCCAGCGGGCCGGGCTGATCCACGCTTTCTTCGCCGCCCGCGCCCCGCACCGGGTCCCCGAGGCCGGTGATCCCCCGACGCTGACCCGCATCGCCCTGCTCGGCGAGCATCCGCTCTTCGAGCGCCTCAAGGGCAATGTCGGGCGTACCGACATCGAGCTCACCGACCACCCGGACGAGTCGACCCAGGCCTGCCTGATCGCCCCCGACGAAGCGTCCCCCGCTTGCCCGGCGGCGTGCCTGCGTATCGCCCTGCAGCCGGCCGATGCCGAGGGCCGGCTGGATCACCTGAACGCGGAGCTGGTCCTGGTCACGCCGCCGCAGGGCACGCTGGTGGAACTGGTCGCCACTCGCGCCAGCGCCGACCAGCAGCAGGCCGCGGCCACGGCCCTCAAGGCCCTGCGCCAGGCCGTCGTGGTGAGCCGCCACGAGGGCCTGCTCGCCGCGTTGTACAAGGCGGCGAATGCCTCGCCTGATGACCGGTACGCCGCCATGGTAGCGGCCAGCCTGGCCCTCGCCGAGCAGGGGCGCTGCTACCGCACCAGCGATATCGACCTGCTGGCCGTCGAGGCCCTGGGCTACCCACGTCACCTCGGCGGTCCCCATCGCCAGGCCACCCTCACCGCATCCGCCAGTTCGGAGACGTCCCCATGAACCTGACCTACAGTGCCGAGGAGCAGGCATTCCGCCAGGAGGTACGCGACTTTCTTGCCACCTCCCTCCCCGACGACATCCGCGAGCGCGTGCGGCTCGGACGGCGGCTCTCCGCCGACGATCACGTGCGCTGGCAGAATATTCTCAGTGAGCGCGGCTGGCTCGCCGCCAACTGGCCCCAAGAGCACGGTGGTCCCGGTTGGGGACCCGTGCAACGCCATATCTTCGACGAGGAGTGCGCCGCCGCCCATGCCCCGACCGTGGTGCCGTTTGGCGTCAACATGGTCGCTCCGGTGATCATGAAATTCGGTAGCGAAGCGCAGCAGTGCCACTACCTGCCGCGCATCCTCGCCAACCAGGACTGGTGGTGCCAGGGCTACTCCGAGCCCGGTGCCGGCTCCGACCTGGCCAGCCTCAAGACCCGAGCCGTGCGCGACGGCGATCACTATATCGTCAACGGGCAGAAGACCTGGACCACCCTGGGGCAGTACGCCAACATGATGTTCTGCCTGGTGCGTACCGACCCCGACGCCAAAAAGCAGGCCGGCATCAGCTTCCTGCTGATCGACATGGCGAGTCCGGGCATCACGGTACGGCCGATCATCACCCTGGATGGCGCCCACGAAGTCAACGAGGTATTTCTCGACGAGGTTCGCGTGCCGGTGGCCAACCGCATCGGCGAAGAGGGTGAGGGCTGGAGCTGTGCTAAGTTCCTGCTGACCCATGAACGCACCGGTATCGCCGGGCTCGGCCACGCCAAGCAGGCGCTGCGCCATCTCAAGTCGCTAGCCACACGGGTGCAGCATCGTGGCCGCCCGCTGATCGAGCTGGCGAGCTTCCGTCAGCGGGTGGTGAAGGCCGAGCTCGAGCTGATGGCCCTGGAGGTCACCAACCTGCGCGTCATCGCCGCGTCCCGCGACGGAGGCGTACCGGGGGCGGAGAGTTCGCTGCTCAAGGTACGCGGCTCCGAGCTGCGTCAGGAGCTCAGCGAGCTGACCCGACGCGCCCTGGGGCCGGCTGCGCTGCCCTACTTCCCCGACTTCCTCCACGGCGACGCCGAGCTCGATGATCCGGCCCTCGCCGAGAGCGCCGCGGGCGCCGCCCAGTACTTCAACCGACGCAAACTCTCCATCTATGGGGGTGCCAACGAGATCCAGAAGAGCATCGTCGCCAAAACAATTCTTGGCATGTAAGGAGCCAACATGGACTTTTCCCTGAGCGACGAGCAGCGCATGCTCGCCGATACCCTGAACCGCCTTATCGACGACCGGGTCTCTCCCGAGCAACGCCGCGCCATGCTCGAGGCACCGGCCGAGGAATGCTCGGCACTGTGGCAGACCTTCGCCGAACTGGGGCTGCTGCACATGCCCTTCGCCGAGGAGGTCGGTGGTCTCGGCGGCAACGGCATCGACCTGATGATCATCATGCAGGCCCTGGGACGCGGCCTGGTCCCCGAACCCTATCTTGCCGGCCTGGTGCTGCCCGGCGAGCTGCTCGCCCGGCTCGGCGACGCCGGGCAGCAGGAACTCTGGTTGACTCCGCTACTGGAGGGCGAGCATCAGCTGGCGTTGGCCTGTCAGGAATCCACCGCCCGCCATGATGTCCACGGTATCGCCACCACGGCGAAACGTGACGGCGAGGACTGGGTGCTAGAAGGCAGCAAGCAGGTGGTACTCAATGCCGCTACGGCCGCCGCCCTGCTGGTCACGGCACGTCTCGATGACCATCGCCTGGGCCTGTTCGTGGTCCCCGCCGACACCGCCGGCCTGAGCCGTCGCGACTACCGAACCATCGATGACCAGCCGGCCAGTGACCTGCAGCTGTCGGGGGTAGCCCTCCCCCATGCGGCCTGCCTGGGCGAGGATGCCGGCGATGCACTCGACGCCACCCTGGCCCTCGGCCGCGCGGCGCTATGCGCCGAAGCGGTCGGTGCCATGGAGGTGGCCTGTGAGCAGACCCTCGACTACCTCAAGGAACGCCAGCAATTTGGCCAGCCCCTGTCCAGCTTCCAGAGCCTGCAGCACCGCATGGTCGACATGCACCTGCACCTCGAGCAGGCCCGCTCAATGGCGATTCTTGCCGCGACCAGCCTCGTACTTCCCGCTGCCAAGCGCGACTATCGCCTCGCCGCGGCCAAGGCCTATTGCGGCGAGGCAGCCCGCTTCGTCGCCGAGCAGGCCATCCAGTTGCATGGTGGCATGGGCATGACCGAGGAGTGCTATGTGTCCCACTACGCCAAGCGCCTGGTAATGTTCGATCACTACTTGGGTGACATCGATCATCACCTCGAGCATGTCAGCGAACACCTCGCCGACGTGGTCTGACCCCAAGTTCCAATAAAGGAGAACACCGTGGAAGTGGTCGAACGCGATTCCATGGACTTCGATGTGGTCATCGTCGGCGCCGGACCCTCGGGCCTCTCGGCGGCGGCTCGCCTGATGCAGCAGGCCAACGAGGCGGAGCAGGAGCTGACGGTGTGCGTGGTGGAGAAGGGCTCCGAGGTGGGCGCCCATATCCTTTCCGGGGCGGTCTTCGAACCCCGCGCCCTGGCCGAGCTCTTCCCCGACTGGGAGGAGCGGGGCGCCCCGCTGACCACGCCGGCCACCCGCGACGAGGTCTACCTGCTCAAGGACGCCGAAAAGGGCCAGAAGCTGCCCAATGCGCTGGTGCCGCCCTCCATGCACAACACCGGCGGGGACATGACACGCTACGTGATCAGTGCCGGCAACCTATGCCGCTGGCTGGCCGAGCAGGCCGAGGCGCTGGGCGTGGAGATCTTCCCCGGCTTCGCCGCCCAGGAGGTGATCCAGGACGAGGACGGTACCGTGCGCGGCATACTGATCGGCGACATGGGCGTGGGCGCCGACGGCCAGCCCAAGGATGGCCATATGCCGGGCATGGAGCTGCGCGCCAAGTACACCCTGTTCGCCGAGGGGGCGCGGGGCCATCTGGGCAAGCGGCTGATCGAGCGCTTCGGGCTCGATGAGGGCAAGGACCCGCAGCACTATGGCATCGGCTTGAAGGAGCTGTGGGACATTCCCGCCGAGCAGCATGAACCCGGGCTGGTGCTGCACGGCTCCGGCTGGCCGCTGGACAAGCACACCCACGGCGGCTGGTTCCTCTACCACGCCGAGAACCAGCAGGTGGTGGTCGGCCTGATCATGGACCTCTCCTACCAGAACCCCTGGCTGTCGCCCTTCGACGAGTTCCAGCGCATGAAGCACCATCCGGTGCTGGCGACACATCTCGAGGGCGGCAAGCGCGTCGCCTATGGGGCTCGCGCCATCGCCAAGGGCGGGTTGAATTGCCTGCCGAAGATGACCTTCCCCGGGGGGCTGCTGATCGGCTGCGACGCCGGCACGCTCAACTTCGCCAAGATCAAGGGCCTGCACACCGCCATGAAGTCCGGCCTGGTGGCCGCGGAGAGCGTCTTCGAGGCCCTCGCGGAGGGCGACGAGGGCGGCCAGGAGCTGACGCGCTTCACCGAGAAGTGGGAGACCAGCTGGGCCTACGCCGAACTCAAGGAGAGTGCCAGCTTCGGCCCGGCGATCCACAAGTACGGCACCTTCCTGGGCGGCGCCTACAACTTCGCCGACCAGCTGCTCGGCGGCAAGCTGCCCAGCCTCCACGACACCACGCCGGACCATGCGACGCTCAAGCCCGCCAGTGAGTGCGAGAAGATCGACTACCCGAAACCGGACGGCAAGCTCTCCTTCGACAAGCCCTCCTCGGTGTTCCTGTCGAACACCAACCACGAGGAAGACCAGCCCTGCCACCTGAAGCTGGCCGACCCCGAGCTGCCGATCCGCGACAACCTGCCCGAATATGCCGAACCGGCCCAGCGCTACTGCCCGGTGGGGGTCTACGAGGTGGTCGAGGACGACGACGGCAAGCCACGCTTCCAGATCAACTTCCAGAACTGCGTGCACTGCAAGACCTGCGACATCAAGGACCCGGCCCAGAACATCACCTGGGTGGCACCGGAAGGCGGCGGCGGGCCCAACTACCCCAA